>JAJXZK010000238.1 GCA_021780095.1 Acidobacteriota bacterium | reverse complement strand
AGCTGCATCAGGAATCTCAGCTCCTTCGGCTGGTGATCCAGTCCAGCCAGAAAACTGCGATCCAGCTTGACGATGTCAACCGGAAACTGCTTCATTCGCAATAAAGAAGAGTACGCAGTTCCCACGTCGTCCAATGCGATCTTGGCGCCGCTGGCTTTCAGATCGCGCAGCGTTCCTTGGGCGACGTTCATGGACAGCGTGTCTGTGTGCTCCAGCAGTTCCAAAACGATGCGATTCGCGGCCAGGCCGCTTCTTTCAATCTGTTGGCATAGATCGAGTACGCTTTTCGAGTCATTTAAGATCATCGGTTCCAGATTGATCCCGACGCTGAGGTGGCAGCCCGCATTGTCCAAACGATCCAGATCCTGGACGCTTTGTGCCAGCACCTGCGTGGTCAGACTGGTGAGTTCGGAAGTGCCGAAGTGCTCCAGAAACTCGGCTGGCGGGAGAATTCTGCCGTCTTTGTCGACCAATCGCGCCAGGGCTTCCACTCCTGTCACCTTGCCCGTCAGCAAATTTATCAAAGGTTGATAATGCACGCGGAGGTTTTCGCTATGAAACAGTGCCAGCATAGATTGCTGTCGAATATGCTTTTGCGCGTCTGCCTCCGGTTGATAGATCATCCACCGGGAGGTCGCGGGGCCCCTGGCTTCCTTGAAAGCGCAAAGCGCCCGGTCGGCGTGGCGCAACAGATGCTCCGGCGTGGAGTGGTCCTGCGGATAAATTGTGACACCAATGCTGCTCTGAATCGTGGCCGTCCTCCCACTCGCGAGATGGATTGGAACTTTCACAGCCGCCTGAACTTTGTCCAGCAGGACGGCAAGCCTTTCCTCGTCGACGTCTTCTAAGATCAATACGAATTCGTCTCCACCCAATCTTCCCGCCACATCGCCCGGTCTCAAAGATGCCGTCAGCCGGTCGGCAACCGTACGCAACAATAGATCGCATGCCGGATGGCCATGCAATTCGTTAAGCACTCGGAATCCATTCAGGTCGATCAGCGCGACTGCCATCGATTGATTCGTCCGGTCCGAGCGGGCAATTGCATCCTCCACACACTCCGTCAATCCGCGGCGATTCAACAGGTCCGTCAACGCATCATGTCTTGCCAACCATGATTGGTATTTGCGCTCCGATTCCAGGGTGTGGCGAAGATCTAAAGCGTCGAGACCGTGCCCGGCAAGCCGCCCAATCCGTTCCATCAAATTCAGGAGTTCGGTGCTGAAAACTTCGGGTTCATTCGACAGCAAACTCAACAATGCCCAAATCTCGCCGCCGCGATAGAGAGGAACTACCGCTGTAGCGGACGAAGAACCTGTTCGCTCAGAGTCCTCGATGAGTTCTGCCCTCATGCCTGTTCTGCGGTCGTTGGTGGATTGGAGCTGGCGAAGCCGCCATGCCCGTACCGTCACCTCCCTCGTTTCGTCGCCGTTGATGACATTAGGCAGACGTGAGATAGGGTTCGACTCACCGAAGCGATTGCAGATGGATTCGATCTGCAAGTCACCGTTGGAGTCGGGACGACCAATCCAAACTTGCGAAAAGAGTTCGCTGTCGAGCAGCAGACGGCAAAGACCGTCGAGCAATTGAGGCTCTGTTTGCGCTCCAATCACCAGTTCTGCTGCCCCCATCAAGGCGCGATAGAGCGCATTGGAGTGAATGCTTACTTGCAGCAGAGTTTTGACGTCGGTAATGTCTTTTTGCACGCCGATGAAGTGCGTTGTGCGGCCCGTCTCATCCAGCACTGGGGCAATGCTCACCGAGTTCCAGAACATGGCGCCGTTCTTGCGATAATTCCTCAGCTCGACCGTGCACGACTTTCCCTCGCTCAATGCTTCGCGAATGGTTTTCATTTGCGGCTGGGCAGTGTCTGTTCCCTGCAGAAAGCGGCAGTTCCTTCCAATTGCCTCCTCCGCGCTGTAGCCGGTGATGCGTTCGAATGCGGGATTGACATAACAAATGGGCAGATCTTTCTCTGCCGCCGCAATCAGAATGCCGTGGGTTGAAACATCCATCGCACTTTTGTAGAGCATCAGCGCTTGCTGACCGTTTTGTATGGTTTCCAACAGCCGCAGCCGCTCCAACGCGTAGCCGAGCGAGCTGTGGAGTTGCAGCACAAATCGTCGAATGTAGTCTCTGTCAAAGAACTTGGCACGTCTGCTGTACAGGATGAGAATGTCGCGCTTGCCTGATTCTCCCGAGATCGGGATTGCGCACGAGGACCGCCAGCCGAAGCGGAGTCCCCGCTCCCGCCAAAATACACCGGGCAGGTGATTCCGCCGATCGGTCCAATCCGAAGCGAATTGAGGAACTCCCATCCGCCAGGCGTGCTCCACAGGGCTGTCGGCGGTCTCGTCGATCAGGATGGGTTCATCCCCGAGAAATTCAGCGACCCCTTCACCCGCCGCAAAATGACTACATATTTTTTTGTTGTCGTCCGGGGAGCCAAGCCACATGCCGTCCACTGCGACGGATTGCAAGAGGAACTCTCCCAGGCGGGAGTAGATCTCCGTGACAGAACAGGATGTCAGCAGGAGACGTTCCAGCTGCTGCGGCAGGTCGCCACACAGAAGGGCAGGCGCGCTCGCTACGCGGCTGTCGTCCAGGAACTCAACAAGTTGCGCCATATAGGTTCGCCAGCGTGTTCAGGAACGTCGTGGTGCAATCACAAGCGTTCAAAGCATACAGAAGGGGTCGATAGTTTCATTGGAACAGGAAACTGTTGCGCTGGAGGGAATTTTCGCCCAACGAGTGTACGAAGGTAACCGCAGGCCGGACTCCGCGAATCGAGACTTCGCTTCTATTTAAGAGGAGCGGATTGACCAGGTGAAAGTTCTCGCGCCCCGGCGGTGCAATTTTTCGACCGCGTCAACGACGCTGGCGGCCATCTCGCAACCCATCTTGACGAGCAGGCTGCGTTCGCGCCATAGTATCCGTACACGGGAAAGGAGGGCGATCCAGAGAATGAAAAATATTGAAGGTAGTTGTAGCAAAGCACGTGAGGTGACTGGGGCTTAGGCGTCCTACCGCCAGTCCTGACGGCAAGCATCAATATCGTCGAGGCCCACCTGCGGGGATGCCTCCGGTCAATCTAACCACTCACCGGCCAGGGCCCGGTGTCTCATTGGAGACATCGGGCCGTTGGTTTTTTTGCCTGCTTTTAGCATAGTGGTTCTACTTCTTTGCGGCTTTATATCCAGCTTTCTCTGCATCCGCTTCGGTCATGAATTTTCCTTGCTTGGTGTTTCCGTAATATCTTCCGTCCTTGTGATACACCTTCGAATCCGTGTTCACCCAGACCAGACCCTTGGACCTCGCGTTCGCAATCTCACTGGAGGAGACAGCCGTGTTGGTCGGCGCTGCCTTTGCCTCCCTCCTGGAAGGTGCGGCAGCATGCGTGGTCGCGGTTGGGGCGGCCTTAGCCTCGGGAGCTGCAGTTTTTGCCTCTATCGGAGCGGATTTTTTGTTTTCGCTTTTGGCCGGGGACTTGGCGGCTTCCCGTTTCGTTTCAGCCGCGGTCGACTTGGCCGTCTTCTTGCGTTCCTTCGTCGCCTTGGCGGACTTCTTGGCCGTTGTTTTGTCCGTGGACGTCGCGGCAGCCGTCGACTGGGTGGTCGCGGCGCCAGCCTTTTTCTTCTTGGATGATGCAAAGGTTGTTGAGCCGACCAGAACCAATCCGGCGAGAATGGGAGTCAGAGCGGAGAGAACTAATTTTCGACGATCAATCATAATGCCCCCAGATACGCGTTGAATTCAATTGCCTTTACGTTTAGGCTGCGCATACCAGCGTGTCAAGAAAAAACTTCATCCACGGAGCAAAACAGTAGGTAGCCACTTTCCCTGTTTCATGTCGCGCTAGTTGTCAGGAAGGATATGGATTCCGTGGTATCAAGCCTACGAGCTTGTGACCAGCCGGCTCGCACTACAATAGGGCTATGGACACTCTTGTGATCGCTGGAAAAACCTTCCAGTCGCGCCTGATCGTCGGCACCGGAAAATACAAGGACGGAGCGGAGACCCAACGAGCCATCGAAGCTTCCGGCGCGGAAATGGTGACCGTTGCCGTGCGGCGAGTAAACCTGGATCGCAGCAAGGAAAGTCTGCTGGACTTTATCGATCCGCGACACTATTTTCTGCTGCCAAATACGGCCGGATGTTACACCGCGGAGGAGGCGATTCGGGCCGCGCGACTGGGCCGCGAAGTCGGCCTGTCCGACTGGGTGAAAATTGAAGTCATCGGCGACAAGGCCACCTTGTATCCGGACGTGTCGGCGACCCTAGAAGCCACTCGAGTTCTGGTCAAGGAAGGCTTTACTGTTTTGCCGTATACATCGGACGACATTGTGGTTGCGAAGCGGCTGATCGACGCGGGAGCGGCTGCGGTCATGCCGCTTGGAGCGCCGATCGGAAGCGGCCTCGGCATCCAAAACGCTACCTCGCTGCGGATTCTGCGCGAACTGATCACGGAAGTCCCGTTGATTGTCGATGCCGGAGTCGGCACCGCCTCCGATGCTGCGCTTGCGATGGAGTTGGGCGCGGATGCCGTCTTGATGAACTCCGGGATCGCCTGTGCCGACAATCCTGTGTTGATGGCGGAGGCCATGCAACACGCAGTTCTCGCCGGTCGTCAGGCGTTTCGTGCCGGTCGCATGCCCCGCAAACTATATGCGACCGCCTCGTCTCCGATGGAAGGCATTTCCCGCTAGCGACTTCGAGATCAGATCGGAATCTACACGATGCGGGTCCTGGGAATTGATTGCGGCACCGAATGGACGGGCTACGGCGTCGTCGATACCGACCGCGCCGGTCAGATCTATTCTGTGTGCCATGGTGCGATTCACCTTTCCAAGCGCGACGGCCTGCCGCATCGGCTGACGATCATCTTCAATCGCCTGCTGGACCTGATCGCCGAACACCAGCCCGAAGTGGTCGCGGTCGAGGATGTTTTTCATGCGGTCAACGCGCAAACCGCGCTGAAACTGGGCCAGGTTCGCGGCGTCGCACTGCTGGCCGCTGCAACCTGCAAGGTCGCCATTGCGGAATATTCTCCGCTTTCCGTAAAATCGGCGGTCTGTGGCTATGGTAGAGCCGATAAAGAGCAGGTGCAGTTTATGGTGACCCGCCTGTTGCGGTTGGCCGAGCCTCCGGAACCGACAGACGCCTCCGACGCGCTGGCGGTCGCGATTTGCCATATTCATAACGCCGAGACTACATTGGCGCAGGGAATACCCTCAAAGCCCTGACCGCGAGTTTCATTTCGCGCAATTGACCGCGAATGGGCAGCAACTAAAGCGCCGAAGTCGTGTCTAATAAGGCAGGGTAAGGAGTGCGCCATGCGAACCTCGCAAGTCGAGCACGTAGATTCAACCACCAACCCAGCCACAGCAGCAACCCGCCAGTCGTTCGACTGGGCGAGCACGGTAAGAGTGACGTTGCTGGCCATGGCTGGCAGTTTGTTGGTTTTGACATGCAGATGCCATGCCTTGTCGGCCAACGCGGAGATCAATTCCCATGCGGCTGTTGCACAGGTTCCCGACCAGCCTGCAACCGCTGCCGCTTCAGGCGCCGTTGCGGATACGCAGAACCTTCGGGTAGTCCGTCTGAGCGACGTAGAGGGAACAGTTCAGATTGTGCGAAACAACCAGACGGAGTTTTCGCACGCGGTGATGAATATGCCGCTGACCGAGGGAACTCAGATTCAAACCGGTCCGGACGGCCGCGCAGAGGTTGAGTTTGAAGACGGCAGTGTTTCCCGCATCACGCCCAACAGTTCCGTGACCCTGACAAAGTTGAGCGCTTCTCCCACAGGAAGCCTGGAGACGACGCTCGAACAACCGACGGGCCTGGTCTACTACGAGCTGCGCAGCGATCCTCGATCGGCCTTTACCGTTGCGTTTGGCGACAGCAAAGTGACGCCCGCCGTGAACAGCACCTTCCGTGTGAATGTAGGATCGAATCCCGCAGAATTGGCTGTAATTGACGGACGCGTGCAGGTCCTGGGGCCAAACAGCGAAACCGCAACAGCCGTGCCTCAGGGCAAAACGATGGAATTTCGGCCGTCTGGCAGTTCCCCATACACCGTTGCCGACGGCATTGTTCCCAACGGTTTTGACGAATGGAACGATCAGCGTGACCAGGAAGCCGCCAAGGAAGCTGCCAATCAGACCCCGGCTCGTACCCAGCAGGGTGGCGGCAGCATGCTGGAGGGCGGTTGGGGTTATGGCTGGGGCGATCTGGACAGCTACGGCGGCTGGTATCCGATGCCTGGATACGGCATGG
>JAJXZK010000115.1 GCA_021780095.1 Acidobacteriota bacterium | reverse complement strand
ATGCCCGGCGCGCTACGGACCGCCATTGGCGTGACTGGAAATCAAGGGGCAATCGGCCAGGAGACTCTGGAGGAGATGTCCGGCGTCTCTGAGGTGATTCGAGTCACCAAGCCCTACAAACTGGTCAGCCGGGACGTTAAGGAAGAAGACACGGTCATCCATTTTCCGGGGACCAACGCCAGCATCGGCGGAAAAAACCTGGCGATCATGGCAGGCCCCTGTGCCATTGAAAGCCGCGAACAGGCCTTCACCGTCGCAGAGCAGGTGGCCGCGGCCGGTGCGCAATTCTTTCGCGGCGGCGCGTACAAGCCGCGCACGTCCCCGTATGCATTCCAGGGACTGGGCGAAGAAGCGCTGAAGATCATGTCGGAGATTCGCGACGCATTCGGCATGCGCATCGTCTCGGAGGCCATGGATCGGGAGTCGCTCGCGCTCATCGAAGAATATGCGGACGTCATCCAGATTGGAGCGCGCAATATGCAGAACTATTCCCTGTTGCGCGAAGTGGGACGTACCCGCAAGCCCGTCCTGTTGAAGCGGGGGATGTCGGCGACTCTGGAAGAATTGTTAATGGCTGCCGAATACATTATGAGCGAAGGCAATTATCAGGTGATTTTGTGCGAGCGTGGCGTACGCACTTTTGTCGACCACACGCGCAACACGCTGGACCTGAGTATTGTTCCTGCGGTGCAGAGGCTGAGTCACTTGCCTATCATTGTCGATCCCAGCCACGGCACCGGCAAGCGCAACAAAGTTGTCCCGCTGGCCCGGGCGGCGGCCGCGGTTGGTGCGGATGGTCTGGTGATTGAAGTCCACCATCAACCGGACAAGGCTCTCTCCGACGGCGCGCAGTCTATCTATCCGCAGCAATTCGCCGATATGATGGGCGAGGTTCGTCAGATTGCTCGCATTCTGCATCGCGACGTTCCCGATGGCATCCGAATCGCGCAGGAAGTGGCCGGGCTTGCGGCGGCGAGTTCACACGCTGCTAAGACCAGATAGTCGGCGATCGATGACGTTGCCGCACCCACCCAGACATAGCAATAGCTCAAATCGCGTAAGCCGTTTATTGGCGCGCTGTCTCTGTTCCCTGCTCGTCGCGGCGTCGCTGTTTTCGCTGGCCGGTTGTCGCTCGCACGAGTTTCCTGATTACCCCGCCAATTACCGCGAATACGCCTACATCACTAACGGCGGAAGCAACACGGTCACGATCCTCGATGTCGTGAATCTTCGCCAGGATCGAGTCATCCGGGTCGGCTCCAACCCCACCGGCGTCGTCGCGAATACCGATCGCAATGAAGTCTACGTTGTGAACACCGGTAGCGATTCCATCAGCGTGATCGACGCGGAAAAGAATGCGGTAGTCGCTACCATTCCGGTCCGCCGGCGCCCGTATTTTATTTCGGTCAGCGCGGACGGCAGGCGTGCCTACGTCGCTAACTCCGGCTCGAACAATGTTTCGGTCATCGATTTGGAATCTCGTCGCGAGATTGCTGTTGTCGGGGTGGGTGAAGGCCCCGGAGTCGCTGCCGTCACTAAGGATGGGAATGCCATCGTGGTCTCGAACCGCATCGGCAACAGCGTCAGCATCATCGACTCGAAGACAGCTAAGGTTCGCAGCGTTTGGAGTGGGTGTCCGGGCGCGACCGACATCGCCATCCTCCCCGACTCCAGCAAGGCATTCGTCGCCTGTTCCGGCGGCCATCAGGTTCTGGCGATTGGGCTGGCGTCGTCGCCACCTGCATCGCCCCGCGCACTCTCGTCAAGACAACAGGTGAGTCCGAAGGATGAGTTGCTGGCCATTCTCGACGTCGGCAAAACTCCCATTCGTCTTATCCTGAAACCGGACGGAGGCGAAATCTTTGCGGTCAACTACGACGGAGCGTCTCTGTCTGAAATCGACACCAGTACCAACGAAGTGGGCGCAGCCTATATGGTGGGCACCCATCCTGTCGCGGGGGTAGCAACCGCGGACAACTCCATGCTCTACGTCAGCGATTTCGATGCCGACTCGCTGGGTGTGTACAACATCGACGATGGAGAGCTGTTGCCGATTGCGCCGCGCACCGGAGATGGTCCCGAGTCGATGGCATTTTCCAAAGCAGGAAATCTGCTGTTTGTCGTGGATGTCCGCTCGGGTGACGTCGCGGTGATTCGGACTTCAACGAACAGCCTGCTCAATTTGTTTCCGGTCGGCGCAAAACCCAACGATATTACCGTCAAAGCATTCCTCGTCCGTGCGCACCATTCTTTGTAACAAAACCACAAGGGTACTGCGCTAGTTTTGTCGGGCCAGCACAATCGTGATGTCGTCGGGTTGTTCTTCGCCGCCAATCCAGTCTTTCAGCGCCTGCATTAGGTGATCGGAAATCTCCGGCAGTGGCAGATGACGGTTGCGATACACCAGCTCCACCATGCGCCCTTCGCCAAAGTCGCCAAACTCATTTTCCGGTTCGGTCACCCCGTCGCTGTAGGCGATTAAAATGTCGCCGGATTGCAGCGTCACGGCCCCCTCCTCGTAATGCATGTCGTCGAGCAGGCCGACGACCGTCCCTCCACGATCCAGCCGCAGCACGGAGCCGTCAGGTCGCAACACCAGGGGTGGCAACTGACCGCCATTCGAGTAATGGACCGTGCGCGTTTCTACCTCGTAGTTTGCAAGGAAAAGCGTCGCATACTTTTCCGGCTGGGTGCTTCGATACAGGTGCAGATTCAAAAGCCGCATCAGATGTGCCGGGGAAACAAAAACTTCCTCCGCTGCCCCGTTGGATCGACCGGAACGGTTATGTTCACGCTGAGTATTCGATAAAATTTCATTCCCCCCAAGGCTAAACGCGCGCACCGCCGAATGCAGCCCGGCCATCAACAGCGCCGCGGAGATTCCCTTCCCGCTGATGTCGCCCATGGCCATGCACAGCGAATGACTGCACACCAGAAAATCGTAATAGTCTCCGCTTACAGTGCGGGCCGGTCGGCACAGGCCGTGTAAGTCCAGACCGCCCAGACGCACATCGCAGGAAGGAAACAGATTGGACTGCACTTCCTGCGCAATCTCAAGTTCCCCTTCCATGCGCTCTTTTTCTTTCTGCTCTTCCAGCAAACGCACCAGTGACTCGGACATGGTATTGAACGATCGACTCAGCGCAGCAAGCTGATCTTGTCGCGACACAGGAATGCGATAGTCGAGACGCCCCTGATCCACCTCGCGGGTGGCGTGATACAGGTCAGAGACTGATCGCGTGATGGTACGACTCAGCCGGCCCGCCAGCACGATTGCCAGCAACTCCAGAAATGCAAAAACAATCGCCGTCAGGATGAGCGCAGTTCGAACGCCTCCACCGATCAGCAGCGACTGCTGAAACAGTCGCTGATACAGCAGCGATGGCCGCGACGTCACCAGTGCAAACACCGTGGTCGGCTTGCCTGTCGACCAATCTCTGGTTTCCAGCGTGGTCGGAAAATTGATGGGTAAATCGAAGATGTCCTCCCGTTTTGGCAGAACACCTCCGGTAATCTCTCCAGCCTTCCTCCGGTGGTTGTCGACGATAGGGCCCAATCCAGCATCGTCATCAGCGGCGCTGTTCGGATTCGATTCCGCAGTTGGATCGGGGCTGAAGCTATATTCCGGGTGTTGATCGGCGATCGGCAGGCTGGTCTGCAAATGAACGTTGGGCCACAGGGTCATTGTGCCCAATCCGTTAACCACTCGTCCCAGAAACTGGGGATCCAGTCGCAGACCCGTAATCACAAACACAGAATGCGGGCCAACGGACTCCCGGGTAACTGCGGCGAAATACACCTGGCTGCCGCTCACAATCAGTCCATTGAAACTGCCGTGCACCCATCCCGGGGGCGTCGCCATAGTTGTGATGGCATGCGCCGGAGGCAAATACAGTTTCTGCAATTTACCATCGATATAGACACCCACCTCCAATCCCGGGATACGGGTAATATTCACGGCTTCTGGTGGGACAGTCTCCGGCAGTCGCAGCGTCTGCGTTCCGCCTCTAGAAGAATATTGCTCGGCAAGTTCTTGTTGAATATGCAGGGCCAGCGCGTCCGTATTAGCGGCCAGTTTTACTAATTCGGAATGAATTTCAGATGTCGCCGCAAAGTTCGCGAACTGTCCGAACAATACGTAGGCCGCAAACGCAGATAACAATCCAAAAAGGATAACCGGCGTGACGCCGATCAACGCATAGGTGACAAAGAGCCGGTTGCGCAGTTTCCACAGCAGGTGCCACCGGATCCATCGAAACAATCCGGGAAGCGAAGCCACAATTCCCACCACCAGCACGATCCACGGCCAGTAATGGATGTGCTGTCCAACCACGGGCATCAGCCGCAGCAGGAACAGAACCAGCGCGGTGACCAGCGACCAGAATGCGAATCCCCGTTTCTTCTTACGGATGAACGGGCGATTCAGCATCGCGTGGATACGCTCATCGATCGATCTCATCCAACGCATTCCTGCCATCTATCGCACCCGAAATATCCATGACGTCAGTTCGAGTGTAACAACCGGCCTGCGTCGTCCACTCTGGAGAAATTTTCGGGGTTATGCAGTCGTCAGGTCCCGAGAGGGTTCGGCGGCTTGACGAGATTGCGCGTATCGCGCCTCGGCCAGAAAGTGTCTGTTGGCGGAAAAATGGGCCCCCGCAAGCAGAATCAGTCCGGAGAGGAACGCCCATAGCATCAGCCCGACCGAAATCGAGAAGGGTCCGTAGACGGATTTCAGGTCGAGCCAGGGAAGCACGATGATGTAGAGCTGTTTGGCAGCCTCCCATAATAGTCCTGTGATGATCGCGCCCGGTAACACCGCCATCACGCGGACGTGACGATTTGGAAGCACCCAATAGATAAGGAAGAAGAGCGAAATGCTCGCGACAACGCCCAGAACCCGCAGAACTGTCCGCTCCATGAAGTGGAAGAAAGGACTGCCGGTGTGGCCTAAGAAGATCCACTTCAGCAGCGTCTCATGCGAGGCTGAGACTGCGATGGAAAGGAGCGCCAGCACGCCCACCATGAATGCCAGCCCTAGGGAGGTTATTTGATTTCGCAAGTAGGATCGGTTCTCCTTGACGCCCCAGACCTGGTTTAAAGCCACCTCCAAAGGCAAAAATACGCCGGTGGACGAGATTAGCAGCATCACGACCGACACAGCCGCGACCCGCTTCTGCGAATAGACCAGATACACCATGTTGCGCGTAACAAATTCCTGGCCCGTGGGAAGTAGCACCTGCAGCATCCCACGGATCACATTCACCATTTGGGACGAGTGCAGCAAACGGGCGATGGTCAGCATCAGCACGATGAAGGGAAACAGAGAGAGAATGACGTTGGCCGCAACGCTGAAGGCATAGGTGTGGACCGCCGTGCGCGACAAGTAGCGCAGCAGCGCCATCGCCTGCGATTCCTGCGACTCAGAGAACTCGGAATCCATCGCAATTGAGTCCGGCGGATTTTGCTGTGACAGTAATGTCAGCATGATTTCAAAAACATTCCAATCGTGGGTGAACAGCTCGAGAAAACTGGCTGCCTGCTTCGACTATAGCGTGTTCAATCCGCGTAAACCTGGCCATCCACACAGGGGGAATTCCAATCGCAACGGGCGAAGACACGTGCTTGCGTGTTGGGCACGATGGAATCAACTGATTGAAAAAAAAGATTTTTCTTGCGTTTGCGAGGAAATCCTGCCATAACAACACCAGATTCTTCCCAGCCCAATTTCCAACCATCCGGGTGTGGGAAAGTGTCTGTAGACTCCAGGGAAGGCCTTTTGTACCAATTGGTTATGTCGCTGCATCACCTCGAATTGCACGCATTTTTGGGATCCCAAGCAGAGCCCGTTTCACGCTCTCGCAGTTCCGTTGCGATTCCTCCAACCCTCCCACAGGCGTATGCAAAAGATGATGAATGAAGGGGAATATCTGTGACTGAACGGGGTGTAGTGAAATGGTTTAATGGCGCCAAGGGATATGGTTTTATCCAGCGCTCGACTGGTGAAGACGTTTTTGTGCATTTCTCTGCAATTCAGGAGAGTGGTTTCAAGACGCTGAATGAGGGAGACGCGGTCGACTTTGAATGCCAGCAGGGCCCGAAAGGCCTGAACGCAGTCAATGTAGTTCGCAATCAGGAGCACAGCGCGTAGCTGACTGATCTTGGTTGTAGCCCGCTGGCGCCGATCTACGGATCAGGGCTAAGTAAGCTTGCCTCCTTGTGTGTCATTGCGAGCCACAAAATCCGTACGCTCGATGTTGGGCGAGGATGCAGTTGAAGCTATGCTCGTTGCGTGAGCCGCATTTTCTTGTGCCACGGCTACGTTGCGTTGGAAGTCTTTGAACTTTGCGCGATCGACCGGGGATCCGGCAAATTTGCGGCGATAATCCGATTCGCCGAGATTTGCCAGCCAATCGAGTGCGGGATTCACCAATTCTGGCCGAGGCTGCAGTTCAGGCCAGTCGGTCACGAGTGCGCGCCGGTTCCACGGACAAACATCCTGGCAGATGTCGCAGCCGAACACATTCCTTCCAGTTTTCGCGGCCAGTTCCTCCGGAATCGTTCCGCGTTTTTCAATCGTCAAATAGGCGATGCAGCGCGACGCATCCATTCGATACGGCTCCAACGCGTTCGTCGGGCATGCGTCGATGCAGCGGGTGCAACTGCCGCACCGGTCCGGCATTGGCTGCGCCCACTCCTCGCGCGGAAGTTCCAGCGACGTCAGAATGACTCCAAGAAAAAGCCACGAACCCTGCGACTCGTGAATCAGGCAAGTGTTCTTGCCCTGCCAACCCAACCCCGCGTATTTGGCATAGACCCGCTCCACCAGAGGCCCAGTGTCGACAAAACACCGCGAGTCAAAGTCACCAACACATTGCTTCAATTCGACGCAGAGGTGTGCCAGCCTCCCACGAATCACGGAGTGATAATCGGTCGGCGACAGTTCTGCCATTGCAGCGCCATCCGTTCCCTGCTCATTCTGTACGGATCGTTGTCCCGACCATGCGTATCGCGCAATCCAGCCACGATTCTCCGTTTGGGAAGGTTGCAAATCGATGGAATATGGTTGGGCGCTGTTGTAATTGACTGCGCAGACAATCACCGACCGCACCCACGGGAATGGAATCTGCACTGAAGATCGCAGCAATCTCCCCGCCGCATCACGACGCTTCAGATATTCCATCTCTCCCGCCCGGCCCTCCTCAATCCACGTGTCGAGATAGCCGAGCTCTGAGAAATCCTCGTCGGCTCGCGCATCCGAGCCTAGCTTTCCATTCGTCGCGGGTGGGGCGTGCAACGCAGCTGGAGCCACGCCGCTCAGGTGAAATCCGGCGTCTCGGGCGCATTGCTGGACAATTTGCTGCAGCGATGGGATGGGCATGTAGGTGTCAAACTCGGCCATGAACGCGCCTTTGTCTCGAGTGTATCGAAGCCAGAGTTTCACCGGTTCCGTCTTCCAGCGCCCGCAATCAGGGGAGGAAACGATGACAAAGGAAAGTTACGAACGCGAACTATTTATTGAGTATACTGGGTTGCAAATCTAGGCTTAACCTTACGTGCTAGACAGGAGTCGAGTTTCGCAAGGTGCGAGTTGTCCGACCCAGGCCCCTGTGAACTTGCCGCAGAGAATCCCATCCGCGGGCTGAAAGAGTGACTTGAATGAAATCGACGCTGCTATCTGTTTCCCTGGCTCTCCTCTTGGGAATCGCCGGGACGTTTCCTGCGTCTTCGCTGGCAATCCCCTCGAAAACCGATGTCGTCACGGTGTCGCAAGGGGTCCTCACAATTCCGACCTATCAAAGTCCAGGCCGATACTTGCAGCCGCCGCTGTTTCCGCATTCCACTTTGTCGGGAATCTATCCCTTCACAACCTATCAAATGCCGTTCAAAGAAGGTGGACCCGTTTCAGAAAAATATCCCGCTATTTTCGTCGAAAACGAGTATCTCAAGCTCACTTACATTCCAGAATTAGGCGGCCGATTTTACTCGCTGTATGACAAGCTGCATCATCGTCAGGTTTTCTATCGAAACGACGTCATCAAGCCGGCTCACTACAACGACCGCGTGAATTTTCCCTTGGCCGGAATCGAGCTCACCGGTCCTTATGATTCGCACTCGCTGACCACCCACAGCGAACCCTATTGGTCGCACACCATCGTGAAGCACAACGATGGCAGCGTCACTGTTGTATTGGGTGAACTCGATCCCTTCTACCACATGAACGTGACATTTTCGGCAACGCTCTACCCCGGCGTAGCCGCGTTGAAAACGGATGTCTTTTGCTACAACGGCACGGATGGTCAAAAGCCGCAAATGTTCTGGACCAGCGCCTCGCTGCAATCCACTCCGAAAACTCGATTTCTCTACCCCATGACACAAACCGTCGGCCATACCACCGGCGTAGTGTCGCCCTGGCCCGTCTATAACGGCGAAGATTTGAGCTGGGACCGCAACAACAAAAACATGCTGGGCGTATTCGGCATCGATAGCTACGACAACTACGGCGGCGTGTACAAATTCGATGAAGACTACGGCATGTTTCGCTATGCGGATCGCCGCGTCGTCCAGGGGATGAAGCTGTGGACCTTCGGCTACGGAAAAACGGCTACCGCGCTGGAACATGCGTACACCGACAACGCCGGCCCGTACATTGAAGCGCAAAGCGGTCGATATGTCTGGGACGGTCACTACGAGTGGGTCTATCCGCACACGGTTGAGCGTTGGCACGAGTGGTGGATTCCAGTCGCCGGCATCAACGGGCTTACCACGCTGACCGAGGATGTAGCGCTCAATCTTGAACTGCATCCCGATCCAGCCGGAGCGAATTCCTCCGTTGAAATAGCCTTGTCTCCGGTACGCTCCATCCGCAACGCAAAACTAAAGGTGATCGCGAAGACCGGCGTACTGCTGAACACTTCCATCGACTTGATCCCAGGAACGCCGATCAAAAAGACAATTTCTGGGATTCACGCTGATGCCAGCGGCCTCGAAGACATGACTGTCTCAATCATCGGACCCGACGGCAGCGTCCTGATGGACTATCACCGTCCCGACCGCCATCCTGGCGGCGATGTCACGCCGTTTGCCAAGGACCTGCAGAACGCGCCCATTCCTCCTGAAAAAATGACGGCGGAACAACTGGTGCTGGCGGCGATCTTCAAGCAGAAGGAAATGAACATTGCCGAAGCTACAAATCTGGCGAAGCTCGCGCTTGATCGCGATCCGGGATACTCCGACGCCCATCAACTGCTGGGGATTCTTGAGTTCAACCAGAGCCATTTTCAGCAGGCCGCGAAAGAATTTGAGCAGGCCGTCGACCGCAATCCGTATGCGGATGAGAGCTGGTACTACCTGGCCGCGTGCGAACTGAAGCTGGGGCAGCAGAAACAGGCCGAGCGCAATTTCTATTTCATCTGGCCGAACAGCAGCTACTATGGCGCGCGTGAATATCAGCTGGGAAGAATGTATTTCCTGCGGCACGAAGATGCCGCTGCGGCGCAGCATCTGGCTGGAGCCATCAACTCCAACGGGCAGGACATCCATGCTCACCTGCTGCTGGCGATGGCCGAGCGTGATCGCGGTAATCAAGCTGCGGCCCTGGAGCAGCTCGCTGCGGTGGAGAAGATCGATCCGGTGGATCGCGTTGCGCAAGCGGAAAAATACTTTCTGACGGGTGACGCGACGTCTAGAAAAACATTGATTGACCTGATGGACGCGCAAAGTGAAAGTGCGATCGAAGTCTCCATTTTCTACAGCTCTCTCGCTCGCTGGAAAGAAGCCGCTGCGGTCCTTAAAATGGTCGAGCCCCCAAACAGCAAGGACCCGTGGGGTACGCCGCCCGTCTACTACTACACACTCGCCTACGATATCGAGCAAGCCGGCGATACCGAGTCCGCAGCCGAATACCGCAAGAAAGCACAGGCCGCAGCCGGCATCGTCGAACGTTTTCCCTATCGCTCCGAGATGGAAGCCCCGCTCACGGACGCGGTGAAGCAGGACCCCAACGATACGGTGGCACGATTCAATCTAGCCTGTCTGCTCTACTATCGTGGCCGCCACACGGAGGCGATCAAGCAGTGGCAAGCCATCAACCAGATCCATCCATCCGATTTTGCCACGCGCCGTGCCCTGGGGCTTGCCTATCAGGAACAAGGCCAGTTGGAAAAAGCGATTCCGGAATTGCAAAAAGCAGTGGACATCAACCCCAGCAACACGACGGCGATGAATGACCTTTCCAACCTGTATGCGCGCAATGGAAAGTTTGACCAGCAAGTAGCCTTGCTGCAAAAAGCAATCAAGAACTCCCCCAATGACGACGATCTGTATGAAGGCTTGCTGGATGCCTATCTGCTCGAAGGCAAATTCCAGGCGGCGCAGGACATCATCGACCATCACAACTTCGGACCGCGTCACCGCACCTATCGTCTTCGCGATGAATATCGTGAGCTGGAATACGGCAAAGGCTCCCAAGCCTTTAACAAGGGAGACTATCAGCAGGCGCTAACCCTGTTTCAGGCTGCGCTCAATCCGCCGGCCAACTTAGGCATGGATACGTTTGAGCTGCAGTCGACACCGCGAATCTATTACTACATCGGGCGCACGCTGGACGCGCTGGGGCGAAAGCAGCAAGCGAAGCAGGCTTACCAGGACAGCATTCGTGGCGTCGATCAATTAGCTGGCGGCGGCAGCGATAGCTGGAATCCGGAAAATTTCTTTATGGTGCTTTCACTCACCGAGCTGGGCCGGCAGCAACAAGCCGCGGAGTTGCTGAAGCAGTTTCAAGTATTCGCACAATTCCGGCTCGATTCGCCGTATCGTGATCGAGTAGCGCGGGCACGCTACCTGTTAGGGTTGATCGATCGGTATCACGGAAACTCCGTGGAGGCGCGCAAGCAAATTGAGCAGTCGGCGCAAATCGAGCCAGACTACATTGCACCCACATTTGAGTTGCGTGGAGATTCCATAAGTCCGGTTGCGAACAATTAGCGCAACCTTACAACCGAAGGCCGCAAGGGAATTTCGCGTTGCGCTATCGGCAGTGCAGTCGTTCGCCTGCCACATTGAATGCTAGGCCGCCAAGGTCGTTCGCATTCAGGCGCCTCTCGCCGCATGCCGTCGGCAGGTATTGAAATGCAGGCTGCAGCGGATACTCTTCCAGGGATTTTCCGGGATCCGTCGCCGCGTGTATGGCCGGAGAGCCAGGCTTCAGGTGATAGTCACCATTCTGCGCATCCACGAACGAAGGATCTCCCGTGAAGTTATTTTTCAGGATCGCGTTGTTCTGGTTGATCACCTTCCCTGGTCCATAGAAGATGTTGTTCTGCAAGACAGCTGGAACTTTGTCTTGCGAGCCAATCTGCACGAACGGACCGCCGCCAGCTAAATCATTCACGAATGTGTTGTTCACCACGTATAGGTCATTTCCCGCATTACCGGCTTCGATGCCTTCTGACATGTAGTCCAGCATGGCGGGGTTCTGACTGTTCGGTCCCTGCTCAATCAAGTTACCGATGAAGTATGTTGTGCCGCCATTTGGCACATTCGTCTCGTAACTATCGCTCCCATTCAGGCCCGAGAATCGATTGTACAGAATGTAATTCACTGCCGCGCGCGTCTTCAACAAATGTCCAACGACTGCGTCGTGGGAGTAGTTGAATCGAAAAACCAGCGATGCGGAATGGCCGATGTAAAGGTTGTGGGAGTATCCGTCTCCGGCTCCGTTGTGCTCAAATTCGCTGTACTGGATCAAGATGTGGCTGTTGCGGACGTTGCCTTCCAATATGCCGTTCTGATTATCGTGGAAGTAGCAGTTGCGCACCGTCCAGTCGCGCCCAGCTTCGCGAATCCCGGCTGCATTGTTGCCTCGATCCGCGGGAATGTGCGCATTCGAAAATTCGATATTTTCCACGGTGAAGTTATTTCCGTGGACCACCCAGATAGCTTTATTGTCGGCAATCTTCCCGTCGGCATCCAGGCGCGGTCGCCGATTTCCTACCCCGCGAATAGTCAGATTGTTCTGCGAGAACATGCACACATCGCCCTTGTACAGTCCTGGATCGACAAGGATTGTGTCGCCATCGTGGGCAACTTTGAGCGCAGCGCAAGGCGTCGCGTACGGCTTGTTATGACCTACGCGAAGTGTGGCGGCTTGCGACCCGACAGAGATGACACCGCCCAGGCAGATGCAGAGTGACAGAAACGTTTTCATGATGATCTCAAGGCGAAGCTGCCGATCGCATCCCGTTCAGCAATCGGCAACCCACGAGTTTTCTTTTACGCAATCGACCATCCCTTACCTCGGCCCGTCTTCTTGCGGAACTTCTTTGCCCTCTCCAGGGAACGGCCACTTCTGATTCAACAGGAGTTCCTTTTCACGTTGGGCTTTCGGAACCTTGTTCACCTTCAGGTTTTCAAAGAAGTGAACGCCCGTCTTGCCTGCGGTGGCAATATCCACGTCGCCATCCTGATCGAAGTCCCCGGTAACAAACTGGGTTCCAGCAGCTGCCGTACCGTTAACAGAAATGGCATAGCGGGTAAACTTTGCAGTTCTGCGATCGATCTTGTAGTAGTAGACGACCAACGGATCATATGAACCTGGGTCGTCTCCAGAGTGGCCGCGATAGCGCTTGCCTGTCAGCAACTCCGGCTGGCCATCGCCGTCCAGATCCACCAGTTTCAACGCGTGGATCTGCGAATACGATTCATCGATTACGTGGCGAACCCAGTAGCGACTCGCACCGCTTCCCTTCTGCTCCAGCCAGTACAAGCCGTAGCTGTGACCCTGACCATAAATAATGTCCGTCTTACCGTCACTGTTCACGTCGTAACCCAGGATGGGGAATCCCGCATCCCCCAAATTCCAGTCGTGATGCCATTTCCACTTGTCATGGTTGGCATCGATATTCTCGAACCAGCCGTAAGGCGTCAGAACGTCGGCCTTGCCGTCACCATTCACATCCGCAATGCCAGTACCGTGGCCGTCCTCCGCCTTGCTTTCCGCGGATACACGATGAACAATTCCATCCGGATTGCCGACATCTTTATCGCGACTATGATCTTCGCCCAGGTGATGCACGATTGGTTTGGGCCCGGAGAAGTCAACCCACAGCACGCCGGAGTGGTTGTAGTGCGCCAACACCAAGTCCGGCTTACCGTCCCCGTTGATGTCGCCCATCCATCCGCCTTCTGTGTCGTAGCTGTTGCAGATGAAATGTCGCTGCCACATCACACCCGGCTTCTTCGGGTTCTCCCACCAGAACAAGCCATTTTCAATCCATCCATACGTCACCACGTCGGGCGCGCCGTCGTGGTTCACGTCGACCGTCCACTCGCCAGCATCGGAAACAAATTCATTATGAATGCCGACGGTTCGATACTGATGCCGCTTCCACACGCCACCCTGCGGGCCAGGATTTTCGTACCAGTACGCTCCGCTCAACAAATCCAGGCGTCCGTCGCCGTTCATGTCGAGCGTCGTAATTCCTTCCGCGTGATCTGTGCCGAGTTGATGCACAAAGAAGATCGCCTGCGGAACTCCGTACGGTCCATTCCCGGGCGTGGTCAGCCGCGGAGTGTCAACTTTCTGCGCCAACATTGGAACGGCGCAGGCTAGCGCCAAGGCAATAACGCCAAGCCCTGGCCAACCAGCAAAAGATTTCATTTGGTTTCTCATCGCAAACCTTTCTCGATTCTTGTTGACACTGTTACGACAGCAGTTCCATAGTCTCCGGATTCCAGTGCTCAATTTTGCCGCTGTAATAGCTGCGATTGCTCAGCAGTGCAGCTCCTGCGGCACGATAACCGAACACCGCATCTTCAATGACAGGCTTCCGGGTCCGCACCGATTGAAAGAAATTGTTGAAATGGCTGTAGACATCGTCATAGCCCGGTGCGGCCTGATATTTTTCGAAATTCAATGCGGGCGGGCCATTCGGATGCGTGATCGGATACTTCTCGCGATACTTCTCAACAATTTCCTTTTGCATCGCGTTGGTAAACGTCTCAATGTCGTATCCAGGCTCTGTCTCTCGCGGCGTACGACTGACGCTCACACTATCTCCAAAGATTTGCATCGTCCCTTCGGAGCCGGTAAAGATGAGCCCTTCGCTTTCTGCGCCGCCGTTCACAAAATTCACTCTAAGGCTCAGGTTGAAGGCTTCTGGATAGTCGAACAGCGCCACCATCACGTCGGGCACATTCCGCCCATCTTTCCAGTACCGCAGACCACCCGTCGCCATGCCGCGGGTCGGGCCGTGGGCGCCGGTCACAAAGTGGGTCCCGCTGAACAAGTGAACGAAAAGATCGCCCGCGACACCGGAACCATAGGCTCTCCATTTACGCCACTGGAAGAATTGTTCCGCGTTGAACGGAATCTTCGGCGCCGTCCCCAGAAATTGCGGCCAGTCGCAGGTTTCTGGCGACGCATCCAGCGGCACGGTATAGTCCCAGGCGCCAAGCGCAGAGTTCCGATCCCACCACGCAGTCACCATATTCAGCTGGCCGATCGAGCCGGCCGCCAGCAGTTCCTTCGCCTTGGCGTAGGCCACGTTGCTGACCCGTTGACTCCCAATCTGCAGGATCTTATTTGTGCTGCGTGCTGCCGCAATCATCTCCGGACCGTCGGAATATTTGTGGATCATTGGCTTTTCGCAATACACATCTTTGCCCGCATGCATCGCGTCCACGGCAATCTGCTTATGCCAATGGTCCGGCGTCGCGATCACCACCGCGTCGATGTCTTTGCGAGCCAAAATCTCCTTGTAATCCACGGTGGTAAAGATGCTGGGCCCCCACAACTCCTTACTGTGGTCGCGCCGGCCCTGGTACGTGTCGCATACCGCGACTAACTTGACTCCGGGAACCTGGACGGCAGTCCGCGTAATTCCCTGTCCGCGAATCCCGGCGCCAATCAGCCCAAATTGAATGGTGTCGTTCGGCGACACCGCGGTGGCGGCTGCGGCCTGCTCTTCTGCCAGCAAATGCACGTTCGGCCCAACCAGGGTTTCGGCGGTAGCCAAGCCCACCGTCTTTAGAAACGTCCTTCGATTCAGATTGTTCACGATTGATTCCTCACAGTTCAAGAAAAGGCTGGTCTAGGTCCACACAGGGAAAACAACAACCGTGGCATTGCTCGCGTTGCCATTTCGGTTGCAGCGCAGATTGAAGGAGATTGCATGATATCCGGAACGTATTAACGATAACTCGAAAGGATGGACCCCGCAATGCGGCCCTGCGATTTTCGGTTGCATGTTGTACGTCAGGTATGATTTGTGTGATCAGACTTTATGTAGAGCCCCTCCGTAGGATCGCAATTCAACTGAGAAAGACTCGATCGGCGCAAACCTTCAAAGATATTGAGGATGTGGCCATAAAACCGCGGAGTTTCCTGGGTTTTATGGCGGGGACGACGAGGCTCGAACCCGCGACCTCTGCCGTGACAGAGTGACCGGATTAAGGGATTCAGAGAGTTCACAGGACAGAAGAGAGCAAAAAGGAACGCTTGGGGAGTGGTTGGAACACCCGAATGTTCTTCAATTGTTCTTTCGTCCGCTTCGTCGTGACCTCTGCCCTTCAGCAGCAGAAATCACCCGTCGAAGAACAGTAAACGTCCACGCTGAACCAACTGCACTCGATGGGTTGCCACCCAACAGTGCTCCAATTCCCTGCCCTAGCGGAGTGATCCTTGTCGTGCATCGCTCCTCCGGTGCCCTTCTGCTCTTCAATTTGCCGAATGACTAGCTTTCAGAGTGGCTCAAAATTACCGGGGCCGATCAGGTAGCTATCAGGGCCGGGGCGGAAAGTAGGAGATCGAGGGGAAAAATTCAGTAGCGGTGGGACGGTGCGTATTCCGATGAATTTGGCCAGGCGTTCCTGTTAGAAAATGGCCACCTATTCCAGACTTATGTGGCCACCCATTCCAGTGCTGCTTGGCCATGTTTAGATAAAAGAGCAGTCGGTGCTGTGGGAAAGTTGAAAACGCGTAGCGTTTTCCAAGGAAGCGAAGCTTCCGTCTTTTCCACAGCACGGGGGCAAACAAACTTTGACCATTCCAATTTTTCCGGAGGCAGGTCAGTGCTGTCGTTCACCAGGTTGCCCGCAGCGTCATACTCAATCCGGCATTCGTGGCCTGGTTGTTGGCCGTGTTAAAACTCAACTGCACAAGGCAAGTTTAGGGCGGCAAAATCATCCCCACTCAAGCAAAAACGCTTGAGTGGAACCCGCCGAACTCACTTTCCTCGGGCTTATGCCGAACCCGCCCCGTAGGCAGCGTAGCTCCTCAGATGCTGGCCAGGCACGGAACCACGCGCCACTACACACAGCAAGGCCGCCCCGGATGGCGGCCCTGCGGATCCGGAAGACTATCGACTCATGGGTAGCAGTCCGATCGCGGTTTGGGACCGGCTGGCAGCTCTGTTCTGGAACTCTGCGCCGATTCATCCGGGACGACTTTGACCAGGAAGGTAAATCCGGCTAACACCGGCTCACCTTGCTGATCCTTACGCGGACCCCACTTCACGTCAGCAAAGCGCAGCGTGAGGAGCATCCCCCGGAGCTTAAAGCGTCGGTTGGTGCTGTACTCCGTGAACTTGAGACATTCCCCTCGAAACTGGGCCGCACGCATCCTGCCCCGATTCCCCCAGTCCGTGCTCAACTCGTTCTTGGTGTCTGCGGCAAGAAGATTGCCGCTCGTGCGAGTTGTCCCTTTCACCGCGAACAGCGCGCACTGGAAATCCCCTGAGAAGTTCATCTCCGATTCGCCTTCATAGTTTCCGTTGTGGCATTCCAGTTTGTAGACCGGAACGCCGTCGCTGTCCTTGATGAAGGCCATGAACGGAGTATCCGTGTTGTTCTTCCCGGGATTGATGAAAACCTTCTTTCCTTCCAGCGGTCGGATGACCGGCCATTTACTTGCTTGGGCGCACAGGATCGTCGCAGGTGTCAGAACAAGGACAACGGAACAGACCTTGAGTGTCGTCTTCATCCTGGCACCTTCGTAGTCCCCGCCGGGCAGCCGACGGCACTCGGAGCCGTAATCGTCACGCCAGTGGTTCCAAAATCCGTTGGCGCTCCCGGCAACTCGAGAATTAGGTTTCCGGGATTCAACTGCATCAAGTCCGTTTGCACATTCGAGCTTGCAGGAAAGCCCGGCGGCGTGGCTCAGCTCATCGTCGCCATCATCGCCCTCGTCATCAGCATCCGGCGCAAGTAGCACTGATGCCCTCAGTCTGCTGGCAAGACTCAACTCCCCAACACGGCAAGGCCGCCTCCGAAGGGCGGCCTCTGCTGCCACCATCCAAAGTGGAAGACGAATCGCATCACCAAAAAGAAGACAACGAGATAGGCCGCCACCCAGCCGAATCGGTTCCACTCCCGCTTCGACTTAGGCCACCACGCCCAGAAGGCATATGCCGCCAGCAGGGCGTTCGGCCCCACGATCAGAGCCTGTAACCACGTCGGCCAGGCTGAATAGAGGACGACTCTAATCAAGAGTGCTGCCTCGGTTTTAGAGTCTTGCTCGCGACTCCGATTCCTGCACCCAGCAGCATCACTAACACTCCTCCGAGAATTCCGGTCGCTGCGGACACGAAAAAGTTCACATGCTTGATCTCATAAAGGAACGCGTCTCCGAACAAAAAGACCAGCGCTCCCACCCACAGCAGTAGGCGGGAGCATCCTCGGATCATTCTCTGCCAAACAGCTTCTCGTTGGTCAGTCATCGATTGCCTCCAGATCGGGCATCAGAATGCCGCTGAAATAGCACACCCGGCATGCACCGTTAGCTGGCCAGCAGTCGCCGCCGCCATCAGCGAAACCGCAACGCCTTCCGCTACCGCTTCCATCGTGTCAGCCACTGCGCCGCTCATTGAACCGAACGGCGTACGAGCCATAGTCTGGCTTGCACCCTGGAAGAACTTAAAGGCAGTGAATTTTGCTGCCGAACCGCCGACATCCTCAGCTACGCTCCCCTTCCAATCAGGGCCCATGCCGGGAATCATTGATAACGGACTGAAGAAGTTATAGAACTTCCCGTCTGGCGTGTTATTGATTTGACTTAAACAGTTGTGATTCTTTTGGCTCCACGTTGGTCCGTTATTTTGGGGTAATACCAGATGCACAAACGGCGAACCGCGTCGTATACATATCAGGCAAGTAGTTTCAACAGTTCATCGGCTGCCCATCTCCCCAAGACCGCCGCGATGAAAATCCAAAAGAGTGAAGAGGCGTAAATCCCCCGGATATACCATCGTTGCCGAGATTCGGATTGTAGCTTTGAAGCACGGCCTCCAGCAGCCTCTCCCACTCGCCACATCGACCAGGCACATGCCGCACCGAGCACTAGACCGACGACGGCGGCCATTACGTGACCGCCGACACTCGTCTTCGCCGCCGCAGCATCCCATGCACTACCTACGGCGGTGAAAAAGCAAACACCAATCAAAAGAGTCCAAATCATGGCTTAACAGGGACCTCGCAAAAAGGATGCCACTTTGGAAGCTGCTCCAGCGATAGATCCACCTGCGGCTGTTGCATCTGGTCCAGTTCCCAGCCAGCTTCCTACTGAACCTAAGCTGGGGCTGAAGCGGTTCGTCCAGTCGCCGCCTATGCTCCAGCCGCGCGTCGCAGGGGGATTGATGCTATCTCCTACCGCCCCACCGACTGCGCCGCCAACCGCCACTCCGCCCACAACCGATCCTACATTGTAGGCAACTCCCGCATAGTTGCCGCTTTTTATGTCGTTGTATGTTGAAGCAGCCGTCAGACCTCCGCCGATGCCCCCAGCGAGGAGTAATGCTCCAGTTACTACGGCGGCTGGAGCACCAAGAGCGACTGCCCCAACGGCGGCACCAGCTACAAGGAGTGCGCCACCGGCACCGACCGCTACGCCTCTGGCAAAACAGCCAGTTTTACTTGGGGCCACGCTGCCGCCAAGGAGACATCCCATGTCTGCCGTGAGTCTATCGAGGCGTAGAAGCGCTGTTTGGTGTTGAATTGCGCTCATCATTCAACGTTGCGTGAAACTCAACCGGGGTCGGTTGGTCCTTCGATATGACGACGAAGTTCGAGAATTTCGAGACTCTTCCGCAACTGAAGGAGATTTCAACATTGCGTTCGGATAGCCACTTCACAGAGAGCCCGGAGAAGTCAAAGCCATGGAGAAAGCACTGACCCTTCTCCCTGGGGAACTCTTGGCTTGCGACATTTGCGACGCAGATGTCTACATTGTGGATGCCCGAGTTAGGGGCAAAAGCGGCGACCAGGCCGCCATCGAGGGTGTTAACAATGACTCCTTGAAGGTTCGATCTGGTCTTTTAATATATCTCAGATATGTGATATGCTGATTCCATACCTCCTGAAGCGCGCCGCCTTGTATCTGAGAGTCTCGACCCTTGACCAACATCCTGAAACGCAGCTGCTCGATCTCCAGCAGATGGCCGCGCAGCGCGGCTATGAAATCGTCCAGCAGTATACAGACCGGATCTCTGGAGCCAAAGCCAAGCGACCGGGTCTGGACAAAATGATGGCCGACGCACGCCACGGTTGCTTTGATGTGCTCCTGGTGTGGGCCTCGGACCGGATCGCCCGCTCGGTCAAACACTTCCTCGAAGTGCTGGACGAGCTGAACCGCCTCAACATCGAATTCATCTCCTTCCGAGAGCAGATCGACACCGGAGGCCCGTTGGGTCGAGCGATCGTGATCATCATCGGATGTATCGCGGAGTTGGAACGCAGCCTTATCGTCGGACGCGTGCGCGCTGGTATGCGCCGCGCGAAGCTCGAAGGACGTCACATTGGCCGCAAACCACTCGACCTCGATCGCATCGGGATCCTGCGGGATCGAACTCAAGAACAGAGCCTCGGCCAGCTCGCCAAGAGTTATCGCGTCTCCCGCGCCACCATTCATCGCGTGCTGCACCCGCCTGCCTCGGGTGCAGAAAAGCTCCCGTCGACAGGTGTTTCAGAAGGCCTTGAAAAACAGGCTTCATAACTCCAGCAGAATCAGTCTCAGATAGGTCTGGTTTTGCTGTTCCACAAGCTGTGGGTTCTGAAACAGTGTCCGGGCGGCGGTATTCAACTGCTCAATGAGTGTGAAGATGGGTATACCGAGAATCGCTCTTGGCGATATGGCGTTTGGATTAAGTTGCTGGCGCGACCAGCGCTCCATGCTTTTTTAACGCCGACCAATGAGCGCATTGGGTGAGGCTGTCTGCTCATCGCACCTGCCTCCTCAGATCGATTTGGGATTATGGAACACTGGCAACTATTCGAGCCAAAATGGCGGGAGTCGGATTACCATCTGACCAAGGATCGAAGCTGGGAAGGACAGGGGGCAATATGAAAAGGGACTTCAACCGGAGAGAACTGATCCAGGGATTGGGCGCCGCAGCGGCGGGATTATACCTCGCGCCGACCCGGCTTTTTGCCGCCACAGCCGCGCCTACGGCGCCTGTCGCCGTCGCCAGGTGTTCCAACTACGGTCCGGAAGTGGTCACAACCCTTGCGACAATGTTCGACCAACTGGGTGGCCTGCGAAAGCTGGTCAGCGGCAAGACCGTGGCGATCAAGATTAACGTGACGGGAAGTTCGACGCAGCGATTCAAAGGCATGACACAGGGGCAAACCTACTGGGTGAATCCACATGTTTTGCGCGCCACGGTTTACCTGCTTGGCAACGCTGGAGCACGCCGTATACGGCTGCTCGAGAGTCCAACCTCATCCAGGGCCCATACGCTTGAGGAGTTTCTTTCCCAGGCTGGCTGGCGGGTCTCGGATTTCACCAGTGCCGCTTCGGGTGTAGAGCTGGAGAACACGAACTTCGCGGGTCCCTCAAAAAAGTACACACGGCTTTGGGTACCAGGCGGAGGCCTGTTGTTTCAAGCCTACGATCTGAATCGCTCCTACAAAGACTGCGATGTCTTTGTCTCGCTTGCCAAGCTGAAGGAACACAGCACAGCCGGCCTGACAGGAGCAATGAAAAACCTGTTCGGGATCACTCCTACCACAATCTACGGCGAAACTGCCGGGGTGGATGAACCGAGTCGGGAGGCAGGTGGAGCACGGGCCATGCTGCACAACGGCAACCGCCAGCCTTCGCGGAGCGCGCTGCCAGAGCTTGACGCGCACTCGCCCCGCGACCCCGGCTACCGCGTCCCGCGTGTGACCGTTGATCTGGTAGCAGCCCGGCCCATTCACCTGAGTATTGTCGATGGCATTGAAACCGTAGCAGGTGGGGAAGGTCCGTGGGTAAAACATATGCGGGCGGTTCCTGCCGGTTTGCTGATTGCGGGCACAAACTGCGTCACCACCGATGCTGTTTGCGCCGCGTTGATGGGCTTCAATCCGATGGCCGACCGAGGCACGCCTCCCTTTGAACACTGCGACAACACGCTGAGGCTGGCTGAGGAACAGGGCATTGGCACGCGCGACCTGAAACGCATTGAAGTGCTCGGGCTTCCGATCGCCAAAGGCAGAATCCAGTTCCGCAAAGTTTAGAGGTGCGTGGCCAGCTTCTTCCGGGGTGCCGCCAGGCGCACACCTCCGATCCGGGCGCAGTTCAGCCGACATTAGCTGAACAGCGCGTCATCCCACGACCCCGTTGTAGCTGGGCCTGCCCTTGCCAGTATTGTCCATAGATTCTCTCTCCGAACTTTGCGATCCATCCTACACGTTGGCTTGGATCGAGCCTGCCTGGACGCGGAGATAGGTCTGTGGAAGAATTCAAGGCGCAAACCAGATGCAAATCATGGAGTCTCCAATGTTGAAACCCGATATCTCGCGAAGAAGTCTGATCAAGGGCCTGGCAGCGACAGCCCTGGCACCCGCGTTGCTAAGGTTCCCGGCCTCCGCGCAGTCTCATGAGAAGCTATGGTGGCTGGGCGATGGTATGCCGCAGGAGAGCGCGGATACACCCAAGATTGCCTGCGGCATCAATCTTTCTGGCGGCGTTACAGATGCTGCCATTCGCGGTGTGGTGCAGTTGGGTGTGTATCACGTGCTGAGCGGCGGGCCGTCGCTCCCGTGGACGACAGGCGAGCTGCAGCCGCTGGTCGACAAACTCAAGGCGAAGGGTGTGACGCTGGGCAACCTGATGATCGATGGCTTTCCCAACACCATCTATGGCCGGCCGGGGCGGGGCGAGGAGATCGAAAAGGTCCGGCAGTCGATTCAGGCGGCGGGAAAGATGGACATCCCGGTCGTCGAGTATAACTTTTACGCGCACCGCGCTATGGAAGGCTACTACGAAGAAGTGGGCCGGGGCGGCGCCGGATTGACAGGTGCGGATTACGGCCGCATGAAGGATCTTCCGCCGCTCCCCGCTGAGGGCGTGCACACCCTCAGCGAGATGTGGGCCAACATCACGTATTTTCTGAAGGCTGTGATCCCGGTCGCGGAAAAGGCGAATGTGCGGCTGGCGCTTCATCCCAACGACCCGCCCTTCCCACTCAGCCGCGGTTCCCAGCAGATTATGGCAACGCTGGAAGGATGGAAGCACCTGATCGAGATTGTCGATAGCCCGGCAAACGGGATCACATTCGATTGCGGGGTCACGAAGGAAATGGGCGAGGACCCGGTCGCGGTGTGCCGTTACTTCGGCTCCAGGGACCGCATCAACCACGTGCACTACCGCAACCCTCATGTGGCCAAGCCCTACGTGAAATACGACGAGGGATTTATCGACGAAGGCGACGTGAACATGTTCGCCGTGATGCGGGAGCTGGTGAAGCTGAAGTATTCGCGAGAGCTCTATCCGGAACACCCGCGCGCCCTTGATTATGACCGCGCGCGCGGACCGATTCACGGCTACCCGGGCGGCGGCGGGTTTGCCGGCGACGTGTACGACATTGCCTATGCGAAAGCCATGCTGCAGGCCGCCCTAGAGGTTGAAAAGTCTGGCTGATTTCTGGTCTTTCGCCGATCAGATACGCACATTTGGCCGTTACTGCTTGATCACTGTACCGTCCGGGAGCCGTATCACTCCCCAGCCGCCATTCAACGGGCTGGCCGTAAACGGCGATTTGGCAGCGTCCTTCTCGTCAACCTCAATTCCCCAGCCAGGCCTCTCGCTTGCCCACAGATACCCGTCTTTCATCTCTGGGCATCCTTGAAAGATCGCTTGCGTTCGCTCATTGAACGGGGAGTACTCCTGAATGCCGAAGTTGTAGTTCACCAGATCCAACGTGACGTTGGCCATATGCCCAACCGGCGAAACATCTCCAGGACCGTGCCAGGCGGTTTTCACGCCATACTGTTCGGCGAGGATTGCTATCTTGCGCCCAGGAGTGAATCCGCCTACCTGCGACAGATGGACGCGGATGTAGTCGATCAGCCGTCCTTCAATTAGCGGCTGCCATTCATGCGGGTTATTGAAGAGTTCACCCATGGCGATCGGTGTGGCACAATTCTGCCGGATCTGCTGGAAGTAACCCAGATCTTCCGGTGAGAGCGGGTCTTCAAGAAAGAACATTCGATACTGCTCGGCTTCCTTGCAAAACTGCACGGCCTGATTGGGTGTCAGACGCTCATGCATGTCATGCAGCAACTCAACCTCGTCACCCAGTTCCCGGCGGCAGACATCAAGCAGCTTCAAATTGCGGCGCATGGCATAGGCGGGTTCGAACACCGGCTGATCGTGGAGAGCCTGCGGTCGTTTGTCAATGGACTGTGCCGCGCCATATCCGGCCATCCCGGGAAGCTCCACCTGAACGCGGACGTGACGGAAACCTTGATCCATGTACTTCTTCCCGCTCTCGACCACATCCTGAAACTCAGCGCCGCTGGCGTGGGCATAACAATCGACGGCCTCGCGGCATTTCCCACCGGCGAGCTGATAGACGGGCATTCCAGCCTGCCGCCCTTTAATATCCCACAGTGCCTGATCGATGCCACTGATTGCATTGTTCAGCACCGGGCCGTTCTTCCAATACGAGCTGTCGTAGCAGGACTGCCAGATATCTTCAATCCGATCAGTCGTCTTATTCAGCAGGAAGGGCTTGAGATACTTTTCAACCGCAGGCTTGACTAAGTCGGCTCGCTGCGTAAAGGTGGCGCAACCGTAGCCGTACAGTCCGGGCTGATCCGTGGTGATCTTGACCACCGTCAAGCGGGCGCCGTCGGGCTCGCATTCAATCACGCTGATGTCTTTGATCCGCGGCTGCGGAGTTCCCCGCGTGGCGCGCGCAACCTGTTCCTCAGCTTCCACGCACCGGGGAGCAAGCGCGAGCATCCCCGATCCTGCGATGATCTTCAAAAAATCACGGCGATGTGGGTACATTTCTCGGCCCCCGTAATTCACGCTGCAAGCTCGTCAGGCATAAGCCCGGTATGCGAACCCATGCAGCGTTTCTCTGTAGCGTCCAATGCGACGTGCCAGTTTACCACCGTACATCCGAGCTGACTCCGCGTCTTGCATCCGTTCCTATCCCGAGGTCGATCAAAGGGGGGTGGCAAGTCCGTTGCCCAAACACACTGTCAATTCTAGGACCTGAAGGGCTTGCAGATGATGCTTTATACGCATCATCTGTGCTAATGTATTTTCCATGGGTAGGCGGGCACGTCTTCGCAAAGACACCGATTACGAAACTCGTTTTCGGTGTGCCGGTGGAATCGGCATTCTTCGTGAAGAGGTCTGGGTGAATGAAAAGGATGAAATTGTTCGATACAATCTCCCCTTCCTCCTGCCGCATCGGCTCGGTCCCGACAAAGGGCGCGTACTCGGTTTCGATAACGCACATGGCAATCACGAACGCCATTACATGGGCGATGTGAAGCCGGTAAAGTTTATAGGGTATTTGGCAAAAGCGAAGCGCTTCTATCGAGAAGCTGACGAGCTTAGGAGAAGCTATGAAGGCTAAGGTGTTTCACGATGGATTTGAAGGTCATGTACGACGTTCCTTGGACCGGGCAGCGAAGCGGGAAAGGGGCGAGCGGCTCGAGGCAGAAAAAATCATCACTTTCGCCGACCCGCTCGATATGGTGGAATGTCTGACGGTGCAGCGAGTCCGGCTCTGCCAGGTGGTCAGAAAGAAGCGACTAAGCATTTCTGCACTCGCCGAGGAACTAGGCCGGAATAGAGGGTCGGTAACGAGGGATGTGAACAGGCTCAAGGGCTTAGGGTTGCTGCGTCTGCGTGAGCAGGTCAATCCCGGACATGGGGTAGTGCAGATTGTCGAGCCTGTCGCACAGAGGTTCGAGATGCGCATCGCCCTGTAGATATCCCACGATAAAGTAGTCCCTTCTCCGCCTTGGCAGCGATGAGTGACTACCTTCGGCTCGGCCTCATGGCAAATTCGTGCGCTCCAAGACATCACCGATTGCAACAAGCAGATGGTCCGTGAACTGCTGCCTGTTCTGATCCGGCAGAAATGCCAATGGGAGTTTGCTTCCATTCACTTCGAGAAATAGGTTACAGCGTTCGTTCTGATGAGCTAGTACAAAGCATTGCCCATCCACGTAAAATCGCACGGTAGCGCCGGCGTCATCGTCCCAGCTCCAGTTCGAAGGAACAAACAGCTCCATCCGTGCCGAGACATCCAACTTCTGAACGATATACGTCTGAAAATCCTCAATGGCGCTCACCTTTTGTTGCTCCATGCGGGCAACCTGGATCGCAGAACGACGCGGCAGCCAGGCTATGCCATCAGCCTGAGCCGTCGATGGCTGGTCGAAAAGGGATTCGGATGGCTGAAGCAAAC
>JAJXZK010000308.1 GCA_021780095.1 Acidobacteriota bacterium | reverse complement strand
ATCAGAGAAACTCGCATCCCGGCAGATCGATCTCTCTGATCTGCCCGACTGGGAAATTTTGCTGGCGATTCCGCGAACCCGATCCGGCCGAGCGGAAGTTCGAACACCGCCGCGACAGTCCCGCTGCGGTGTTCGAACTCACTTGCCTTCCGAGCCGGAGGAAGAAGTGGCGCCGGTACTCGCGAGTCGCTGCGTTTGAATCTTGTAGTCCTGATACTGAATCGTCAACGTCGCGCTGCCTCCAAAGCGAGTCCTCGATACGCTTTTGTTCTGCTCGGGCAACCAGAAATCCCCAACCTTTTCGTAGGTTTCTTGGATGTTGGTGCTCTTGATCCAGAACGAAGGATTCTCCGCCGGCTCCGCTTGAATGCCGCACACCGCAAAATCCTGGTCGTTCACGCGGATCTTGCCGCGATACAAATATTTGTTCGGTTTTTTGGGCTGCACAGACAAGACGTAGGAGCAGCCGTCCGTCTCCGGGTCATACGCAAGATCGCTAAACTCGTAGTTTTTTCGGTCCAGGTTGACCGCTTCCCTGGTATTTCTCCGCTGCGCATCCGTTTCCGTTTTCAGCAGGCGTTTCAGTACCTGATCGACCAGCAATTTCGGGCCGCTCTGGGAGATCACGGTGAATTCCTTGGTATTCGGTGCCTCGTACTGCATGGAGACGACCATCCGCGCATCCAGGTCTTTCGGGAATCCGTGATAGCGAACAGTATAAGTTCGGTCCCCCTCATAGCTCTTCAAGCCTCTGGCCCGCTCTTCGTTCCTTGCCATCAGATTGTCGACCACCTGCTCCAGCGTCATCGGCGCCGGGCTAGCATTCGCGCCAGCGGTCGCGGCCGACACCCGGACGAAAGAAAACAGAATCATCATAAGCATCAGCATGGCCGGAAGAACAAATCGGCGAACCTTGCATGCCTTAAGAGACCGGCTGGACGGGTACAGAATCATTCGAACTCCGAACGTGATTGTTGAGTGCTGTGGCCTTGTCGTCGGCGAGGTGAAGACGATAAGTCTGGTAGATGTTTTGAAATGCGTGACCCCAGGAACTCTCCTGCGCGTATCGCCGACTCGGTTCTCGCATGGTGGACACCCTCTCTGGATCTGCCACCAGCCCTGCGACATAGGATGCAAATTCCTCGAACGATTCCGCGACAAAACCCGTTTTTCCATGCTCGACCGTGTACTTCGGTCCGCCCGTTGCCATTGTCACCACCGGGACTCCCGACGCCAGAGCCTCCAGCACGACTAGGCCAAAGGTTTCTGTCTCGGATGGAAACGCCAGCACATCCATATTCGCGAAGGCGCGCGATAGCTCGCCGCCGCCCAAAACGCCAGGAAATTCCGCGTGGCGCATATTTTGCCGCAGCCATCCCTGCTCCGCGCCGTGACCGACAATCACGATGCGGAAATCGCGATGCCCCTTGCCAAGCAGAGCCTCCTCCAAACGCGCCAGCCAGCGAACATTTTTTTCCGCCGTCAACCGCCCCACGTAGCCTATCGTGAACGGACTGCCTTTGCTGTCGCGGAACTCCGGGCTGAACCTGGTTGTATCCACGCCATGGCCCATTGGAAAACACGGCTTCCCCGTGTCCTCGGCCAGCATCTGCACAATCTCCGGATTGGGCGCGAATAGTATTCGAGGAATTTTATAGAAGCGTGTCGTCGCGCGATGGCTCAATTGCTGCACCGCACGCGAGACATACGCGGCCACACGCTGCGGTAGAAACTTCACCGCCCGCGCGGCTCGCAACCCGGCATATTGCGGAAGATTGGTCTGCCAGAATGCAGATAGCGGAATTTGCATCTTGTGGGCGCACATGGCACCGACAATTCCAATATCGCTGGGTCCGGTAATCTGAATCAGGTCTGGCTTGAATTTCTCCAGAAGCGCCGCCACCTCTCGATAGCGCCGCAGCAGGATCAGGTCAAACTCATGATTCCGGTCCAGAGGGAATTTGATGGGGCTGCGACGCAGCTCCATTCGGATCACAGACCCTTCCTGATTCACCTGGTTGCGTGGCCCGGCGTGGACGATCAGCAGAGGAATTTCGCATTGCCGCGCATAAGCGGCGAAATTTCTGGCAACAACCGCCACCCCATCCACTTCATGAAACGCATCCGGGAAAAAAGCGACCCGAGGAGGTGGGCCGTTCAAGAAATGGCCTCAGATCGTCCCTCGGAAAGAGCGGGCAGGTCCATTTCATCTGCGTAAACCCGTTTTGCCGCCCACTGTACCGTCGCGTTTTCTGCCAGTCGGAAGACTGAGAAAAGGCGCTCGACAAACTCCGGCGGCGATTTCCAGAACGCCGAAAGCGGCTGGAATCCCTCCCCTGTCTTGTCCGGATGAAACACTCTGTCATCCCAGCGGCGAGAACCTTCGGGATATTCGGGATAGTAGCGGATCACGTCCAAGACAGCATGCGCAACGCGAACGCACATGGGATCGGCATACTGTTGCATGAATAAAATATGGCTGCGTTGCTGATTGCGAATTTCGTCGACAAACTCCGCAAAGCTTTGTGCATGGCTCAAGTTGACCGTAGCGCTCGGCTCGCAGGCGTGACGGTCGCCCCCGGAAACAATCGGCAAACTCCAGTGGTCCGCCAGCGGGACCACGCGTTTATTCTCGTCCCACTTCCGCATCCCGTTCAGTTCCATGGCGTGCAAAAAGGCGCTGTTCTGCCGCATAAACGTATCCAGGCAAATTGCGTGACGCTCCGCTCCCAATCCGCCCAAATCCCACAATGGATGGTTGAACACGATCAAGACTTCCGGAAACGAATGCAACGCCGCCAGAAGTTCGGTCACGTCCGCGGCGCGAGGCCTATGCGTGTACTGCTCCAACGCCTGCGTCAAATCATGCGCATGGGCGACGGGCAGGTTGTGGATTCCCAGGTGAAACACGCTGCCGCAATCATAAGGAACGGTCCACTCCATCGACAGTGGAACTTCCGCCGCCTCTCTCGCCAGGCGCAGCAAGGATGGAGCCTGAATTGAATCATGATCGGTCAGGCTGACCAGCGCCGCCAGATCGAGCTCGCGCTCAATCTGATTCTTCTCCACTTCGTAAGCCAGCTTCGGCGTTAGCGGAGAGGTCCAATAGGCGCGAGAAAAATCAACCGGTACGACGGATTTTCGATACTGCCGATCCAGCGCCCGTTGGATAATGGGCCATTTTTCCGTAAAGGCCGGAATGAACTGAAGCTTCTCTTTCGAGTGTCGCGTATGGCTATGGAGCGATAACCCGGTGCGATATCCGCGGACGCTGTCTGTACTTCTCCAAATACACGAAACTTTAGTGGTTGCCAATGGAAATAGAACCTCTCTGACCTGTGAACACACTACACCCCCAGACCGATTGTCGGCACTCGTTCTGGAGAAAAAGACCTGGCTACCATATTCGACTTGTTCCCAACAAATACGTCATCGGGGCGTCATCTTCTTGGACCATGGACAGCCTTCGCCCAGATCATCTCTTAACATGTTAAGACGTTGGTAATGACCTCCGATAGTCTACCCCAACTGCAATAGTCTTGAAGCGTGACACCTCCAAGGTTGGGTCGCTCAGAGCGGAGTCTATCGGAGCATAACTCGAATCTCAGTCCCGCGACCAAACATTGTGGCCCATGGGATCTTGTATATCAGGAAGAGGCTGCGACGGTGCGGGAGGCCTTGCATCGCGAACGATATCTGAAGATGGGAAGGGGTCGTCGCGAGGAACTCAAGTGGCTCCTGCGCGAACCGCCAGCCTGAACCATCACGCGTGATAATCTCAAGAGGGATGCGCCCGTAGCTCAGCTGGATAGAGTGAACGCCTCCGAAGCGTTAGGTCACAAGTTCGAATCTTGTCGGGCGCACCATACTTTCGCATGGCATCAGGTCACAAGTTCCCCGCCGTGGCGGGTTGTCGGACGCACCCTACATCCAACCACGTAGCAGGATTCGCTTCCCCAACTTCCAACCATCAAGGAGATGCACGCGGATGAGTTATGTTCCCGACGAAAAGCGCTATCAGCAGGCGGAGTTTCGCCGCTGCGGCCGATCCGGAATCGTATTGCCTCCCATTTCCCTGGGCCTTTGGCAGAACTTCGGCGGCGCAGACGTCTTTGAAACCGGCCGCGCCGTTATCCGGCGAGCGTTCGATCGAGGCGTCACTCATTTCGACCTGGCGAATAACTACGGCCCTCCCTACGGCTCCGCCGAAGAGAATTTCGGCCACATTCTTCGCAAGGATTTTCGCGATCACCGCAACGAGCTCATCATCTCCTCCAAAGCCGGTTGGGACATGTGGCCCGGGCCCTACGGCGTAGGCGGCTCTCGCAAGTACATGCTGGCCTCACTCGATGAAAGCCTCGATCGCATGGGCCTCGATTACGTCGACATTTATTACTCCCACAAGCCCGACATGACGGTGCCCCTGGAAGAAACCATGGGAGCGCTGGTCACCGCCGTCCATCAGGGCAAAGCCTTATACGTCGGCATTTCTTCCTACGATGCCGATCGCACCCGCGAAGCCGCCAACATTCTGGAGATGGAAGGCGTTCCCCTGCTCATCCATCAACCCTCCTATTCCATGCTGAATCGCTGGATCGAAAAAGAACTGCTGGGCACCCTGGCCGAACTCGGCGTCGGCTGCATTGCCTTCTCCCCGCTGGCGCAGGGTCTGCTCACCAGCAAATATCTCAACGGCGTCCCGGCGAATTCCCGCGCCACGGCCCAGCAAAGTTCCCTGCTCAAGGAGTTTCTCAGCGAGCAGAACATTCAGCGCGTGCGCTCTCTGAATGAGTTGGCAAAAGGCCGTGGCCAGACCCTGGCGCAGATGGCGATTGCATGGGTGCTGCGCGATCCTCGCGTCACGACCGCACTGGTTGGTGCCCGCAATGTGGATCAGCTCAACGATTCGCTCGATGCCGTCAAGAAACTTCAATTCACCGCTGCCGAACTGAAAGAGATCGACCGCTTTGCCGAAGACAGCGGAATCGATCTCTGGAAAGATGCGCGCGAAGGACGCGAGTAACCCAAGCCGGGCTCCGATGCAATTCCGCGCATCTTCGACCCTTCGAACAGCATCCACTGCATGAGACACTTGGCGTGTGCGTTGCAGCCCGGAGCACCGGCATCAGCCGCGCAACCCACCCATTCGTCAGGAGCGACGCGCACTTGAACGCAGATTGCTATCCCGTTACGGCGTTGCCGCACGTCAGCGATCTCTATCGCGACTATGTGTCCGGCAACTGGGAAAAATTGCGTGCGTTTTACCCGGAAACGGTCGCCAATGACGGCCAGTGGATGAAGAACGCGCCGCAAATGGATCCCGCCCGACGACAGGCCATCGTCGAGTTATTGCGCCAACAGAATCAGGAGTTTGGTTCGGGCCCCGAAACAAACTCCAATCTCGATCGTCTCGCTGCCGGCGCAGGCGCCGTTGTCACCGGTCAGCAGGTCGCACTCTTCGGCGGCCCGCTCCTGACATTGATGAAGGCCGCAACTGCGATTCATCTGGCCGCGGAAGCCACCCGCGCCGGCCATCCGCATGTCCCCATCTTCTGGCTGGCCACCGAAGATCACGACTTTGACGAAGTCAACCAGGCCACTCTCCTCTGCGGAAACGACATTACCACCCTGCGCCTGCCCGCCGCGGCGGGACTGGCGCATCCTCCCGCGCCCGGCCCACCCGTCGGCAACTTGCCGTTCGGCGAAGCCATTGTCCCGTTGGTCGACGAACTTCGCCGATGTCTCGGCGAAAATGCCGTCACCGACCTGATCGCCACGCTATACACGCCTACCGCGACCTTTGCCTCCGCATTTGCGGCACTGCTGGCGCGCATTTTTAGCGGCCACGGCCTCATTGTCATCGACGCTTCCTCGCGGCCATTCCACGCGTTGGCACATTCCACCCTGCTCGCTGCGCTTCAAAATGCCGACGAACTGCACGCCGCCCTGCTTGAACGCGTCCGCGCATTGGAGCAAGCCGGCTATCACGCCCAGGTCATGGTCGGCGACTTTTCCAGTCCGCTCTTCCTGAACGATGCATCGACCGGCGTCCGCACCGCCCTGAAAAAATCCGCTGCCGATGAATGGTCCGCCGGTTCAACGCACTACACGACTGACGATCTGATCCGCATTCTCGATACCGCCCCGGAACGCCTCAGCCCGAATGCTTTGCTGCGCCCGGTTCTTCAGGACACGCTGCTCCCCACCTCCGCCTACATCGGCGGCCCTGCGGAAGTTGCCTATTTCGCGCAATCGCAGGTTCTCTATCAACACATTCTCGGTCGCACCACGCCAATTTTGCCGCGCTATTCCGCCACCCTGGTGGAACCCCCCATGGCACAGTTGCTCCACAAACATGCGCTCACGCTACCCGATGTTTTTACGACGCCCGACACCTTGGCTCATCGACTCGCCGCCCGCGCCATGCCCGTCGAAGCCAAGCGCAAGCTCGCCGCCGCCGGCAACGCCCTGCATGAAGAGCTTTCCTCCGTCACCGAATGGATGCGAGCGCAGGATGAAGGTCTGGGCCACGCCGCTGACGTTGCCGCATCGAAAATGCTGTACCAGATGAATCGTCTGCGTCGACTCTCTGCGAACTTTCAGTTGCAACGCGACCAAAGTCTGCGCCGCGCCGCCGATGCCCTGTGTCAGAACCTTTTTCCCAGCGGCAATCTGCAGGAGCGCGTCTTTGCCGGCGTTTCCTTTCTCTCGCGATGTGAACCGCCATTGATTGACACGCTAGTCCAGCAGGCGCGTACCGGCCACTGCGGCCACCACGCTCTGATTTTGTAGTCGCATCCGTCGCTGCAAGGATGCACCACCCGCGAATCCATCACCCGCAGCCGGGCCACGCTGCGCAAAGAGCACATCATCAAACAGCGCGGACGCGTCGTCACCATCCGCAGTCGCAGCCTGCCGGAACACATTGCCGGCGCCCGGGTCGATAAAGCTACCCTGAAACTGGCATAAGCGAGAAAGTTGTATCCTGATGCGGAGCCTGAAATCCGCCGAGGGATGCGCCCATGACCGCCAAGACTTCTAACATTTTTGACATCACCTGTCCCGACTGCGGCGCCATCGTCAAGGTGGACGCGACCACCCACGCCGTCATCGCTCACACACCCGCGCCGCGAAAAAAGACGTTTGAAGATTTCGAGGCAGCCACCCGCGCTCTGAAAGATCAGGAAGAACGCAAGCAGGCCCTCTTTCGGCAATCCGTGGAAGCGGAGAAGAATAAGGATGATGTGTTGGAAAAGAAATTCTCTGAAGCCCTGCGCCGCGCCAAGGAGTCACCCAGTGAATCCCGCCCACTGCGCGACTTCGACCTGGACTGATCGCTTTTTGCCCTCGCTCTACTTCAATGCGCGCATCACCGCAGCCAAAGATGTCTTCCACTCCGGCAGGCTGCAACCGAACTCCCGCGCCAGCTTCGCGCAATCCAGCTGAGAATTCTTCGGCCGCTCCGCGGGCGTCGGATATTCCGACGAAGGAATCGGCACCAGCCGCGCAAACTTTGTTCCCTGCGCAACGGCCGACATCGAGCGCAGCCGGACAGCCTCTTCCGCAAAGCCGAACCAACTGGTCTTCCCCGCCGCCGCGATGTGGTACACGCCAGACGCCGCCGTCGCGAACTTCTCGTGATGCCATTTCTCTGCGACCAACGCAGTCGCCTTGGCAATGTCCCGCGACCATGTTGGCGCGCCAATCTGATCGTTCACCACATGCAATTCGCGCCGCTCCATCGCCAGCCGCAGAATAGTCAGCAAAAAATTTTTTCCCTCACCGCCATACACCCAGCTCGCCCGCAGAATCAGATACGGAACTCCCGCCGCCGCCAACGCCTTCTCTCCGTCCAATTTGCTTTTTCCGTACACGCTCAGCGGATGCGGTCGGTCTGTCTCCACATATGGCGTCTCCTTGCTGCCATCGAACACGTAATCCGTCGAATAGTGAATCACCGCCGCGCCCACACTTTTCGCCGCCGCCGCCAGCGTCGCCACCGCCTCCGCGTTGATGCGATGCGCAAAGTCTGGCTCGCTCTCAGCCTTGTCCACCGCGGTATAAGCCGCCGCGTTCACAATCAACTGCGGCCGCACTTCATGCACCACATCCCCGATCGCATAGTCGGATATCAGATCGAGTTCATCGCGACCCGTGGCCGTCACTTCGCCCAGCTTCGCCAGCGAGCGGCTCAGTTCTCGGCCTACTTGTCCTTCGCGACCAGTCAGCAGAATTCGCAGGCCGCCGGAATGTTTCTCTTTCATACATCCGCCTCATGTAATACCTGCAACAAATAATTTCCATACCCACTCTTGCCCAGCTTGGTCGCCAACCGCTCCATCTGGACGGCATCGATATAGCCCAGGTGATAGGCAATTTCTTCCGGACAAGCCACCTTCAGGCCTTGCCGCTTTTCGATCGTCTGGATAAAGCTGGCCGCCTCAATCAGCGAATCCTGCGTTCCGGTGTCCAGCCAGGCGAACCCGCGCCCCATCACTTCCACGTGCAGTTGGCCACGCTCCAGGTACCAGCGATTCACGTCGGTAATCTCCAGCTCGCCACGAGCGGAAGGCTTCAGCGCTTTCGCCACTTCGACCACTTGCTGGTCGTAGAAATACACGCCCGTTACCGCAAAACGAGACTTCGCCTTCTGCGGCTTCTCTTCAATTGAAATCGCTCGCCGATTTCCGTCGAACTCCACCACGCCATAGCGCTCCGGGTCCTGCACCGGATAGGCGAACACCGTCGCGCCTTTTTCCCTGCGCGCCGCCGTCTGCAACATTCCAGATAGATCGTGACCGTAAAAGATGTTGTCGCCCAGGACAAGCGCCGACCGCTGGCCATCGACAAATCGCTCCCCAATCAAAAACGCCTGCGCCAGGCCGCCCGGCTCCGGTTGTACTGCATAGGTAAACTTCATTCCCCACTGCTCGCCGTTTCCCAGCAGCGCTTCAAATCGCGGCGTGTCCTCAGGGGTCGAAATAATCAACACATCGCGGATCCCCGCCAGCATCAGCGCCGACAGCGGATAGTAGATCATCGGCTTGTCATAGACCGGCAGCAATTGCTTGCTGGCCGCAATTGTCAGTGGATATAACCGCGTTCCCGACCCACCGGCCAGAATGATTCCGCGCACACTCGCTCCTTTATTCCTCGACTCTACTCTGTCCCGCTCGCACCGGCTCAGTCGCTCGACCGTCATAGTTCTGTTCGATCCACTCGCGATAACCGCCGCTCAACACGTCCGCAATCCACTCTGGATGCTCCAGGTACCACTCCACCGTCTTGCGCAGCCCCGTCGCAAATGTTTCTTGCGCTCTCCACCCCAGCTCCTGCTCCAGCTTGGTCGCGTCGATTGCGTACCGCCGATCATGCCCCGGCCTGTCCTTCACAAAACGAATCAGTTGTTTGTGCGGGCAATGCTGCGACCGCGGCCGAAGCTCGTCCAGAATTTCGCAGATCGCTTCCACCACTTCGCGATTGCTGCGCTCATTTCTGCCGCCAACATTATAGGTTTCCCCCGGTCGTCCCTTGTCCAGCACCAGTCGCAAGGCGGCGCAATGGTCACGCACATACAACCAGTCACGCACATTCAATCCGTCGCCGTAGATCGGCAGAGGCTTGCCCTCCAGCGCATGCGTAATCATCAGCGGAATCAGTTTTTCGGGAAAATGATACGGCCCATAATTATTCGAGCAATTCGTAATCATCGTCGGCAGCCCGTAGGTGTGGAAGTAAGCCCGAACCAGGTGATCCGAAGCTGCCTTGGTCGCGGAATAGGGACTGTTCGGCGAATACGCCGTGGCCTCGCAGAACGCCGGATCGTCGGCGCCCAGCGAGCCATACACCTCGTCCGTGGAAACGTGCAAAAATCGAAATCCCGCCCGCTCTGGCTCCGGCAGTCGACCCCAGTACGCCCGCGCCGTCTCCAGCAACACAAATGTTCCTCGAACATTCGTCTCCACAAACGCAGCCGGCCCCAGGATCGAGCGGTCCACATGGCTTTCCGCCGCAAAATGCATAATGGCGCGTGGACGATATTCTTCGAACAACGCCTTCATTCTGCTTTGATCGCAGATATCTGCCCGAACAAATCTGTACTGAGGATGCGTCGACACGCGCTCCAGGTTTTTCAGGTTGCCCGCATACGTCAGGCAATCGACGTTCACCAAAGGGGGGGCGGACGCGGCATCTTCCAGCCAGTCCAGCACAAAATTCGAACCGATAAATCCAGCTCCCCCGGTCACAACAATCGGGGATTGCGTCCAAGAAGATTCCGTCAATATCGTTCATCCTTACCAAGGTTGAATTGCACGCCGCAGGATCGTGTTGCCCCACCAAGGCGGCCCGTGTCCTGCGTCCGAGATCCTGAGAACTCAGTCTACCGGATACACGCAGGGTGATCGGTCCCGAAACCACGGTACACTTTTCTTCATGGAAGTTCTTTCCACCCGCCTGCCCGGTGTGCTCCGGTTGCGCCCTCGAATCTTTACCGATGACCGCGGCTGGTTTGCCGAAACCTGGAATGAGGCCACCTTCCAAAAAGCCGGCCTGCCCTCCCACTTCGTTCAGGACAATCAATCTCGCTCCCGCCAGCACGTCTTGCGAGGGCTGCATTTTCAGCTGCAGTACGCCCAGGGCAAACTAGTCCGGGCCGTTGCCGGCCGAATTTTTGACGTTGCCGTAGATGTTCGCCGTTCTTCCGCGCATTTTAGCAATTGGGTCGGCGTAGAATTGAGTGCGGAAACGCCGGAAATGCTTTGGATACCTCCCGGTTTCGCCCACGGATTCCTGGTTCTTTCCGAGGCCGCCGACGTGCTCTACAAAACCACCGACTACTACTCGCCGGCCTCGGAACGGACTGTCCGCTGGGATGATCCCGCCATCGGGATCGAGTGGCCTCTGACGGCCCAACCCATCATCGCCGCCAAGGACGCCGCAGGAACGCTCCTTCATCGTACGGACGTGCCCGACTAGCCAACACCTGGCGCAAAACTTCGGCTTCCGCAGCCGCTGGCTGCTGGCCGCTCTAAAAATCGACCACCCCTTCCTATTGGGGCCGCGCAGGAGTGTGCTTCTGCCTGCAGTAGTTCCTCGGGCAAATCGCTCCGACCTTCCCCAGCCTCCGCCCAGGTTTTGAATGCGATAAGTGATCTATCTGATTCCTCCTGTTTTGTACAGATGACGGAAGTTTTTTTATCGTCTTATTACCCGAAATGGGATAGACTCAGTCAGATAATTCCACCACTTACAGCTGTTTATTGGGCCAGGCGCAAGAAACTAAAGTGCCCGGATTCCCATAGGATATGTTCGATTCGTCTGCGGAAATAGGGCAAAGAAATAAGCAAGAAGTTGCTCACTGTTTTGGCTCTTCTGCCTGCGGCTATAGAATCGGCCGGGTGTTTGGTCACCGTACGGGCAGGAAGAACCCATAGGATCGGCATTCGCGCGGCACAGGTTGGGAAAGCGCAGCAATCTCTCACCTGATGCAATTCAGCCGCCCAACGGAACCCGAAACCCGCGGCCTGCGCGGCCCAATGTTTCGAAATGATTTTGGGTGGTTCAATCCGGTCGACGTTGACGTAAAGCCGACCCTTCTTCCACTCAAGTTAGTGACGCAGTTTCACCGTTTTTCTTTTCGAGGTCAACATCATGTCCCGATTTTCCCCCGTAATCGCCAGCGGTTTCTCTCTCCGGTTCGCCTCTATCACCGTCGCTGCGGCCATGTTCGCCGGTCTGCTGATGCGTCCCAACTCCGCCGGCGCGCAAGGACTGTTTCAATCCCCATCGCCCAACTTGACCACGGGCGTCGCACCCCAGGGCGTGGCCGCCGCCGATTTCGACCGCTCTGGCTGGACCGGTTTGGTCGTAACCGACAGCACAAACAAAAACATCAAGGTCTATCTCGGCAAGGGTCCCAATACATTTGGAGCGGCTGCCACGATTCCGACCTGCATTGGCCCAACCGCAGTGCTGGCACGAGATCTTAACGGTGACGGGTACCCAGATATCGCCGTCGCTTGCCCTGGCAACAACGTTGTTGAGGCATTCCTGAATAATGGCGCCAGTGCCCCCGGCACCTTTCCCACCTCGCCTTTGGAGGTGGCGTCTGTCACCGATCCAGTCGCTCTGGTGGCTGGCAATTTTACCGGCAACGAAGACCTTGTCGATGTCGCAGTGATCAGCGGTACCGGCGGCATCACTGCTTTCATCAACCTCGGCGGCGGCACCGGAACAATCAAGACAACCGGCCTGTCAGGCGGCTTGACTGGCGCTGTAAGCGGCGACTTTAACCGCGACGGAAAATTGGACCTCGCGGTTTCCGACAGCACTAATAATAATGTCCACGTCCTTGCCGGCAACGGCGACGGTACATTCACCGCCATCGGCAGCTATTCAACTGGAGCCGGAACCAAACCCAGCGGCATCGTGGCTGCGGATTTTAATAATGACGGCAACCTTGACGTTGCCACCAGCAATGCGGGCACCAACACAGCCACGGTCCTATTAGGAAGCCCCACCGGCGCCCTCACCCTGCAAGCGGCCCAGGCGACCGGGACCAGTCCCATCGCGATTGTCACCACCGATGTCAACAGCGATGGATACCCGGACGTGGTTGCGTTCGATTCTCCGACGGCGAATACAGGAGAAGTCGACGTACTCCTCGGCAATGGAGATGGCTCCCTCCAGGTGGGGCAGATAAGCAGCCAGGCTTTCAGGCCCGGTACTCTGGCCGCGGTTGCGGACTTCAATCGTGACGGCAAGCCCGACATTGCCTTGACTCAGGAGAGCACAAACCGGGCCTCAGTTCTGCTCAACAACACCCTGCCCACGCAGTATCCCGACGGCCGCAGTTCCGCCGCGGCGCACGCTCTCATCAACGGCTACGGCAACTTCGCCGACAGCGTCGCGGTGGGCGACTTCAATAAGGACGGCCTGCTCGATATAGCCGTCAGCTACCTGCAAGATAATTCTGTCCGCGTGTTGCTCAACAATGGCACCGGCGCAAGCAACTTCAACGCCGCCACCGTCTATCCGGTCGGCAACCAGCCATACTGGATCGCTTCCGGCGATCTGAACGGCGACGGTTATCCGGATCTGGTGACTGCAAATACTACCCTCAACTCAAAGACCGGAACCGTTAGCGTCCTTCTAAATAACAAGAACGGCACCTTTGCCTCTGCCGTCACGTACACCGTAGGATGGCAGCCGTATCAAGTGGCCATCGGCGATTTGAACGGCGACGGCTATCCCGACCTTGCCGTCACCAACAATGGCGATAACACCGTTTCCATCCTCTTTGGCTCGAAATCCGGTGCCTTCACCGTACAGCCCGCGACCCTTGCCACCTGCTCCAATCCATACGGCGTGGCCATCGGCGACTTTGAACACAATGGTTTTCCGTCCGTAGCCGTCACCTGCAACAGCGCCGCCGAACTGGAAGTCTTTCCCAACAACGGCAATGGCACCTTCGGCACGCCGTTCATCACCGCTACAAACAAGAATCCCGCTTCCCTGGTTGTCGGTGATTTCAATCGCGACGGCAAGCTGGATATCGTGGTCGGAAACACCATCGCCAACAACATCTCCTTCTTCGCCGGCGTCGGCAACAACACTTTTGCCGCAGGCGTGACCAGCCCGTCCCTCAACTTCCCTGACTCCATCGCTGCAGGCGACTTCAATGGCGACGGCATTCTCGACATCGTCGGAGTGGCTGCAAACTTCAATTCGGTCGAGCTAACCCTCGGCGTCGGCGACGGCACCTTTGGCACCTTCCAACAGCGCGCCGCCGGACAATTCACCGCGAAAACTCAGCCGTGGGCTTTGGCCGTGGGTGACTTCAACAATGATGGTCAGTTGGATATCGTCACAGCCAACACCTTCCACCAGGTCAACATCGCCAGCCCAGCCTACCAAGCGCGCTATCTGGCACAGTACCCTGCCAACCCCGGAGGCAACCCCAGCATTGACGTCTTGACCAATGCATCCGCGGCGCAGATCGCTCTGAGCAGCTCGCCCGCTTCGCCGGTTCCCGCGGACAACACGGGCCTGACGATTCAGGCGAATGTTCAGCCCGCGTATAGCGGCGGAACGCCAACCGGCTCGGTGATCTTTGAGAACTCTTCAGGTGGTGCTCTCGGTACCGGCCCCTATACTTTGGACGCAAGCGGAACCGCTACCTATCCGGTCGGCCATCTCGGGAGCGGATCGTACCTGTTCACCACGCTCTACTCTGGCGATGCCAACTTCCAGCCGACGACCATTTCTGGAGCCGGATCGGCAATCACGGTATCTGGAACTCCCGTCTCGCTGACGATAAGTCCGGCTTCCGTGGTCTACTCCAATACTTTCACTGCCAGCGCGGTCGTCAACGGCGTTTCCGGCGGTACAGTTACGGTGGAGGCCGCACCCGCGACCTACAACGCGGGTACAGGCGTCCTTTCTCCCACCGGAGCGTTTGCAACCATTGGTACCATCAACCTGAACGGAACCGGCAATGGAAATATCACGATCACGGCTTTGTCGCCAAACTTGAATGTCGGCACCTACGCGGTCGAAGGTCTCTACAACACCAACCAAGGCAGTTCCTCGTACCAACTTCTCACTGTGACGCCGGCACCGACCTCCACCACTGTGAATTGCTCGTTTAACTTCGGCGCATCGCCATGCATTGCAACTGTCACAATTCCGGGCGGTTACGCTCCTAACGGCGATCTGGTGGATTTCACCGGAAGTGGACAAGCCCCGCAGGTCCTGCCGATTGTTGGGAATGGCAACACGTCGACTTACAACTACTACACGATTGCTGGAGGCTTCACCGTCACGGCAACCTTTCCAGCCCAAGGCAATTATGGAGCTTCCACAGGCTCGGTGAGCGGCTTCTGCCTCGTCTTCTTCTGCACCGACCGGCGTGGGCCACCCGTCACCTTCAACTCCTTTACGGGTACGCCAGCTGAAGGCAGTATCAACTTGCCAGCGGCCAACCGAAACCGAGGTGCCCAAAACGAACCCATGCCCTTTACTCTTTTCTAAGCCTTCACCCAGCACCTCCTCCCCCCGGGCTGCCGCTTCCAAGCGGCAGCCCTTTTTTTCTTGTCCGCGCATCGCCTTTTCTTCTCCGTAACCCTCCTCGCCGACCTGTCCCCCTCTAGACTGGAACCCTCGCAATTCTGAACCCCCTAAGATTTTTTCTTCCCTCGCAGGATTTTCCGGCATCCAACCTAGTGCCGAATTTTCTCCGCTCTTTTTTTGCGGATGCTAGAGCTTGTAACACTTTTGCAACCTCGATCAAAAACGAGACACACAAAGAATCATTTCAGCCCTCCCCCGCTGAAAGCATTGCTCTCTTCACTTTTGCCTTCTTCAGCACGACCGCACTTCTGGTGCGGCAACCCCGGGGACTGAGTCGCAACGCGGGCGAATCCGAATCCCTTGAGTCACTCCGCCAATTGAAGTTGTAATCGCTGAATTTCAGTCGAGGTCCTGGCCATGAATCTTGGTAGTGTTCGCATGTCTCGTCTTTTCGTCTTCGTCAGCATCGCTGCAGTCCTTCTCTTCACTGTCGGCGCTCACGCGCAGGCCTTGTTTCAGCCGCTGGGTGGCTCCGGCTCCCAAAGCCAGACATTCACCGCAGGCGCGATGCCCATGGGTGTGGCTGTGGCTGACTTTAACCATGACGGCTATCAGGATATGGTGGTCGCCAATAAATCCGCGAACACGATCAGTGTGTATTTGTCCACTGGCGCCGGCGGCTTCCAGGCTCCCGCCACGTATCCCACCTGCGGTGGACCCACCGCCGCGCTGGCAGGGGACTTGGATCTGACCGGTCTGCCGGATATCGTTGTTACCTGCAACACCCCAACGTCGAACGTGATCCAGGTGTTCCTGAATCTCGGCAATGGGACATTCGATCCGGCGATGGGAAATGGGACGACAAATATCGTGCTTGGAACCGGCAAAGGCCCGGTCGCAATCACTTCAGGCGATTTCAACAATGACAGCCACCCAGACCTGGCTGTGGCCGATAGCCTTGACGGAACCATCACCCTGTTCCTCAGCAATCCGGCGAACAATTTCACCTATTACACGGTCAGGACGCTATCCGGCTTCGGTATGCCCAACGGAATCGTCGCTGGACAGTTCTCGAATTCCGGCAACGTCGATCTTGCCGTCACCGACGGCTCCGCCGCAGCAGTTCACGTTTTAACGGGAGACGGGAAAGGCAACTTTAGCCTTAGCTCCAGCCCCACCGTGGGCACCGATCCTACCGGCCTGGTTGTCGGCGATTTCAATAAGGACGGGAAAATCGATCTGGCTGTTTTGAATGCCGGGTCGGGCACGGTCAGCATCCTGACCGGCAATGGCAACGCCTCCTTTACAACCAGCCAGACCGCCTCTATCGGGCCAGCCACCGGAACAGGCGGGAGCTACCTGCTTGCAATGGACGTGAACTCCGACGGCAATTTGGATCTGGTCGCTGGAAACACCATGCAGAATACCGTCGCACTTCTCCTGGGCCGTCCCAACGGCAATTTCCAGGCCGTGCAGGACTATATGGTTCCCAGCGGTCCGGCCTACGTTGCCCCAATCGATTTCAACCGCGATGGCAAGCCGGACCTGGCCGTCACGCAATCGACAAGTGGCACCGTCTCGGTGCTCATCAACAACACTCTGCCCACTCCTGTACATGGAAGCCTCAATTACGCGGTCCCGCAAACCCTTACCAATGGTCACGGCAATATGGCGGATAGCGTTGCCGTTGCCGACTTCAACCACGACGGCTTTCCAGACATTGCCGTCGCGTATCTGGAGGACAACGCGATCCGCGTACTGGCCGGCAAGGGCGGCGGCCAGTTTGGCGCCGCTATGGAATATCCAGTCGGCATGCAACCCTACTCCGTCGCGGCCGGTGACTTGAACAATGACGGCTATGCCGATCTGGTCGCCGTCAACACCTCCTTAAACTCAAAGCCAGGAACGATCAGCGTCCTGATGAACAACGGTGGCGGCAGCGGTACCTTCGCTTCCGCGCAGACCTATTCTGTAGGATGGCTGCCGTACCAGGTCGCCATCGGCGATTTGAATGGCGATGGAATCCCCGACCTCGCAGTCACCAACTATGGAGATAACACCGTCTCGATTCTCTATGGTCAAAGCGGCGGCGGGTTCACCGGAAGTCAAACCCTGGCAACCTGCACCAATCCCTATGGTGTCGCCATTGGCGATACGCGCAACACCGGCCAGAATGATATCGCCGTGACCTGCTTCCACACAGGCCAGATGGAAGTCTTCCTCAACAACAGCATGATGCCGTACCAGGCTCCGCCAGCGCAGGCCAGCTTCCAGTCGCCGGCAATCTATACCACCGACTCGTATCCGACATCCCTGGTGATGGGCGACTTCAACCGCGATGGCAAGCTCGACATTGTTACCGGAAATTCCATCGCCAACGACGTCTCCTTCTTTGCCGGCAACGGCAACGGAGGTTTCAATACTGCCGTCAACAGCTTCGCGCTCAACTTCCCGGATTCCATCGCCGCTGGCGATGTGAACGGGGATGGGATTCTCGACCTGGTCACGGTGGCTGCCAACTTCAACCAGGTCGCTATCCTCCTCGGGAAAGGCGATGGCACCTTCGGGCAACGGGTAGAGTTTGCCGCCGGTCAGCAGCCTTGGGCCGTCGCCCTTGCAGACTTCAACCTGGATGGCAAACTCGACATCGTCACCGCGAACACGGTCCATCCCGTCAACCTGACGATTCCGGCGTACCAGACACGGTACATGAACCAGTTTCCGCCAACCGCACTCGGCGGCCCCAGCATCAACGTGCTGCTGAATGCTTCCGGGTCCACCATCAGGATGACGCATTCTCCTAACGGAACCGTCGCGCCCGGAACGCCGGTCACTTTCACCGCAACCGTTTCACCTACCATTGGAAGCACCACGCCAACCGGAACTGTCACCTTCGAAGACTCGGATGGCACAATGCTGGGCTCGGCGCCATTGAGCGGGGGCACAGCTTCTCTCACCGTACCCAACCTCGCCAGCGGCCGCGATCAGATCACCGTCCTTTATTCCGGCGATGTTCTTTATCGGCCAAACACAAACACCAACCTGGGCTTCGTAGTGCGGGTTTCGGGCACGCCGGTCGTACTCACCACACCGAGCACAGTGGTGACGGGCGGTCCTGAGCCCTACACCATAACGGTCGGAACCGTTGGCTCGACCCGGGCCCCTGTTGGAACCGTTAGCGTCTACGAGATTCCTTCGGGCGGCACGGCAGTCCTGGTGGCGGGACCGGTTCCCGTCGTCGATAACGGAAACGGAACCTCCGGTATTTCCGGCACAGTTACGGCGGGGCCTCCGGGCGTTTATACCGGCTATGCTGTCTTTACCCCAACGAGGGGCGGCCGGCCGGGTAGTTCGCCAACGGTTACTGTCACCGTGACACCGGCTCCATAATCATCGCAGCGGGAGAAACGAATCCGTCGATGAATTTCCCGCACGAACCAAGGCCGTATACGAAAGTATGCGGCCTTTCTTTTTGCCATCACCGCGTCCAGGCGAATAATCAGCGAACCCACTTAGGGTAAAACTAGTTGCCTTAGCAACCATATTGATAGTTTTAGTTGCCAAGGCAACTATATTTTGGGGAGCCGATGCTGCGCAATTTTTGCGCCGATTTTCCGTGAGCTTACGGCTTCGGGGCCAGCACCGTTCGCAAGGCGTATTGCACCCGCGGAATCATGTCGCGATATTGCATCGGCGACGCATTCGCTAGAAATGCATGGAAGGCCGTTCTGCCGCACGGAGCATCGCCCGTCTGCATGCACAACACGCCTAGATTCAATTGCGACTGCGCGTCCTTGGGATCAATTTGAATGGCACGCTCAAAATTCTGCCTCGCAGTGATGAAATCATGCTGCTTCACCGACACCAATCCCAACCCGTTGTAGGCAGGGATATAGGGCTCGACGGCAAGCACTCGTTGAAATTCTGCGGTCGCTTCCGCCAGTTGCCCATTCGCGGAATACGCGGACCCAAGGCCATCGATGGTTCCAATATCTGTCGGATCCATCTTCACCGCCGGCTCATAATATGCGATCGCCTGTTTCGCGTCCCCTCGGCTCAGGTAGAGCTGCCCCAGTCGCGACAGAATCATCGGCCCGGTCACGCCATGATGGAGGGCCTCGAGACAGAGTTGCAGGTTGGCTTCATTCTGGCCCGTCCTCTGATATTCATCGCCAAGCGCGTAATAGAGGGCAGGATTCGACGGATCTTTCGCCAGCGCCTTGCGGTATAACTCAATCCTGCGCGAAGAAGACATCTCGTCCGCCGGCGTGTCCTTCGCCTGATGCAACAACTTCAGAATCTCCACCTGGTCCTTTGGATCGGCGCCCGTGCTGTCCAAACTCGCCGACTGCTGTGATGATCCCCCCAGATATCCCAACGAGCGCAACTTCTCCATTGTCTGCGCGTCCATCTGCTGCGAGACCACTTGCTCGGCGTCGTTGTTGCCGATCAGCAGCTTCAGTTGCTGGTCCAGTTCGCGATACTCCTTGGGGTGCGCTTCGATTACGTTGTGCAACTCGGCCGGATCATTTTTCAAATCGTACAATTCCGGTTTGGGGGCGCGAACATACATCCACTCGGCAGTGTGGATACCGCGCAGCGAAGCCCAATTCATGATGAACTTCGGATACATGGTCTCTTCGTAGGAATATTCTGTCGCCACCGGCTTACCGGTGAAGGCCGGAATCAGGCTGGTTCCCTGCACTCCGGGAGACGCCTTGCCACCCAGCAAATCCAGAACCGTTGGCAGCAGATCGACGGTGCGTGCCTGTTGCCAAACGCGAACACCAGCGGGAATGCCGGGCCCAGCCATCACCCACGCAATGCGCAGCGTGGAGTCATACAAAAAAACTCCATGCTGATATTCGCCATGATCTCCGAGGCTCTCACCATGATCGGATAGCACGACGAACAAGGTATTCTGCGTGGACGATCTCTTCTTGACCGAGTTCACGAAGCGCCCAATCTGCTGATCCATGTAGGCGATTTCCGCGTCGTAGGTATCGCCCGGATATTGACGTTGAAATTCTGCCGGCGGTGGAACGTACGGCTGGTGCGCATCATAAAAATGCAACCACACAAAGAACGGCTGCGAAGATTGCGTAGGCTGCGAGTTCAGCCATGCCAATCCGTGATCCACCGTGGCGCCGGCATTCCGCATCATGCCTTCTCCACCGGAGCCCCCCGGCATGAGGTCGTCGTACATTGAGAAGCCCTGGTTGAATCCGAAAGCGCGCTTCAATACCACCGCGCCGACGAAGGCCGCCGTATTCCACCCGTGGTTGCGCAAGATGGTCGCCATTGTGACGGAGGAAGGTTGCAGCACAAATCCGCCCGTGTCGCGCACGTGATGCACATTGGGATTGGTTCCGGTAAACATGCTGGCGTGGGAAGGCAACGTCAACGGCGCCTGAGTGACCGCCGTTTCAAACAGCACTCCGCTTTTCGCCAAAGCGTCGATATTGGGGGTTTTGGTTTTCGAGTTGCCGTAGCAGTGCAGGTGGTCCGCTCGCACCGTGTCGAGAGTAATGAACACAATATTCGTCGGCTTCATCACGCCGCTCGACTTGGACGTGGCCGATTGCGAAGATCGCATCGACGGAGAAATTTCTGTGGTTGCCGGAGTTGCTTGTTTCTCTGACGATTTACATGACGTCGCCGCTAGCGACGCAACCGTGCAGCAACCAACGAGAAACACGTGTCGCGTCCGGAACCGCATGGACTTCTTTCTCCGTCAAAAACAGCAGTGGCTGGCTTCCTCCAGCATCCCCTAATCCCCCGCCCAAGCGCAAATGGAACTTTAATGCCATGGGATTGCGAAACCCTTTGCCGATAGTTATGGACGCAGTGTATTCACGTCAGCACAAAATTACGCGCGTCTCGCGAGAAATATTGATTTCGCGTCGCGCAGCGGCCGGAGGCCGCGGTATTGCTTGTTATTTTATTTTCTACATGATTCACTGAGACGAATCATGAATCGCAGAGAGCTTTTGAAAACTGCGGGCGCTGTCGGCGCCGCATCCTTGATAGATACAGCGGCACTCAGCCAGACGAAAAAACCTCGGCAAGCAGTCATCATTCTGGGCGAGTCGGTGCGGGCGGACATGTTGAACTGCTACCGCAATACAGGGTTGAGAACGCCAAACCTCGATCGCCTCGCCGCACAAGGCATTCGCTTCGACAAAGCTTACAATTGCCAGCCGGTGTGTGCTCCGGCGCGATCTGCCATTTGGACGGGGCTGTTTCCACATACCAACGGCGTGTGGGGAAACAGTATGCCGTTGGGCGATACGGTCCACACGCTCGGCCAGCATCTGCATGATCGTGGCGTGCATGCGGCTTTCGTCGGCAAATGGCACTGCGACGGCTTCGACTACTTCGGCACCGGACGCCCTGCACCAGGCTGGGACCCTGCGTACTGGTATGACATGCGGGATTACCTGATGGAGTTGTCGCCGGCCGATCGCGTGCGATCCCGAAAATCCAGCACAGGCAACGATCCCACCTGGACTGCCGACATGTGCTACGGGCATCGCTGCGCCAATCGCGCCATCGATTTTCTCGCCAAGCACAAGGGTCAGGATTATCTGCTCGTGCTGGCCTTCGATGAGCCGCACGGACCGTGCCTTTGCCCGAAGGAATACTCCGACAGCTATCGCGGATTTATTTTTCCCAGCTCGCCGAACGTCGACGATCCGCTGACGACCAAGCCTGCCGAGCAGAGGATTTGGGCCGACAGCCTGGGAACGCTGCATGGCAAGCAGCCGCCTATCGAGGCGCATCAATTTTTTGGCTCGCACACTTTTGTCGACGATGAGATTGGCCGCGTGATGAAGGAAATGGAAGTGAGCGCGCCGGATGCGATGGTGCTTTATACCGCCGATCATGGCGTGTTTCTCGAATCGCATCGCCTGCAGGATAAGGGTCCGGCGATGTATGAGGAGATCACGCGAATTCCTTATATCGTCAAGTGGCCGGGCGTGTCACCCGAGGGTGCAGTGTGCCCGCACCTTACATCGCACATCGACCTGAGCGGAACCATCATGGATTATTTTGGCTTGCAGGTTCCAAAGACGATGGAAGGCACGACCATGCTGGCGACGTATCGCGATCCGACCGTCGCGCCGCACTCAGAAGTTTTTATCGAGTGGGGACGCTACGAAGTGGACCACGACGGATTCGGCGCCTACCAGCCCATCCGCTGCGTGCGCAACGATCGCTATAAGCTGTCCATTCACCTGGTCACGACCGATGAGTTGTACGATCTCGAAACCGATCCCGGCGAGTTGAATAACCTGATCGATTCCGCCGAGCACGCCGCCATCCGCAATGACCTGCACGACAAGCTGCTGAACTGGATGAATGTGTCGCGCGATCCCTTCCGCGGCTACTACTGGGGCAATCGACCGTGGCGACCGGATTTTCCTGAGACATGGAAGAATGCCGGCATGACGCGCCAGCGGAAGAGCGATGGCTACCTACCGCGCGAACTGGACTATGACACTGGCTTGCCGATGGTCCACGCGACGCGACCAAAATAATGCTGGCGCGTCGGTGCAGGAGGCAGTGTCTTTGCTGACGCCAATTTGCTACAAAATGTCATGGCGTCGCGGATCAGCCAGTGCCTTCGCGATCAGATGAATCTGCTGTTCGGAAAGAATTTCTTCTTCGTCGTGGCATTACTTTAAACCAAGGCGCAGTGACTCTTGCGTTTAGTCGGAGAGGGGAAATCCTGGACACCTTCGGCAACGGACTTAGCAAATTTTTCAAAGCGCGAATTTCCACTCAGCAATGTGTCTATTTGCTTTTCCACGTTAGCTCGTTCTTCGTCTTTTAGACGTTTAGGCAAGACGATGCTAAGCAAATCCGGATCACTAATCTCGGCTAACCCATCTGAACCTGTAGATAGCGCCCGAATCTGCACGCGGAATGCTTCTGAACATAGTCCGACAAATAAATCGGCACGAGCTCCTATCGTTCTTTCCTTGAATTTAAATCGTGCAAATCCATTTGTGACGACTATGTCTGCGCAATTTCCAGCAGCCACGAACCATTTTCCAGCGCTACTCCAGAGATGCGCGATAAAAACGTCTCCTGCGTCGGCGGCTAGGCGGGCCCTATCAGGCAGCTCCCAGCCCTTGAGTTCGGCAAAGTCAAATTCACCAATTCCGACATTCTCAATCTCCACATACTTGTACGTTTTACTGGGAATTAGTTTCAGACGTTTCTGAGAGACAACCTCAAGAATATCGCCAAGCCTGAAGTATGGATGTCTTTCAATCCGACTCCTCAGCTCTTTGAATTTGCTCGAATGACGTTTGGGATCGAGATTTAGGTTTGGAGAATCTACCACATCAGCTATATCTACTCCTTGAGTCTGGTGAACGTTAGTTGACGCGTCACGATCCTCTAGAATCCACGGAAAACAATCCGCCGCTGGTGAAGAAAGTAGGTTATTCAACACTTGACTGAAGTCAGCGTCCAAAATTGGATCGTTTGATTCATCAAGGATAAGCGCACCCGACGTTTGGTCCCGTAAATACAGGGGAACTGATTTCTTGTCGCCAGCGCGCCACCCTACGGATTCAATATTTCCTGAAAAAAAGACATAATTCGTGTCTTCTGAAGCACCCGAGAGCGGCTTCTCTCGCTTCTCTAACACGACAACGGACGCGCTTACGTCCGCGCCCGATTTCTTGAAAGTGAAACGGGGGAACGCCACTATGCAAACAAGCCGAGTATGCCGCAATAGCCACTCCCTGAGCGCAGTGTATTCGACACCAGAGTTCCCAAGATATCCATTTGGAAGAATGATGCCAACCCGACCGCCGGGTTTGGTTAGGCGCACACATAATTCTGCGAATAAGATGCCAGTCTGTTGGGTATCCCGCACTTTCTCGGTGGCCGAAACGCCGACCGCGTCACGAATCCACTGGCGGCCCATATCGAACTTACGCAACACCTCGAACCGCTTCTCCACGATCTTTGTCCCGAATGGAGGATTACAGAGCACCACCGAGAATTGTTGCGATGCGGCCGTGTAAACACTGAGGCTATCTTGGTGCTTGATTTGTGTCTTGCCGTCGCCGTTAAGAACCATGTTAAGAATGCTGATCTGGACGGCCTGTTCGCTATTATCAGCACCCCATACACAATTTTCCGTTGATGGTCCTATCCGTCGAAACGCACTGATCAAGAAATCGGCGCTGCCACATGCCGGATCGTGAACATGCTCGCCTGCTACTGGATTCGTCAAATCCACGATGAAGTCAATAACTTCATGGGGAGTAAAGTACTGAGCCAAATCCCATTTGTAAAGACTTTTTGCGAACCGCATATAGAACTGTTGAATAATCTGCGTCTTCGACCCGAGAATATTGATTGGAGCCAGAAGTTTGGTGGCGTTTCGCAACACCTCCGCATTGCAGTTGAACTTTTCCCCAATGCGTTTTCCGTGAGGCAGGTAGACGTTATAGTGCCCGGCGGCGCGGCCGAGGGCATCATTCATCCGCCGGAGCACTTCTGAGTCAGATATCGCCTCCAGGGTATAGTCTTGGAAATCGAGTGGTTGGTTCCTTTTACGTCCGTCGCGATGAGTGCCCTCGTCATGGATTTTGAGTAGAAGAAGTTGCTGAATCATCGTGTACCGCTCTGACTTGTCAACTATGTACGCATGGAATGCGTCTTCGATTTCATCGAAAGTACGTATCAGATCCTTCGCGGGCTCCAAGTCATCATATGACAACTTCGTTGAGCCAATACCCGAGCCCCAGGTAGGGATTTTGCTGATAGGCGCATCTTGGATAATCGATCGCTTTCCTTCGATGCGACGATACAGAAATCTTTGCTCTATGTCGTCCCAATACACTCCAAGCGCATCGAGGTCGGGTATAAGTTGTAAGGCAGCGCGTACTTGCGTGGCCTTAGCCATCTCCGCAGTGCTATTGTCGCGCTTAATCTCGGCCAAGAGGCGGACGTGCTCGAGCCGCCGAGCGAGAGTAAGACCACGCAAGTCATCAAACGCTTGATCGTAGATGGCAAAATCTGTGCGAAAGGAGTTCCGCCCTGCGTTCCCGATCTTGAAGAGTGTAGTTTCAATCCCAAAATTTTCTTTTGGATATTGACGATTGATCAGATAGCGAACTGCATCAATGCGCTGCTTCTCTTCTGTGAATGTAAGCGGATTGGCTGCCCGCTGCCGAACGTTGAGACTTCCTCGAATCGGACAGTGCAGCAGGGTGGCTTCTGACATGGTTGCCCTCTATCATACTTCGGAAGTTGTTGCAGGATCGCAAGAAGAGTGGGGTGAGTTTGCGTTAGCGGTATCGATGGTTATCTTCGGCGAAAAAAAATTTCGTCACCTCATGGAGTGCGGATTGCATGGGCGTAAAGCCGACGAGCGGAAGTGCGGTGAGAATTTCGCTTGATTTCGGCGTAGAATGGAGGGGGTATTTGAATGCTGCGAGCATTCCGGTCTGGGCTGCATCGTATGGGCCTGGGCTACCCGAAAAGGGGGCGTCACGGTTTCGACGGGATCGTTTGCGGTAGAGAGGCATGCCGGGGGGTGGGCACCCGTAATCGCTTACAAAAACACAATTGCTAACAATCAACTAGCACTTGCTGCTTAATTAAATAAGT
>JAJXZK010000040.1 GCA_021780095.1 Acidobacteriota bacterium | reverse complement strand
GAATGTTGAAGCTGAAATCAGCACTAGGACTCGCAAGAAGTTTGCCACGGAGAGATCGGGGCTGCTCCACTATCCCCCGGTTGCCATAGAAGATAATTTGCCAGCGGTCCAGAGATTTTCTTGCCTCGAACGAAAAAGGGTTTTTCAACAGAATACGGCTATTGCAGCCGGTCGAGACATCCCCGAAACACGCCTGCTTTCTGTTCAGGAGCGGTCACTGATCCGGATCCGCTGCGGGGATCTGTCGAATCTTCAGCCGATTGCGTTCAAAGCAGGTCGAAGCCACCAGTCAATATCCAGAACGCTGACATCGGTCAGCCGCCGGGCGCTACTGCAGGTCGTGTTCACTTTCACTTACCGAGGCGATTGAGCTAATCTTCTTGTACAACACTGGGGCTACAGCGGGGCCTGGTGTCCTCATCTGATAGACAATCGCTGCGAGGTACTTACGACTGAGAGCAGGAGGCTCTAGCGCATTACCATCTCTCGCGACGCAATTTCTTTGTCACCGGTGTTCAGTGATCTAGCAATCATAAGGATGCATTGCACCAAGTCACACCACAAGAAAAATAGGAAACGATGCCCGTGCACGCAAAAACGAGATTCTTCGTATTTCTGCTGACGTTGATCTGCTTCCCTATGCTAGCTTTTGCGGACACATTGTCCGATGGCATGGCCGCCTTTAAGGCCAAAAACTACAAAAGCGCTTTCGCGCTACTGCAACCGCTGGCCGAGCACGGCAATGCGATGGCACAGTACAGTCTCGGTTGGATGTATGCCAAAGGAGAAGGCGTACCAAGAAATGTCTCGGAAGCGGTGAAATGGTTCCACCAGGTAGCCGCGCTAGGGAACGCCAAGGCCCAGGCCATCCTCGGCTTTATGTACGAAAGAGGCCGGGGCGTACCTAAAGACAACACCAAGGCCGTGAAGTGGTACCGCAAGGCCGCCTCGCAAGGGGACGTGCTTGCCCAGTACAACCTCGGGTTCATGTACTTCCACGGCCAAGGGGTGGCGCAGAACTATATCGAGGCGCTGAAGTGGTTCCGCAAATCAGCCGAGCAGGGATATGTAAAGGCTCAGATTTTTGCCGGCCACATGTACTTCCGCGGCCAAGGCGTGTCCGAAAATGCTTCCGAGGCTGCAAAATGGTTGCGCAAAGCAGCCGATCAGGGAAATGCCAACGCCCAGACCGACCTCGGCGTAATGTACAGATATGGTCTAGGCGTGCCACAGAACGATGACGAGGCATCGAGCTGGCTACACAAGGCCGCTGAGCAGGGGAATACTTACGGCCGGAATAATCTACTGAGTTACGCGGCGAAGTCGGGCAACGTAGACGAGGTTAAACGGCTTCTGGCTGCCGGCGTGAATGTTAACGCGAGGGATGCCGAGGGTTTCACACCTCTCCTCGAGACGGCCTTTGCCGGAAACGTAGAAATGGCAAAAGTGCTGATTTCAGCGGGGGCGGATGTTAACGCCGAAAAAAATGGCGATACCCCTCTCTATGCTGCCGCGATGCACAACTCCAAGAATCTAGCGGAACTCTTGATTGCCAATGGGGCCAACGTGAACGCGGGAGCCAAGTTTGGCGACTTACCCATCGATATCGCTTCGCAGTTCGGTTACAAGGATATGGTTGCGCTGCTGATTGACAAAGGATCAAGCGTTAACTCAAGAACCATAAATGGTTTTACGCCGCTCGACGCAGCCGTTGCTGGGGGAAGGGTGGATGTTGCAAAGTTTCTGATCGCCCATGGAGCCGATGTCAATGCGAAAACTTCTACTGGCTGGACGCCGCTTCAGTTCGCGGCATACCACATAGGTCAATCACCGGACATAGGTCCATTAGCAGGTAACTGGCTTAACGGCGAGGATCTTGCCGTTCTGTTGATCGTACACGGCGCGGATGCTTATGCCAAGAACGATCAGGGAAAAACGTCAATCGACCTGGCCGCGGCCAACGGAAACAAACTCTTTCCTGAGTTGTATGCGCCGGCCTGGAAGGGGTCGAGACCAAGTTTCGGCTGCGGAAACAAGCATGCACTGACCTTCGTCGAGTCGGAGATTTGCGCCCTGCCGCTATTGCGGCACCTTGACCGGCAGCTGGCTGACGCCTATTCGGCCGCATTGAAGACGGACGACGAACAAAACATTGTGAAAGATCAGCAGCGCAGTTGGCTGCACCGTCGCAATGAAGAATACAATCAACAAATTCGTGAGCGTTCGCTCTCGGCCCTAGTCGAAATGTACAATCGCAGAATTTCGGAATTAAAACGGCCGCCCTACGAAAATCCCAACACGACTCTGGCTGAAATCTTTGGTTCGCATCGTCGGCCGGTCATGCCGAATCTCAAGGTCCGCCATCCATTGGCCCGCACGCACTACCTCGGGCGCTATGCTGCCTACCCGGTCCAGGCGGTCGTTCCGAAGGCCGTTTATCCCGCGTCTCCGGGCTGTAAAGCGCTCGTCAAGAACTTCAATCAGTTTCGTAACGTCCCATTCGGCAGCAACAATCCGCAGCTATCCCCTCGGTATCCACAATTTCACCGCCCTCACTGGACTCCTGCACCATGGAATCGCGTGCTGGCCAAAACGGTTGAAACGGGATTTCCGGGTGGTGTTTGCCCCAAATACGGAGCCGATGACTGTCAACCGAACTGGCGTAGCTGGTTGAGAAACACCCGGGCCTTGCGTCGAGCGCATATACCGGTACTGTGGCGCACGACTATCGACCTTTTGGGGAATGGCGAGCACGAGACCCTCATCCGCCTGCGGATGCCGCCTGCGGGTTACGGTGACGGCGGCTCGACTGTGTTCCATCTGCCGCCTTCGTCCTACAGCCCGTATATCGACAACAAACTCTACATGCTGCCGTTGCCACATCCGCAGATGGCCCGGGGGTTCAATGGTTTCCTTGGGTGGGAATGGGCCACCGTACCCACCGATATCATCGGAAACACGGACGACAAAAAGCACCCCTTTTATGTGTTGAGCTGGAGCCGCTCATCTGCGCTGACATTACCGTCCGCACCATACGGGACCAGTGGAATCATCGGGGTGGTGGCCCTAACGAAAAGTCCGTCTGGCGGCCAGCAGGCGTACCACTATGTGCCACTGGGCAATATTGCCTGGATTCGGCCCGTTCACGTCTATGCCGGACCGGGGCCGGGCGGATGGCCGCGTCTGTTCTCCAAAGGCCAAAAGCTCCGTTCCGCCTGTGCGCAGGTCCTGCCGCTTGCCCAGTCGCAGTTCGACTCCGACGCGTTTTATCTCTATGGGCCCCCGCCGGTTCCGCCCGGGTACGCGAGCACGTTCGCGCTCGGCCCTGTGCCCGGAAACATTTCGGGCGGCGGGATTCAATACAACCACAAGTTGTTCCGAACACTCACAAACCCGGCCCACTCGCCGAATGTAACGGTATATTGGCAGAAGACGCCTTCTCTGGGACGGCGGTTCGTGCTCATTGATGAACCCTTCAACTGGGAGGGAGACTGGTATGCGCTCCTTTCAATTGCGGCCGACACCACTCCTGCGCATTTCTGGACAGAGTTCTCGAGTTCCAACCGATTCATAGGACCCCAAATTCCGGGAATGATTACCGTCATCCGTTATGGTTGGCGTCCTCCTGCAGTGTTCTCAGACAACCATAATGGCCATATGTGGGCGATCGATGTCGGTGCGTCCTATTTTTTTCTCGGCAGCTGGCAGGTTCATCCGCTGGACGCCACGGCGGCACACTCGCCATGCACCGTGCAATTCGGTCCGCCGGTTGCGAATGCCGTCTCGTTGCTGCCCGCCGCTGTCGGTACCTTGGCAAGCCTCTTAGATCGCGCCTTGGGGTCTGGTCAAAATGAAGGCACGCTGCACCCGACCGGGACTATACGTAGTTTGGTCCAAACCATGTGGGCCAATGTCCTCCTGCGTCCCTGGGCATTGACGAACCGGCCGTACAATACGCGTGCGCAGGTGGATACGGATTTGCGCGCGTGGTCAATGGAGAATCCTAGACATCAAAGAATCTATGAAGACCTCGAGCGGCAGTATCCCCTTGCTGAACACGCGCTCAGCCGATATTACCGAGGGCGGTTTCACAAGTCGGAGAAGACAGCCGATATATTGGCCGATCGTGCGCTGGATATCGCGTTCCGGTCGTATTTCGTGTTTCCACCCGCGGACGGGGGAGGCTGACGCGATTGGGGGATTCCATGACCCAGACCTGCGCATAGCGCCCCAACACCTTCCCGATGCTGGGTTGTTCGCAACGGCCGATCTTCAGCGTAGATTATTTTGGCGGCATACGGGCTGAAGGCACGTACTGCTTCAGAATGGTTCTGTTTCCTCTGTTGCGGGTGAGCGTTGAGCTTTCTCGCGCGACTTGATGCGATCCTTGGCGGTTGCACTACTTTCCTTGAAGCGGAATGACTCGTTGCCGGTTTCGATGATATGGCAATGATGCGTCAGCCGATCCAGCAGCGCGGTGGTCAGCTTGGCATCGCCGAACACGCTGCTCCATTCCGAGAAGGTCAGATTAGTCGTGATGATGACGCTGGTCCGCTCGTAGAGCTTGGAGAGCAGGTGGAACAGCAATGCGCCGCCGGCCTGAGAGAACGGCAGATAGCCCAGCTCGTCGAGAATGACCAAGTCCATCTGCATCAGGCTGAGGGCCAGCTTGCCCTGTTTGCCCGCTGCTTTCTCCTGCCCCAGCGTATTGGCAAGATCCACCGTGGAGTAAAAGCGCACTCTTTTGCCGTGCTGCTGAATGCCGGAGACGCCAATCGCCGTTGCCAGATGGGTTTTGCCGGTGCCTGTTCCGCCGACCAACATGAGATTCTGTGCGGCATCGGTAAACTCCAGGGTGGCAAGCTGACTGATCAGTTGTTTATCCACCTTAGGATTGCCCGAAGTCGAAGCCCAGCAGGTTCCGGTGAACCGGGCAGCATTCATTTGATACCGCAAGGTACGGAGGCCTCGATCATGAGTTTCCGCCTCCAGCAGATGATGCAGCAGCCATACCGACGAGTCCAGCGACGCCGTGGCGCCCTGGCTTTGCAGCTCGACATAGCAGTCCGCCATACCCTGTAACTTGAGCGCCTTGAGTTGGGTGATGATGTCAGACATGGGACACCTCCTGCGCATTCAGGCTGTCATAGCGCGAGGTATCCGCCAGCGGTTCTTCGATGAGCGTGAGACGGGTTTCCACCTGTGCGGGCAGTGGCGACGGACTCAGACGTGCCAGCACGTTGATCACATGCTCGACACTGAGTAACCCCGACTCCAGCACCAGCTCGACTGCGACCAGCACCGCCTCCAAGCCATGGGCCGGCACGGCGGCAAGCACACGGGCCATGGTGCGGTCGCCCTGTTGTCGTTCTCGTCGTCGTAAGGCGGTTTGCAGTTTGGCAAAGGGGACTGGCATATCGGCAAACGGCGCGCCGTTGCGCAAGGCGCCGGGCTTCTTCTCAATAAGCGGGATGTAGTGCTGCCAGTCATAGCTGACCTGGTCACGCTCCAGCAGCCGTGTATGGCACGCCACGATCGCATTCTCGGCAGACACCTCGATCCGGGCTGGGTAGAGGTGGATCGCCACCTTCTGGTTGGCCAGATGGCAGGGGACGGAATACCGGTTACGTTGCACAGTGACCAGACAGGTACTGGAAACGCGCGCCAGCACCTCGACATAGCCATCGAACGGCGTTGGCATCGGCAACGGTAATGCCGGCGTCGCTTCACTGAGCCACGCATCACGAACTTTGGTGAGGTTGTGCCCCCGGATGCCGGACAGCGGACGCGACGCGATAACGTTCTGCCGCCAGACCGACGCGACCGATGTTTCGGCGGCGCGCCCCTTCTTCTGAGACGAGACTTCGACGAGGTAGCGGTCCAGGGCTTCGGACAGCGTCGTGCCCTCGGCCTCCGATCGCGAGACGAACATACCTCGTGCCATCTCGGACTCGATTGTCGAAGCCCACGCCTCGGCCTTGGCTTTGGAATCGAGCGTGCGGACCTGCGCCGGGAATCCTCGCCGGCGGATGTGCGCCTGCCAGACGCGCTTGCCCTTCGGACCCTTACGCGGAATGAACGAGGCCATGATGCACCCCATCAGTGGTTATCTGTGGGGTGCTCTACCCGGTTCCGGGTCGGATTACAGCGATGTTACAGCAAACTCGGGTAGAGACCGCCGGAGATCGCTGTAACCAATTGATTTATTGGCGCGCCCTAGAGGATTCGAACCTCTGACCTTTGGAATCGGAATCCAACGCTCTATCCAGCTGAGCTAAGGGCGCGTGATGCGAATTATACCAACTTT
>JAJXZK010000252.1:476-25858 GCA_021780095.1 Acidobacteriota bacterium | reverse complement strand
ATCGTCTCCATCTGGTTACCGACGCTTGTGAATCCAGGCGGCGGACAAACCATGCTGGCCAAATCGCAGCTTCACGTGCTGAGAGGTTCGGGTGGAGCAGGCGGATAGCCAATTCGCTTCCACTTCCCACATTTGCATTGAAAGGGGGTGCGTATGGCCCAACTTGGATCTCGGATTTCTCGTCGTGCGCATCCGAAATTGCGACCCAAAGGAGGACAAGGGATTTTCGTTTCTCCACAAAACCCGTCCAATGGGCTCCTAAGTGCTGAAAACATTGCGCTTGCTGTCCATCCAGTACCCTACTTGCAAACCTTTCCTGCCGCATTCCTGAAGAATGTGGAACCTTTTCCGGTTGGGCCTTGTCTAACCTAAGAAGGCTGGAAATCAGTCCATTGTTTTTTCACGACCGCAGCCCGCTTGAGAACTGTTCGCATGCCTGATAGGGTGGAGGTTACCGCATGTCCGCGGCTTCTGCATTGGGAGATCTGGCTGCTGGAATCGCAATACGGACGGATGAATCCGTCCTCACCGCTGAGCTGCAAGCCGGCTCGGAAGAGGCGTTTGCGCTTTTAATCGCACAGTATCAGGCTCCCATCTACAGTTTGATTTCGCGCATGCTCACCGACCCTTCCGACGCTGCAGACATTAGCCAAGATGTCTTTATCAAAGTCTTTCGCAACATCGGTAGTTTCCACGGAGACTCCAGCCTCCGAACCTGGATCTATCGCATCGCGCTGCGCGAGGCATCGAATCAGCGCCGCTGGTGGTCCAGGCATCGCGGCCGCGAAATCACGATTGAGGCGGAGACCAACGCTTCGGACGACGGAAAATCGACGTATCTGAAAGACCGGCTAGTCGACGGTCACGCTTCTCCCTATGAACTGACCGAGCACGAAGAAATTCGGGCGAAAGTTGAAATCGAATTGCGCCGGCTTCAAGAACCATTTCGGACCGTCGTTATCTTGCGCGATCTGGAAGGCCTGCCATACGACGAAATTGCCGAGATTCTTGGCTCACATTTAGGAACCGTGAAATCGCGCCTGGTCCGTGGGCGCGCCATGTTACGAGCACGGTTGCAGCCGTTGGTGGCTCAAGCCCATCCGGAAAAAGGAATTCCGTCCGGTCGCCCGGCGGTTAGCAGCACGTCGGTGAGCGAAGCTTGTGGATCGACCCAGTCCGCCCAGGGTCGGCAATTTGGGGAGGCAGTATGACTGATTGCCTGTCAATACGTTCACAGTTTTCGGAATACCTGGACGGAGCCGTGTCAGGGACCGCGATGCATGCTATCGCCAGCCACCTGGAAGAATGCCAGGAATGCACCACCGAGTTTGCCGAATGGCGCGCGCTGCAGCGCGCCTTAGCCAGCATTGGGCCCGCGAAACCTCCGGCCGATCTGGGATTGCGGCTTCGCGTCGCTATTTCGCAGGAAAAGGCCCGCACCACGCGCAGACGCATCGAGGCCTGGCAGCTGTATTGGGAAAATACTTTGTCACCCGTGTTGGTACGCGGCGCGGCCGGTCTGGCCACTGCCATGGTGTTGCTGGGGGTGATGGCACTAATGATCGGGACCGTCGCGGCGCCTCCGCCGGTTGCGGCCACGGAGACCACGGCAGATACCACCACGACTCCACAATTCCTGTATACGGTGGGTGGAACGGATTCGGGCGGTTCGTTCACGCATCCAGTATTGGTGGAAGTCGCAATCAGCAATAAGGGCCGCGTGTACGACTACCGCATCGTCTCAGGCCCCACCACCAAGGAAGTTCGCGAGTCATTGGATAACATGCTGCTAATGAGCCACTTTACTCCGGCTCTGTTCTACGGCATTCCTGTCCCTGGCCGGGCGATCCTGTCCTTCTCCGGAGCTTCTGTCCGCGGTTAAGTATCGCGCGGCCCCCGCCATACTCGATCCACACCATGAAAATGGGGGCAGCCAGAGCGTCATGGCCGCCAATTTTTCACCATGTCCCGTGGCTTTTTGATCGTCATGAGTGCTCTGTCGGCTTGGCGTCCTTTGGCGTGATTCGCACCATACCTCCGCGAGAATCGAGATGCACGCCACTTTGTCATTTCGATCTAAAATCCTTGAACGATTTGGCTGGGTGGTGAATTTCTGTTCATATCTCCTCATCGCATGGGTTGGAACGACGCTTGTGCGCTATCGAATAGCTCAATGAACGTCGGCAGGCTTGCCGGATGGATTCGACTCGGCCGATAATGTGCTGCCGATGACTGCGTGCTTGCGGCTGGAGACGATCCATGTGAGAGCTGCCACCCCAGTCGCCGCTACCAGTGGAATCACCAGGACCCTGGCTGGATTGAAAGTGGCGGCCCAACTTCCGAGCACCGGTCCAGCACCTCCGCCAACCAGACCCACAGTGATGATTGCGCCAAACACAGTTCCGGTTTCGCGCGGGAAACGATCTCCTGCCATCCCCAGAATCGTAGGGAAGATGGCAGAGAGTCCCAAGCCGATGACGCAGAAACCCATTGCCGCGCCGAAGAACGTTGCGGAACTGAGCACCGTAATCGCTCCGGCAATGGTGATGCTGGCCGAGAGCAGGACGGTGTTGCGGTCGCCGATCCATCTGAGCCAGAGCACGGCGAACAGACGCCCTGCCCCCATGGAAGCACTCAGTCCGAGCAGCACCAGTTCCGCCCGTTGCGCCGATGTATGCAGCAGATCCTGCGAAACCTTGCCGGCCCACACGAACATGCAGTTTTCATTGCAGGACTCAAAGAAAAGCAGCGCACCAAACAACCATACCAAGGGTTGGCGGAGGACTTTCAGCAGACTGCCGAGCGGAGTGCTCGCCTGTGTCGGTGCGGGAAATTTCTGCAACAGGACGGAGAGAAGAATCGCGGCGGAGGTGACCGCCAAAATATACAGCACGGTCGCGGACGAGAACCTGCCTCTGGTCAGGGACATGAGTAGCGGCACCGCCAGCGCGCCCAGGCTAAAGGAAAATCCGAGCAGGTTCAACGCCGCGCCACGTCCCGATGCGCTGAGACCGGAGATGAGTGTGTTGGTCGCAGCGTTCAGCACGCCCGCTCCCAGGCCGTACACCAGTGCGGCAACGGCAATCGCGGTATAAGTCCCAAGCGAGGGAATGGCGGCGAGCGCGGAAGCGATGAGCGCCAGGGCCACGGCCAACGCAGCTTTCGCGCCAAGCTTGTCCAGAACCGGGCCAACCAGCGCTGTGGCAACCAGAATTCCAACCAGAGGAAATGAGCCGAGGCTACCGGAGCGTGCGTCCCCGAATTTCAGAGTGGGAAGAAGAGAACCCATTAGCAACAGGACAATGCCGAACACAAACATGCAGGCGTTGATCGTGATGAGGAGGCTGGTGCGCCGAATCGTTTGGTCGACTTCGCTTCGCAATGTCATGGCAGATGTCTTTGTCTCATCATGTCCGCAGGTTCAGCGTTAGCTATCGCTCAGCGTGCAGCCAGATCGAAGGCCATCTTCGCCATACCCAGCAGCGCCGCTCGTGCACCCAGACGTGAACGTACAACCCGCACTTGCTTGCTTGCCAGCGGCTGAGCCCACTGTCGCATTGTCTCGCGCGCCGGAGCCAGCAATAGATTTCCTGCCGTCGCCACACCACCGCCAACGACGATCATCTCCGGATTCAGGATGCTCACCAGATTCGCCAGAGCGAGACCGAGATATTCTCCGGTGTGTGCGATCACTTTTTTTGCCGCCGGGTCGCCTTGCCGGGCCAGCTGAATCAACTCGCGTGTGGTGGTCGCAGTTTTTCGAATTCGGCTGGCCTCCCGGGCAATTGCCGGGCCTGCCAAGTGCGACTCCAGACAGCCGATCTCTTTGTATTGAGGAAGAAAGCGAGAACTCGTTGCCATCCAGCCGAGGCAGCCGGCCAGTTCACCCGACCCGCGCAGAAGGCGCCCACCGCTAATGATGCCTGCGCCAATTCCAGTGCCGATGGCGAGAAACACAACATCGCGGCAGTTCCTTGCAGCGCCTTGCCAGGCCTCGCCAGTGACGAATGCATTGCGGTCGCTTTCTACCAACGCCGGCAACTCAAAATGCGCGCTGAGCTTCGCGCCCAGGGGCATGCGATTCCAGCCGGAAAGATTTGGCGCCCACACGCTTCCGTCGATATAAGCCAAGCCCGGCACATCAACCGCGAGCGCACAGACGCCTTGTTGCGGTAGTCGATGGAGGATGTCGATCACGGCGTCAACGACGGCCTCGCCGCCGGCGGCCGGGGTTGGGGCTATGCGGTGGTGCGTGATCTTGCCCGCAGTATCCACGCGCGCCGCCGCAATCTTTGTGCCTCCAAGATCGACCACCAGCGCAAACGGTCCTACGGCTTCTCCTTGTTGCTGTGCGACGCGTCTTGGTGGGCGAACCCGCGCGGTCATTTTCTATCCAACCGGAGGACCCAGATGGCCTTGGGCGCGAGGTCTTTCCTGAGCACAGTCTCTTCGCCATTCGCCGAAGTCTGGATTTCAGACGCGGCTAGTTTTTCATCGGTGACAAGATCGCGCGCATTCTGTACGTGCCATGGCAACCGCAGAGAAATCGTAGTGTTAGCGGGATTGGCGGAATGGTTGAAAACGAAAATGAACTGCTCGCTCTCGCTGATGAGCCGGCGAACTTCCACCTCCGATGTTCCCGGGCCGGACACGTGAACTTCCTCCGTTACACCGGCAGCGCTGGCCAGCGATACGAGAAATTCCCCTGTTACGGCATGCTGTTTCTGTTGATACGCCAGACCGACGAAAGAACCGGCAAGGATCGCCTTTCCGCGGCCGAAGGAGTTCTCAACAATGGCTGGTTCACCGTCAGAAAAATGCGCAAGTACGGACGCCGTTGCGAGGGGCTGCAGGTCTTCTTCAAACGCAGCGCCATCAATGACGTCGCCTCCCTTCAGGCCGGACAATGCTGCCGACGACTGAAGAATCAGACGCGGTTCAGATTCCGGATGGATGGAGCTCTCGTGAGCGCCAAACACCTGGTCAAGCCCGAAGCCAGGAATGACCGGACTCGCGTATCCCCGTGCGTCGTTCCATGCCAGACGCGCTTCGGCAACGGCGGTGCCTCCCTGAGCGACGTATTCCTTTAGGGCATCGGCGACTTGTTCGGACAGCATCACGGGATACGGCAGAAAGACGATTTTATAGGGGCGCAGGTCTGCGAGCGCGAGTGTGGGAGCATTCAGAAAGTCGACAGGAATTTGGTCTTTCCAGAATGCGCGATAGACACCGTAGAGCGAATCGCGTTCGGCGTTGCCGAGGACTACGTTGCTGGGTTCGGTGCCGCCCACCATGTAGGAGAGACGGTCATACAGGATCGCGACCTGGGCTGGGGCCGGTTGCGCGCGATTGATTCCTGCGGCGTTTTGTCCGACTACATGCGCGATTGCACCCGCAGCCTTCGCTCGATCGGTCACCGAGCCATCGAGATTGATCAGCCCGTAGCCTCCTGACTCGTAGCCGGAGCTCATCGGGTACCACGCATACACAGCAACTTCCCGCGCACCGTGGGCGACGACCTGCCACAGCCAAAACTGCTCATTCTGCGCCGTCACCGGCTGAGCAATTCTCATGCCGCTGACGCCCTGGCCAGCCTGCAATTCGCCAATCCAGAAACCCTTGCCGTAGCTGTGACCGGCGGAGCGAATAAAGTCCAGCCCGGAGGCCAGCATCCAATCCGGCCACATGCGCACCATGTTCGGGTAGATTGAGGTCCCAAAGAAGTCCGCAGCCTTCGACATTTTCCAGTCGTCCGGCTGTCCGTAGCCATCTGTGGGAGAAATGAAGAGACCTGGATCGTCGGCGTGGCTGGTAATCGAATGGCCGGGATCGGCGCTGCGAATGGCGACAACGCGCGTATGCAGATCTTCCGCCAGCTTGTCATCGATGAAGGCGCGCCAATCCAGGTAATCCGCGTAGGAAAGGATGGTAGAAAATCGCGGCGGCGTAACTTGGTCCCAACTGGTGAAGCGCCGATACCACGCGGCATTCAATGCATCAAGGGTCTTGTATTTTGCCTGCAGCCATTGCCGGAACCGCTCCTGACTGTAACGGCAGTAGCAAAACTCCGGGTCCTTCAGGTAAGAAATTTCCGCCCAGTTGATGATGTGCGGCTCGCTCCACACGTCCCATCCGTAGAGCGCGGGGAAGCGTTTGGCATCCTTGGAAAGCGCTACGTAGAATTCCACCATTTTTGCCCGCAACGCCCGATCATCCACGCAATACCCAGGGGCAGCCTGCGACGTAATTACCGCGCCGCTTCGATCGACAAAACGCGCATCCGGGAAGCGCTGGCCGACCCAGTCTGGCGCGGAGTCCATATAGATCTGCACAATCACGCGCAGACCGCGCTGGTGGGCCAGCTTCATCAGCAGGTCCAGATTTTTGAAATCGAAAACGCCGGGGGCAGGTTCCGCGGTGGACCAGTCGATCCAGGTCTTCACGGTGTTGAAGCCCACGCGTTTGATCTGGTCCAGGTCCCCGCCCCATTGCCGGTCGGAGTTCGCGTCCACAGGCCCAAGCATGGGAGCCCTCGCCTTGCCTCCGCTGTACCAGACGGCCATGGGAAAAAATGCGGGCGGGGCAGGTGAAGTCTGCCTGGCCGCTAAAGTAGTTACGCTCGCTGCGGGGGACTGCGTGAGCGCGACCCCGGCCATCAGAACGGCCGCGAGACTTCCGGCCAAAATACGTTTCATTTCTCCCCCATGGATCAACAATCGAGGAATGGGTTCCGTCTTGAGTGAGAGGACCTAGCGACCGCGAACAAACCGCTCATATGCGCGGAACACGTTCTGGTTGTGGTCCGCAGGCAGCCCGACGTTGGGGGACACAAATGTTGGCGGCTTCACTCCGGCACGTACAAGCCTGACGCCGGTTTCCGCCACAAGCGCCATGGCGATGGAGACGGCGGCCACCGTAGAACCAGCTGCGAATCTTTCTTTAATGCCCTCCACGCCTACCAACGCATCTTCCGGCGGCACGCAATTGTCGATCGCAATGTCGGAAGCATCCGCAAGGTCTTTGCCACTGGAATGCGTGGGCTTTGCCTGTTTATGGTTTTGGTGGGAAGACACAGAGACCACGGTGAGGCCCTTCTTCTTAGCCTCGAGCGCCATTTCAATCGGCGCAGCGTTCAAGCCACCGTGGGAAAAGATCAGGATGGAATCGCGAGACTCCAGTTCGTAACTCTGCAGCACCACCGAAGCGTACCCTTCCGTTCTCTCAAGCCAGAGCAACTCTCTTGCTCCTCCGGGACCGACAACGTTGAACCACATGAGCCTAGGGTCGTAGATGGGCTGAAACCCTACAAAGCTGCCGTAGCGAGGAAAAATGTCCAGCACGGGAATCACGGAATGTCCGCTTCCAAACAGGTAGACTTTGCCGCCCGCCTGGATGGAGGTGGCAAAAACTGCCGCGGCCTCCTCAATTTTCTTTGCTTGTGTTTGCCGGATGGCTACGATGGTCTCTTCAGCGCGAACCAGATATGCTTCTGCGGACATTTTTATGTTCCTCCCAATGGGCGAAGAAAAATTTGTTCGAAATAACTTTGTATCATTCCAATATACTGTATGTCACCTAGTCTTCTAGATGTGTTGCGGAAAGTTCATAGGGGAAAGCAAGGAGGAAGCTGAAGCATGAGCGACTCAACGCGGAGGAATTTTCTGAAAGAAGCCGGGGTCAGCATGGCTGCGCTTTCCATAGCGGGCCGCCCTCTGCAGGCTGGCGTCATGCCGGGGCGCCCGCCGAGCGAGATCTCTAGCGCGAATGACAAACCTCGCAACATGATGGCAATCGCGGCTCATCCGGGAGACGCCTTTTTTGCCATGGGCGCGCCAGTGGCACTCGCAATTCATCAGGGTGGCAAAGGCTCATTGTTGAGTCTCTCTTTGGGGGAAAGTGGATCTGCCACCATTACACCCAGCCAATATGGAAAAGCGCAGCGTGAGTCGGCCACAAAAGCGGCAACTTCCATAGGCGCGGAGGCATTGTTCCTTACTTATCCCGACGGAGAAATTCCGGTAAACGACCAGGCGAAATTCGCGGTCTGCGATTTGATTCGACAATATAAGCCGGATGTCATCGTGACCCATTGGCGAGGAAGCTGGCACAAGGACCATCAGGCATGTTACGACATCGTTCAAGACGCAATATTTTATGCCGCGCTTCCGGCGATGGTACGCAATCTTCCGCCCCACTCTGTCGCTAGGTTGTTTTTCGACGACAACTGGGAAGACGCCAACGGCTTTGTCCCAGACACCTATTTGGACATAACTCCGGTGTTTGAGCGTTGGATGAATGCTTGCGCGATATTTCCCATGTGGCGCGGTGAAAACGGATTCCGCTACAGCGATTACTACGGCAGCCTGGCAGTCGCGCGCGGGTGTGTCTCGAATTTTGCAAAAGCGGTGGCTCTAATGTCGTCGCCTGAGCAGCGCGTTCGTCATGTTCACGCCCTTTAGGCTTCTGCTGCATCGCTTCGGTCCTTCGCTGCGGCAACGGAAGATGCTGGTGAGAAGGGCCGGCAAAATTTGAAAGCTTCTGAAATTCTTTTGGATCGATGGTCATTTCAATGAAGAGAACAATCGCGTCGCTACCGCAGCTCACCCATGGCAGCTTCGTCCCTCTCTACCGGCAAATCCAGGAGCGCCTTCTGGATCAGATCCGGTCGGGAGCGCTGAAGCCAGGCGAGTCAATCCCTGCCGCGCAAGAAATTGCCGCGAGCCTGGGAGTAAGCCAGATGACCGTGCGCCAAGCAATCAAGTCGCTCTGTGAGCTTGGCATCGTTTACAGCCGGCAAGGCAAAGGAACCTTCGTTTCAGGGATCAAGCTGGAGAAAGATTTCCGCCAGGTGCTGTCTTTTAGCGAAGACATAAAGGCCCGCGGATCTACTCCCAGATCGAAGGTGCTTTCGTTCCAGATGAAGCAACCCAGCGCAGGAGTGGCCGAAGCTCTTCGTCTTCGCGCTGGCGAGAAAATCATCCACCTGAAGCGCATTCGGCAGGCGAACAGCGTGCCGATGGGAATTGAGACGAGTTCTCTGCCTCTCCGCGCATGTCCAGATTTGTTGGACAAGTTCGATCCACGCCAGTCCCTGTATGCAGTGCTGTCGGAACATTATGGCATCAATATGTTCGTCGCGGATGAAGTTGCGGAGGCAGGCCTTGCGGATACTGAAGTTGCCCGACTGCTGCGAATTGCCGAAGGCAGCCCAGTCTTCTTCTTCACAAGAATCTCTTATCTGCAAGATGGCCAACCCATCGAGCATGTGCAGTCGACGTATCGAGGAGATCGCTACAAGATCGTGAATCGATTGACGCGCCACAACCGCGGCTGGCTTGGACTCCGAGTGGCTTCCCCATCCGCGTTGTCCTCGGGAACCTAGCGGCGTGGGAAGGGTTGCGGCCAGCGACAGTTCCCGGCCAGAAGGCGGCGCAACGCCAAGCATCCCTTCTTTCGTCGTGGGAGGGACGGAACAAAGGCGTCTGGCTCAAGAACACCTAATTTGCTGCTGAGGGAGGCTTCGTGGGCGACGGCCCTTCACGCAGGTCTGAAAGAGGGTCGACAAAATCATAGCGCGTTCGGATTGCCCGAGATATTTCCCGCGCCGAGTCAGCGAACTTTTCAGTCCCGTATTCGTTTTCGATTTTCTCCACGGTTGCTGCGAGCGGATAGTCCCCAAACACATCTGCAATCCATCGAGAGATGTCGCCTCGTTTCAGATGGCCGTGGAATGCCGAGACAGGCCATGTCTCCAATACGGAAATGAGTTCACGAAGAGTACGAGCGCGCTTTTCTGAGACAACTCCGTTCTTCCAGAAAACGAAATGACTCCCTTCGGACACTGGAAGATCAATATATTTGGCGGCGTGGCGAATATGGGGTGTCAGTCGGGGAGTCAGATGTATCCGAGTGACCTCGCCCTTCGATTCCGTTGTTATTGGAAGTGCGGCGGCCTCGCCAATCGGCAGGTTGCCGAGAGACTGGAGCCATTCGCTCTCACTCCTGCTGTCCGCACATGTCCCGCAGAGATGCCGCAGTACAGCGATCTCTTTCGGGTCGGACTCTCGCGTGACGATCACTACTTTCATATTTGCCAGGATATTCGGATGCAGACTGGAAGCGCGATAGCTGACCAGAATGCAGGAAAGCACATCGAGATCCAGCATTTCCTTTGAACTGTCATCATGCAGGAAATAGTGCGCCTCATCGACGACGATGCGATGGGGCAGGCCGGTATAGTGGCGAAGCATCGCTACAGAGGGCAGAAGATTTTTCACGTAGTCGAGTCGGACATCCTGGGGCGTGTGCGACAAGTCGATCACGACACTGACATCTCCATGGCGCAATGCGCGCAGCAGATCGCGAGGGCGCGGCAGCGGATCCTCGCCGCCAAACACTAGCACACCTGGAAGAGCTTCCAGCGACGTATAGTCGCCCTCTGGATCGACAATCAGAAGGGAGTAGCCGAAAAGAATCAATTGTTCGCAAAGAAGGCCGACTGCCCAGGACTTCCCGGATTTTGTGTCGCCGGCCACCAATACGGTGCGGCCTCGAACCGCAAGGGAAAACGGATCTCCTGAGTCTGTGTATCCCAGTAACACGCTGCGACGGCTCTTGGGCGAAGGTGGAATCCTGCGCTGATCGACCAGGGTAAGAAGGTATTGGGCGACGGATTCAGGACCATTTCCGGGGAGAACATAGTCGGCGGCTGCCATCAGGGTCGGGCTGCCCCAGCCGACCGCGACCCCGAACTCGCAGGATCGCAGCAATTCATGGTCGTTTTCCGCATCGCCAATGGCCACCACGTTGTGGGGCGACAAGCGGAGAATCTTAAGAATTTCTCGCAAACCCGTCGCCTTGCTGATGGCCTGGCCGAGAATCATGACTCGTCCTCTGTTGAAGATAAGAGAGTGCGGCAACTCGCGGTCCCGCAAAATGTTCAGCAATCGAGATGCATCTTTTGCGTCTGCTTCTACAATCGATTGCCCCGCTTTGAATTCAACTCCTTCAGCTAGAAGCGCTTCCAGAAGGACGGCGGGAGGAGGCTCCCCGAGAAGTTGCGTATATCGGCTGTCCGGAACGTAGATCACGGCGCCATTCTCGGCGACCACGGCATCCACAAAATGCAGGCTGCCTGCTACCCGCTCCAGTTCGGACAGTATTCGTCCAGTGACGATCAATACGATGATGTTCCGGGCGCGAAGGGTAGCAATTGCCTGCCGCACATCATTGCCCAGAACATTGTCCCTGGCGATCGTGCCGTCATAGTCCAACGCTAAGCCCAGAAACCTCATCAGTATCCTCAATCCTCAACGACAAGCAAATCGAATACGGGAATTACCCGCTACCTGATCGGGGATTCGGTTGATTCATCGCCCATTCCTTTATCGTGGAGCGCATATTTACCGACTTTGTAGCCCAGGTCGCTCCTCGACAAATTGAGCCGTCGTGCGGCCTCCGCCTGCACTCCATCGGTAGCTGTCAAAGCGCGCTCGATCAATGCCAATTCAATTCTCGCCAGGGTCTCCCGCAAATCCAGATGCTCTGGCAATCGGGCCGCCAATTGCCCGGCATCCATCCTCGCCTCAGTTTTTGGGCCCTCTGCCGATGCGATACTCAAGGGAAAATCCTCGGGTTGCAACTGGGGATGTTGGCCCAGGATATGAGCCCGTTCCAGAAGATTTCGCAGCTCTCTGATATTGCCTGGAAAGTGATACTGGGTGAGCTTGGCAATGGCTGCTTCGCTCAATCGCCGCTGGGGTATCTTCGCCTCTCGTGCAATTCTTGCGGAGAGAATATCGCATAGGCCCGGAATGTCTTCCAGCCGATCGCGCAAAGGCGGCAAATGGATGGGTACCACGGCCAGACGATAATACAAATCTTCGCGGAAGGATCCAGCCCGCACACAGTCCATCAGGTTACGATGTGTGGCAGCAACCACGCGTACATCAACGTGACGGGTCTTGGTCGAACCCACGCGCTGAATCTCCCCATCTGCAAGCACCCTCAGCAATTTTGCCTGGGCCGCGGCGGAAAGTTCCCCGGCCTCATCCAAAAACAATGTCCCCCCATCGGCGGACTCGAACAGTCCGATCCTGGTCTTCTCCGCGCCCGTAAAGGCACCGCGTTCATGCCCGAACAACTCGCTCTCGATCAATGTCTCCGATACTGAAGCACAGTTGATGGCAATGAAGGCTCTCTGTGCCCTGCGGCTGTTTCGGTGGACTGCGCGTGCGACCAGTTCTTTGCCCGTACCGGTATCTCCGGTGATAAGAACCGTCGTGTCTTTGGGGGCGACCAGTGCAATCGTTTCGCGAACAGCCCGGATACCTTCACTCTCTCCAAAAATCTCGTCCGAGCCTTCCATTTGGAGCACCGCCGTTCTAAGGACGGCGTTTTCTCGCAGCAGTGCGCTGTGTTCGCACGCGCGTTTGACAGCAGCTCGGACCGCGTCCGGAACAAACGGTTTTGTCAGGAAGTCGAAGGCACCCTCTTTCATGCTTTCGACCGCGAGTTCCAGGGTACCGACCGCGGTCAGAAAGATCACTGAGGTTGTTGGGTCGCCCTGCTTTGCCGCCTGCAGCACGTCCAGCCCATTGCCGTCAGGCATTTTCTGGTCTGTAAGGACAACGTCAAAGTCTTCCCTGGCGAGGATGGCTGTCGCGTCTAAGGCCCCCGCTGCCTCGACGACGATATGGGAATCAAGGCGAAGATTCGCGGCGAGAATGCGCCGCATACTCGGCTCATCGTCGACAATGAGTACTTTTCCCATCTATACCTCCTTGTGGGACATTTCGTTGCGACCTCCGGCGGAAACGGTTGAAAGCGTCATGGAGAAGGCAACACAGCCCTTTTGATTGCTGCTGACCCACAAACTGCCTCCATGGGCCTCGGCGACTCGGCGGGCGATCGCAAGCCCGAGGCCCGTACCACCAGGTTTGGCGCTGTAAAATGGCTCAAAAATCCGAGGAAGATCTACTTCTGAAATGGCCTCGCCCGTATTCTGAACGTTGATCTGAACCAAAGTATCGTTCTGCTCCGCGTCCAGCGCGATTGCCCCAGGCGAGTACGCGGCATCAATTCCATTCAGAACCAGATTCAACAATGCTCCTTGTACCTGGGCAGAATCGACTTGGATCGCCAGATCCTCGGAGCAAGAATAGCTCACTTCGATCGACCGGCTCGCGGCGTGGGCCTTCACCACATCTACTGTGTAGGAAAGAAGGTCGTTCACAAGAACGGACGAGAACTGAGGCGCGAGCGGCCGGGCATAGTTCAAAAACTCCGTCGTCAATTGCCCCAACCGGCTAGCTTCTCTGGCCGCGATCTGAACCATTTCTTCGCGGTCCGCCGCGTCAAGATCTGAGTTGGCCGCGGTTACGAGAGAACTGGAAATCATGGCTACCGGGTTGCGGATCTCATGCGCAATGCCGCTGGCAAGGCGGCCTACTGCCGCCAACTTCTCTTCATCGACCAGTTGTTCGCGTGTTGCATGCAAGGCAGCCATGCTCTCGTACAGTCTTGACTGCTGTTGTTTCAGTTGGTGGACAAGCAGCCATACCAATATTCCGATCAGAGCATAGATGATGGAAATCATTCCGGTTTCCAGATATTCGGTTGGCCGCGGGGGAGGATGCAGCGCAAAAAAATGCTGAATCCACCAAAACATCATCGTGATCGAAGAAAGAATTGTAAGAACAGTGGTCGCAAGCCCAAACTGGTAGGCACACTCAACAATAGGAATCGCAAGCAGGACGAAGTACGGATTGTCATCGCGGCCCGTCAGAAAAGCGAGAATAGCGGCGAGGATGAAGATTCCCACAATCGAAATTGCCGTCTCTCGCCGGGCGGTTTTTTCCGTGATTTCTTTCGCTTGTCCTTGCAGCCAAACGATTTCCAGAAATTTAAGCGAGAAACCAATACCAAGGATCAGAATGACAGGAGTGGTCGGCTCGCCCAGCCGGAAAGCGAAGGCCGTGTGTAGCAAAAGCAAAAGCCCAATCACGAGCAGTGTGAGGACACAGAAAGCGATCTGCTGCATTCTGAAGGCGTCCGCTTTAAACAGTTCAAGCGACGGAGTCTTGCGCATCATTTCCATTGTAAAAAGAACGTCATCTTGAGGTTACGCCTTAACGGCTCGGCTTTGCGAGCGTACGATGCGCCGAATGGTCGTCATTGCTGATTCGGTTGCTTGCCACTGCAAGGGAAGCAGCCGACTGGCCGGTTGTTGCCGAAATCACGGCGTGCATGCCAAATTCATGCGCCAGCCGGCCACCCGTATGGGCCGTATTGACGAGAAATACGATTCCCCCGAGGTAGAAAGCTAAGAAAGTAAGCGGCAGGACCGTCGAAAAGAGTCTAGTTTCCCTTCGTCGCAGGATACGTGGAAGAAGAAAAATCCCCAGCTGAATTACCGACAGTTCCGAGAACACAATGATGGTTTCCGATGCGAACTTTCGGTGAATTTCAAGAACGGCATCCGCTGCCCCTCCCCGTCCTACAAATTTCGCCGCTGCTTTTCCCGTCGACTTGGCAATGAACAAACTAACGGTGCCCAGAAGCAACAAAAGGATTGCAGTCATCATATAGGGCCTTCCTCTGGGAGGAGGGAACATCGCGCTGATGACGATGAACAATGGGCTCACAAGCAGAAGTACGATCGGAAAGTGAATGATTAGCGGATGCAGCCCTTGCCAGGCCGGTATAGACGGAAATTGCTGCATAATGAACCTCATGGGATACCGGCCAATCAGAAACAATGGGCCCGGATTGCCGCTCAAGACACTTTTTCGAAATCTTCCCTTGGGGTGAAACATGAAGGACAATTGGCGAAATCCATCTCACTTACCGTATAGCCGCATGTCGGACATACAAAAAAGATCGCACTCTTCGAGCCTGTAAGCTTATTCAGATCCTGCAGCGATCGAGTATAGAGTTTGGCGTGCTCCGCTTCAGCCGTTTTCGCCAATTGGAGGCTTCTCACTGCGGCTTGATTGCCGTCGAGTCCGGCCTGTTGGAGAAAAGTCGGATACATAATGTCGCGCTCGTACGTCTCACCCTTGATCGCGGCCTCCAGATTCTCTCGCGTTGATTTCACTTCCGGCGACTCAAGCTTGGCCTGAGGAACAGCGCCCATGCCTTTGATGACCCCGGCATGATTCGAGGCGTGAACCCCTTCGGCTCGTGCCGCCGCACGGAACAAACTGGCAACCTCGCCATAATTCTCGCGGTCCGCTTGCTCCGCAAAGGCCAGGTAGCGCATGTGCGCATTACTTTCACCATTGAAAGCCGTCTGCATATTCTGCAGCGTCGTGGTCGAGGTTGCTGCACCGGCGACAACAGAATATGAACTCATGGCCCACGCGGCGAGAGAAATGATCGACAGGACACGAAACATGGATTTTATGTGAGGCATTTTTCTTCCTCCTTTAGTCTGCCGCTACGTGTGGTTGCGGCGACTGCTAAGAAGACTGCACGCAAGGCACCATTCCAGCGATCGCATAACACCAGTCATTCGAGCGTTGGAGAATGCGCACGCTAACCCAGGGGCAGCGATGTCCTAGGATTTTGACGGTAGGGTCAGAGAATTCGGACAGCCCCTGAACCTTCCTCGGGCGACCCCGCCCCATCTATCGGGAAAATAAGAACATTTCCATATCGCCTTTTGGATGTTTGCATGCATTTCATGGGCACATGAATCTATACGAGATTGCTCCAGAAATATCTATGAGGAGCTCTGACAACAGGGCCCGCGGAACGAACAAATCCATAGAAGGTACGCTTCTTTATGTGACCGAGCTCGTCGGCGATCCAGACGAAGCTCTCATCATTGACTCCGATCTGGGAGAGGACCGCGGTCGCCACCTCGAACTGCTCCATGTCATTGATCTGGAGCACACCCCATCGAACCCTGACGCGCACATGGGTATTCAATACCGGCTGGACGCACTGGCAGCAAAGCTGCGGACGCTCAAATGGGATGTCGTGACGATGTTACTGTTTGGTTTTGCCGAAGATAAAATCCCGAAACGAGCGAAGCAGATCCAGGCCACGTTAATTGCGTTTCGGCCCAACAACACCCGATCCGCGGGGAAACAGGAAAGCCTGTGCGCCAGCATTAAGCGTAAAGTCGGGTGCCCGGTGATTATCCTCCGCAAAGGCTCCAATTCGTAGGGTGCCTGGAAGGCCATGATGCCCCAGAGAAAGCCAAAAATCCTGATCGTGGACGACGAGCCGTCCATTCGAAGGTTGCTGGCAGAAGCCCTGTCCCGCTCTGGATATCGCGTCCAATCCTGTGCAGGCGGTTTGTCCGCACTCTCCACGATCCGACAGGAAATCCCGGACGTCCTGCTCTCCGATCTCAATATGCCCGGGATATCCGGTTTTGAACTGCTCGCGGTTGTTCGTCAAAGCTTCCCCGAAATAAAACTCGTCGCTATGAGCGGCGCATATTCCGGCAACAGCATACCGGCGGGCGTTGTCGCCGACGCGTTCTATGGAAAGGGAAGCACTTTACACGCTTTGACCCAGATCCTGGATGGGATGGCAGTACCACGCGCCCAGTGCTGACGCTCGGATGCAGATTTTCGAATGTGCTCAATGCGCTGTGGAAATGGGCTCGATGGAATGCGCTTCTAAGTTCGCGGGTTGTGATAGAAGCATGCTAATTGCCTCTGCCTGGCCGGTGCCTGGATCGATCCTAGCATAGGCCGTGTTGCTTGTTTTGCGAATGTAATGAGACTGGGACAACAAGAAGACTGTGTAGGTGAAGTCAAAATCCATGTCAGTAATTTCCCAAACGTTGGGAAGCACCTGACGTTGTTCAATGCGGAAATGGCCGCCCTTGTGGAGTTTTCCCAGGATTCTCCATCCAAAGGAAACGTGCCGGAATATCTCTCCATCCACTCCAAGAAGCTGCTCGTGGTGCGCGTCGACTTGCATGACGCCGCGCATGCCTTTGTAAACACGAGTCTCGCGGCTCTCAGGATTGAAATACTCCGCGGGGATGAACTTGAGTTCAAGGGTGCCCGATTCCTGCGTGCCCGACATCAGATACAAGAATGCCGTGGGTATCGCCGCCACTAGTTTCAGACGCCGCTGCGTCTCCGCATCTTGCGCCGCGCCGACGTTCTGCGGTACCGTTCGTTGCAGGAGCGCCTTCAGCCTGTCGACTTCTTTTTTTTGTTGGGCTGCAGTCAGCGGACGATCGCCAGCGGCAATCAGGCGGTCTACTCTGCCCTCTTTCGTCAAGATGACATCTCGAATTTCCGATCCCCAGGGGGCTTGGATTCTTTCCTGAAAGCGAATGGGCGTGGGGGAGCGGATCTGCTTCATCAGGTTTTGGACACATCTACGAACGATCGCTCCAGGTTGCGAAGACGCGCTCTGCGCCTCAACCGCAGACATCTTGTTCCAGGAGAGAAGCAGAACCGCGAAAAGAACGACGCAAGCCACAGTCCCCGTTCGAGCCCGATTCTTCATCGACAATACCTGCAAATGGAGACGTCCCGTTCATCCATGGCGTCTGATCCGTCCACCCCATCCATCCGCGGCAACTTGAGCGGTCGACACGCGTCAACGAGAAGAATGGGATTTGGATAGACCTTCCCTTGTCTCGGGATTCCTGGAGGAAGCTATTCTCGATTTCCTCAAGTAAATTGAGAATAGCGGGCAGGGCGATCGATGCATTAAACCCTGCACCCTGCCGCGGAGACGTGTTCCATTCACCTGATCTCCTCCACGCACGCCCATGACGATGTAGTCCGCCTTCCGCTCCCGAGCTAATGCAAGAATAATCTCGCTCGCATCGCCCGTCCGGATGATGGACTCGGCTTCCACATGCGCTGCACGAGCAGATGCCAGAAGCATATGCATATCCTTGGTGCGCAGATCTTCGAGTTGGCCGGCAATCGGTTCCACCGCAAAATCATATTCAACCGCATGCACCAGCATCAGGGAACCTCCGGTGGACTTGGCAAACGCCAACGCATACAGGTACGCCGCCTGCGAAGCTGCCGAGAAATCAGTGGGGACAAGCAGCAGTCTGGGATGACCATCCTCCAACTCCTGCCAGCGCGATTCCGGCACTACCGTTAATACGGGACACGGGGCCGCCCGGACCAATTGCTCGGCTACGGTGCCGAAGCGTGACCCTCCGGTAAGCTCCATGCCTTTGCTTCCTAAGACCATAAGGTCGGCATGATTTTCTTGTACTGCATCCAGGATCATGTCCCGAACATTGCCATGCCGCACGATCCAACTACCTACAATGCCATTGTTGGCCAACTCCGCCCAAATGTTCTGCATATCCGTCTTCGCGGAATCGATCATGTCGTGCAGTGCCAAGTGAGCATCCATCTCTTCAGGAGAAATGGTTGCCGGATCGACGATATGCACCAGCAAAAGCTTGGCGCCCGAGCGAACTGCAAAGCGCCTCGCATACAGCAGGGCCAGATTGGAGGCAGGCGTGAAATCGATACACACAACGATCGTTTTAATCTTTAAGGTTTCGTCCGACATGGGAATCCTCCAGCTGCGGTGAAAACCGAGTGCGATCCTCGCCAGGATCTCCAGCGCTTCTCCCAAGTATCAGCTGCGCCACCGTATGTCAGCGGCGCAGCTACGAAGGCCATGACGTAACCAGCGTTGTCCTATTTACCATCATTCTCCACGGGCGTCTCCAGCTTTTGCTCGAGAGCCAGGGTTTGCGATCTCGCCTTGTCGTAATTGACATAGTCTTTGATGAGTTGGGAGATTTGGCTCGCCAGTTCATAATTGCCACGCGCATAGTCTTCATATGCGGGCATGTGAACTCGATCTTGATTCTCATTTAAGTGGTTGATGGTCGCGGTAAGATGGTCGGCCATCTCCTTCAACAGGGGATTGATCTGATCGATCGCCTGTTGCTGCCACGGAGAGCCTTCCGAACGCAGATCATTTAACTGCGCAGATAGCTTGCCAAGATTGTTGACATGTGTCTTCATCGATTCAAGCTGTTGGGCATGGGAGTTCCAATGGAGCTTCGAGCGAGTGTAGCCCACCAGCTGATCGGCATCATTGTCCAGGAGCGTCGCGTTATGTTGCGCCTCCAACAACAGGTTCGAAATTTCGGTGGAGTCGGCGTTTTGCGCGACGGCGACCGGCCCCTTGATCACCAGAAATAGCGTGACAACAGCAAGGCCGATCGAGATTCGAAGTATGGATCTAGTTTTCATGAGGCTCACCTTTGGGAGTGCGCTGCTCGCGCACTGATGCATTTCACACGAGCACGCCGACCGCCATTCTGGGAGGTTCTTTAAAGCGCTGGAATATCAACAGAGCTGTAGTTAGGTTCACATCACTGTCAAATAGTTTTGACGTCGCTGTAGCAATCCTTGGACTACTGAGCGAACGCCCTCAGCTCAATGGCCAAAATTGCGGTAGACACGCAGCATGGCTATGGCAGTAGGCATGCATATGCTTGACGTTCCGGGACTCTTTCGCCATTCGAACGGGAGTGACATATGCGATGCATTAACCCTGCGTGTGACAGGGAAACATCTTACCTGCGGGATGGTTCGCTGTATCTTCTCGAACTGGAGACGTTGGCCGATTCGTTGTTCGAAAGTGAAAATAGCGGATTCCCCATGCGCTCGTTGCCGCAAAAGTTCTTCTGGCTCTGCGCCGATTGTGCGGGGGTCTTCACGGCGACACAGTGGACCCCCGCCGGCGTTCGTCTCCGCCTTCGCGCCAGGAGAACGCAGGGGAGCAACGACAGTGCGCAATTGCAGCAAGCGAAACTGGCCGCTCGTCGCGCGGCTCCAGCCAGTTTGCAACCAAACCAAGTGAAATCTGCATAGGTCGGAAGAACCCTGTCGGTCGTCGATGCAGGAAGGACCACTGCTCGTGGCGAGCTTCGGCTCGCCGTTATCTAGGGAACGGACTCAATTGCAACTTCTGCCAGATTGTTGGACGCCCACAGCGCGCGGTCCGTTCTTCATCATCAGCAGGCGGTTAGTTCCATCTTATTTGTGCCCATAGTGAGATCAGGCATTCCAACTTTCTTCCGGAATCACTTTCTTTGTAGCGACTTAGCCTGTACGGCGCAGGAGTCGCATAACCTCGGCCGCGATATTGCGATTGCAGCCACATGGATGACTTAGCATCTGATCTCTCTCTCTCCATAGAGGATGTCCAAGACCTTGGACAGATCATCCCAATTTTTGGACCAATTATCCCCTCAGAGCCTGATCTTCTGTCGCAAACACTACGGAAACAGTTCACGCCCACTCTGGCTGCACAATTGCAAAGAGACCGATGTGATTTGAGCAGATGGTCGCGTGACGGTGTTGTCCTTTCGCCGCGAGGCTCCCTGAGAGTAAATCAACGATATCTGCTGCAACTGGCCTGCTGCCCTAAAGAAAGGACGGACTGAATGTCAAGCTCACCATCCATTGTAAGAAACACGCCGGAAATCATCCCCATCATATCCCGCTATAATCCCATGGAAATCCGAAACACCTCCCATGGAACATCGCCCGTACGTAGCTACCCCGTTACATTTCCTGGCCATAGTGGCTGGTCGGCGCTCTCCCGCAGCACGCTCGAACACCTGGATCGGCTGAAGCACTTGCTGTCATACCCGACCGGGACAACCATCTTTGCGGAGGGCCAGACATGTCAGGGAATCTTCATCCTCTGGCAGGGCGAGGTGAAACTGGCGATGAGCAACGCAGAAGGTAGAACCCTGATTGTGGGTGTGCCGGGCCCCGGAGAACTCCTGGGATTGCAAGAATGCCTGACTGGAGCGACCTATGGCGTGACGCTTGAAACTACCACACCGTCCGAGGTTGCCTTCGTTCTTCGTCAGGACTTTCTTAACTTTCTCAGCGAGCATGGCGATGCCCGCCAACTAACCAACCAGCAGCTCATCAGCGATTATCGAACCGCCCACGATCTTATCCGCACGATTGGACTGTCTCAGTCAATCCACGAAAGGCTGGCGCGCGTCTTTTTGCAATGGGCGAAAGGGTCGAAGTTCATAGACGGCAGTTATCGCATCAACATTGGATTCACTCACGATGAGATCGGACAGTTAATTGGTGTAAGACGCGAAACAGTGAGCCGAACTCTGAGTCAACTCAAGAAACAAGGTATCGCCGAGTTTTCAGGCGCAACTCTTGTGATCCACAACAAGGCAACGTTGGAGCGGCTAGCAGGTTGATCTCCAACATGACCGTATGGCAGTCGTTTTTGTTGAGTCCACGGGGTCGAGACCGAGTTTTACAACGATCCATGGAGAAACATGAAGGAGCACAACTATGAAACACGCATTCACAAGCAGCCGTCCCTTGAATTGGCATCCATTGCAAACAATTGCAATTCTCCTTGTTAGCTCTCTTTTCGTGGCTCTCACCGCCTGCGGCGACGGGGGCAGCAGTACAACCCCGCCAACGCCACCAGCCAACTCCACAACGGTGCAGGTGAATCTGGGAGACGGGCCGGCAGACTGGATGCTTGCCTTTTCCATGAATATCTCATCCCTGAACCTTATGACCAATAGTGGTTCAGTCCCTGTGATCAGCGCGTCTACACCGGTGGAGATGATCCATCGATTAGGCACAATGGATCCGTTAGCCATGGTTTCCGTGCCACAAGGCAACTACACTGGCGCTACCATCACCATCGCATCCTGCAGTATCACCTACCTCGACCCAAACTCAACGACAAAAACCCTATTGCAAAAGACGATTCAGGGGCCAATCACCGCTGCCATCCCGTTTTCTTCGGCAGTAACGGTCGGAACAACCCCGCTCGCCTTCAACTTCGACCTCGATCTTGAAAACTCCGTCACCATGGACAACACCGGCAAATTCCAACTAAGTCCACAATTTCATACCGCTGTCGGTGCCCAGGGTGCAGGAAACGGCAACGGCGCTCGCAATGGTGGGATGCAACAGATGATGGGAGTCGTCAGCAACGTCTCATCCAATTCATTCGCCATAACTCCTCTGCAGGCGACCAACACTTTTACCTTCATGGTCAATGCTCAAACCCAGTTTCAGGGAAATGTTACAGCCATGAACATGGTCCAAACTGGAATGGGTGTTCTGGTCACCGCAGCCCTGCAGCCTGATGGAACACTGCTGGCTACACGGGTCAGATCCAAAATGAATGCCGGCGGCATCATGGGCGGCGGGATCATCACCAATGTGGTCGGACAACCTGCAACGCAATTGAGCATTGTGATGCAGAATGGAGCGGGCGCGAGCGTGATGACGTCCTACCTTTCGCAGATCCTGACAGTCAACCTGACGCCCGACACCGAGTATGAAATCGATAGCGACAGAGTCACGCTGACCGGTCTGCCTTTCACGCCGGTGTTCAACGCCAGCAATATCTACGCCGGACAGAGTGTCCTTCCAACCAGTGAGAGCAGCGGCATCACGGTGAGCGGAATGTCCGGAACCACTGCGGGCACGATTACTGCCTCGAATGTTCGCCTGCAGGAACAGGGCTTCCGCGGAACGACCGACCAGGCCATCACTCCGGCGAGCTCGGGAAGCTTTGTGCTTACCTTGATGCCTGGGTGCGCCTTCACCACACTCACTGGAGCCAAGACGATCCTGGTATACCAGCAAACCACGACCAACGTGGAAGACAATACGGCCATCCCTGCGGGTGCAACTCTTCGCGTGCATGGACTGCTGTTTAACAATGGAGGTCAATGGACCCTGATCGCTTCCACAATCTCGTCACTTTGACAATTGGGTTGTCGCGCTCCATGGCAAAACAGCCATAGGAGCGCGGCAACGCACGCTCTATGTGCTCAGGGGCACGCGAGCCTATACCTCAAGTCACTGCGAAAGCATGCCCTGGGATCTCTAATGATTCACGTATCTCGGCCCAACTCTTCTGTTCCCCGCAGTTGAGCCGTGGCCCGAAGGAGGAAATTATGCGATGGATACTTCTCATTGCTGCCACGCTTCTGCTTCCAAATGTAGTTCTGATTGCACAACATTCCGGTCACAGTTCAAGCGGTCAAGGACAACAACAGGGACAAGCGCAGCCACGTCGAGCAACAACTGGGAGTCAATCCGGCCAACGCACGATGGCTCAGACAAGGCAGCAGCAGTGCAACCAGCTACGCTCTCAAGCGACCAATGAACAGCGTGAGCAATATCGCACGGCGAATCAATCCATGGAACGGACACGCACCCAGGCACGAGACATGGCGCGAATCTCCAACGGGACAGCGTTCAACGCCGACCAGGCGCGGCAGCAGCGTGACCAGCTTCGCGACCAGGTTCGCACGATGGACCAGCAAAATCAGCGTCTCATGCAGGGCTTGGACACCCAGCAGCGGGCGGCCATCGAGCAGCGCACGCGAACGATGAATCAGCTTCAGGAACGCATCAACTCTCGCTTACGGAACATGGACCAGGAATTGGCAAAAACTTCTCCCGACCGCAAGCGCATCGCCGAGGAAGCCCGAAACGTGGAGCGCGAGACGCAGCGATACCAGCAACAATATCGCGATATGGGGGATGATCTAAGCCTTCGAAGTCCCCAGAACTAGAACGGAGAAACCAGCATGAGAAAACAGGCCCGAGTCAAATATGTTTGGCTGTCTGCAATAGCCTTTTTCTTCCTCCTACAAGGCGCGCCGTTGCTAAGCGCACAATCTGAATCAACCAGCGGAAGAACTTCTCCGATGTACGATCCCACAGCAGAAACCACTGTGTCGGGGGTCGTAGCAGAAGTGCAGGAGGTGTCCGGAACAAAAGGTTGGCACGGAATCCACCTGCAGGTCAAAACTGCGGATGAAGTTCTGGATGTACATGTTGGCCCATCCTGGTTTCTGGCGCAAAAGAAATTCGAAATCTCCAAAGGAGATCAAGTAGAAGTCACCGGATCCAAGCTGCGGCTAGACAATGTGGATACGCTGATTGCACGCGCGATTAAGAAGGGCGACTCCGAACTCACGCTCAGAAACAGGCAAGGCATTCCAGCCTGGTCGCGCGGACGGCGACGTTAGGTTTTCGATTCGGCCGCAGCGCCGATCGGAGGATAGCTCCATGGAACTGAAGAGTTCAGCTTATCGGGCGGGGAGTGCGATACCCGCCCGTTATTCGTGCGATGGCGATAACATTTCACCAGCGATGGCCTGGAAAGGTGCGCCGGCGCGAACCAAGTCGTTTGCATTGATTCTTCACGATCCAGATGCGCCCAGCAGAGGCGGCTTCACGCATTGGGTGATCTACAACATGGATGCGAAATTGAACCAGCTGGTGGAGAATATACCCCGACAGGGGAACGTTGCCCGGCTGGGAATGCAAGGCAAAAACGACGCCAGCCAAATTGGGTACATGGGCCCGTGCCCGCCTTCAGGGACTCACCGATATGTTGCCAGGCTCTTTGCGCTGGATACAATGCTCCGTCTGAAACCTGGGGCAACGCAGAAGGAATTGGAAGCCGCCATGTGTGGACATATCCTGGAGACGGCCACACTGATTGGGACCTATGCAAGGATCGCGGCAACGCATGGTTGAACGATTCCTGCGCAGCCATGCGTGACAGGTAGAATTCGAAGCGAGCCCATCGGCCGTCCGGCACAGCGTATTGCCGAAGTACCACCGCAGGGCTTTGCCAAACTAGTGCGGCCCCCGGCAAATGCACGAGCCACGAGCGAGGATCCGCTTTCCCAAAAGCGAGTTTACAGCCGGGCAGTTGAGCACCCGCGACTTCGGCACCAACGACGTGAGACCCGCTTGATTTGCGGGTCTCATGTCTCACACCGGGCGTATTGAGCAATTTCGATCTTACGAAACAACTTCTAGCGGCTTTGCTAATGGCGACTCTGTGCGCACGGTGAACCTTTTGTTCAGCGCATCAAGCTTCTCGGAGATCCCTGTGTATTCCAGTTCAGACATGGGAAGCATCGCTGTGCCGACGAATCCTTGCCGACGCATCTCCATGGCTTTTTTGGCTACATCCTCCCGCACCGTGTTCCAGAATGCTTGCACAAATGCATCCACCGGCTCCGTCAGCTTACCGTTATGCACGCAAAATCCAGCGCAGCTCACAATGGGAGGACCATCGAAGTAGCTGATTCCGGTATTGAGAGTCACAGGCATCAAGGGCATCTGGTGCGATCCCCGCATACAGCCGCCCACGAAATGCCCGATCGCATAGGGTGCCAGCACTTCTCCGGTTGCCGGAAAGTTCATCTGTACGCGCACCAGCATGACAGGATCGTCTTTCCCTGTGTATTTCCCAGCGATATTGTGCAGGCGAGAGGTCGCCACCGCCACAGCTTGTTCGCCGGTGGCGCGCGACCATACCGACTCAACAACGTAGCGCTCCGGATCTCGCAGAAGAGCTGCAATGTCATACAGTTCGTC
>JAJXZK010000252.1:0-465 GCA_021780095.1 Acidobacteriota bacterium | reverse complement strand
TTCAACTCGATAATGCGATCGCCAGTGGTGTCGTTGACGTCCATAATAACGAAGCGAAAACCGCGCCCGATGTTAGGAGACAAAATCAGACCTGGAGTATTCATGACGTCCGCGAAGGCCAGGTACAGTGGCAAATTATAGGCGCCCGGATCGGTCTTATCCGCCGCGAAGAAAAGGAAAGGCTCACTTGTCCGCTCGTCGATTTCCATCTCTGCGACGGCTGGCCCCATTCCCTTGACGTTTCCTGAGAATGAGTCCTTCAGTAGATCCTGTCCAGCTCCGTACAATCCCTGCTTTCGTGCCGCGGCCGTACCTGCCAGAAACGCATCCCACGCAAGCTTGTGAATCGGTTCATCGCCTACCCCGCGCCTGTGGGTCATCAGGATCGCAATGTCGTCGCCCGTGTGGCTAATGTAGTGATCTTCAAGCAGCCCCGTCGCTCGATCTGCGACATACTCTCGCACT
>JAJXZK010000279.1 GCA_021780095.1 Acidobacteriota bacterium | reverse complement strand
CCCCAGTATTCCGTGGAGCGCCGTCCTTCCTTCACCATCATCTCGACCAGCTCAAAGCGGGTGAGTAGTTCCTGTTGTGTTTCTTGTTCGGTCATCGGGATTCCCTTTCAAGTTCGTGAAAACGGAGGTCACAGCATTCGTATGCAAAGAATGAGTCCTGCCAGGAAAAATACCAGCGCGAGGCCACGAGTCAGCGACGGATGATCACCGGTCAGTGCAGAGACAGTTGCGCGGCAGGCTCGAGAGAGATGTCTCATGACTTGGTGGCTCGCAGCACGCGTGTGGGAGGAAATCTTCATTTCACTCGGTAGAAGTTCTGAACATAGATAACTCTATAAAACAGAGTTCTCTATGTCAAGCGAAAAAATTGCGCGTTACAGGAATGGATGGATTCCGTGGGATTCGACCTGGATTTGCGGCGATTGTGACAAGGGACACAGACTTCCAGAGGGTCGGGCCGTAGCATTTGTGTTCGGTAGTTATAGGAGGTCTCTATGCCGAATCCTGTATTTGCTCTTCTTGCGCTAGCGTTCTTCGCATATCCGCCGCAACAGTCGGCTCCTCCCGCTGCCACCCCGGTCCTCAAGGTGATTCCGCTTGAGGCGGCTCGTATGGTGAACCCCATCACACCCACGCCAGAGTCCCAAGCCAAAGCAAAAAGCCGGTACGACATGGACTGCGCCATGTGCCATGGAGCGAAGGGCGACGGCAAAGGCGATCCCGGGATCATTTCGGATATGAGCCTGACCATGATGGACTTCACCAATCCGGACACCTTGAAAAACCGAACAGATGGAGAGATTTTCTACATCATCAAAAACGGACAAGGGAAAATGCCGGCGGAAGATCGCGCCAAGACGGACGAAATGTGGAACCTGGTGGTTTACCTGCGATCCTTCTCGAAGAAGTGATCGGGCTACCTGGAAGGGTGCGAACGCCGCTCCTTACCGCGTGAAAGCTGTACACTGATAGCAACGGCGCTGTTATTGCCGCGCCGTCCCCTTATATACGTATGCCTAAAGCTCTGAAACTCTCTTTGCTCGCAATCTCGGTGTTGCTGATCGTGTTCGTTTTCCTGGGTGGACTGTTGCCCGGTGGAGTTCGCGCCGGCACCGACGCTAGCGCCTACCAGCAGATGGAAGTCTACAGCGAAGTGCTGCAGTACATTCAGAACGACTACGTGGTGGCGCCGAACATTCCGGACGTGACCAATGGCGCGCTGCACGGACTGCTGGAGGGACTCGATCCGGATTCCGGCTATCTAACCGCGGACGAGTACAAGCAGTATCAGGCGCACGAAGGCGAGAGCAAAGCGCAAATTGGCGTCCATATCTCCAAGCGCTACGGCTATGCGACTGTTGTCTCTGTAATTCCGGGCAGCCCCGCCGACCACGCCGGTATTGCCGATGGCGACGTGATTGAATCGATTGGTAATCAGAGCACGCGTGTTATGCCGCTGCAAATGATTCGAATGTCACTCGATGGCCAACCCGGATCTACACTGCATTTCTCTGTAATTGAGCCGACGAGCGCCACTCCCGACGCAATGACGCTGACTCGAGCCCAGTCGGACTATCCAGCGATGCATGTCGATGAGTTTGAAAACAGCAGCATCCTCTACCTGAAGCCCTACGACCTGAGCCAGAACAGAGTGGACGATATCGTGACGAAGCTGCGTCAGGTTCAAAGCGCGGGGAAGCAAAAGATCTTGCTGGATCTGCGCGATGTGACGGGCGGAGACATGAATTCCGCGGTGCAGCTGGCTAATGCATTTCTCAAGTCCGGCACTATCGCCACTTTGCAAGGTCAAACCTTTCCGACGCAAACTTGGACAGCGGAGCCAAAGAATTTTGTTACGGAAGCACCCCTGATGGTTCTGGTGAATCACGGGACCGCGGGACCGGCGGAGATTGTGGCGGCTGCGTTGAAAGATAACAAACGCGCAGAGCTGGTCGGGGATCGCACCTTCGGCTCCGGTTCCGTACAGAAGCAGATTCCTCTTCCCGACGGCGCCATGTTGTTTCTGTCGGTTGCCAAATATCACGCGCCAGATGGTGACGCCCTCCAGGATAAAGCGGTGACGCCGAATGTGGTGGTGGCGCAAAATAACGGGTTTGGTTTACAGGCGCCGCCGTCCCCGCATGGCCCGGTGACGGTTCCGACCGCTCCGGGATCCGCGAAAGCTGCTCCTGCACCCCCCGCGCCGCCGCAGCCCGACGATCAGTTAAATAGGGCCCTGGAGTTGTTGAAGCAAGCGAAGGCCGCCTAACAGGCCCATCGTACGGCGTCGGGATTTCGCGAGAGCGATGCGTCTGATGCAGGCGAGGCAAATTCCCCGAACTCGACAGAATTCTGCGATTTGCTCGAGAGATGTAAGAGAATTGCATCAGGACTGTCCTTGACCTTCATGCCTTCAGCATCTCAGCCGGCTTCCAGACTGCACGGCGTTCGCCGGGGTGATTTTCGTCCACCATCCAGGCGAAGAAAAAAATTGGCCGGCTCAGCGGCGCTTGCGATCCTTGCGATTCTCGCGGCCATGTTCGGCGCGCTGAGCGGATTGCTCTTGATCTATACGGTGGATCTTCCCCAGATCCAGGATCTGGAGCGCTACCAGCCGAATACAACAACTCTGCTCTACGATGTTCACGGCAACCAGATCGGATCGTTCGCGCTGGAGCGTCGCATCGTCGTCGGCTATGCCGATTTCCCTCCGGTACTTCGTAATGCCGTCATCTCCATTGAAGATAAAAATTTTGAAAGCCATTGGGGCGTCAACCTCTTTCGTGTGGCTGGGGCGGCATACCGGGATCTGACGACCGACCGTCGAGCCCAGGGCGCTTCCACGTTAACGATGCAGTTGGCGAAGAACCTGTTCCTTTCGCCAGAGCGATCCTTTCATCGCAAGCTGCAGGAGGTTCTGCTGTCGATTCAGATTGAGCGGAACTTTACCAAACAACAGATTTTCACCTTGTACGCGAACCAAATTTATCTGGGTCAGGGTGTGTATGGGTTTGAGGCTGGATCCGAATACTACTTCAGCAAACATGCGCGCGATGTGACCTTGCCGGAGGGGGCTCTATTGGCTGCTCTGCCGCGCGGTCCGTCGTATTACTCCCCGGTGAATCATCCGGAACGGGCGCTCGATCGGCGCAATCTGGTGTTGAACGCCATGCTGGAGGATGGTGTTATCACGGCGCAGCAGGCCGCGGAAGCGAAGGCGAGCCCGCTGGGGCTGCATATTGAATCGCCTCCGAATACGGTGGCGCCCTGGTTTGTCGAGGAAGTTCGCAAAGAACTGGACCAGAGGTTCGGGTCGGATATGGTGCACCAATCGGGCCTGCGCGTCTTCACCACATTGGATTTGAGGCTGCAACAAGCCGCGAATGCAGCCGTCTTGGATGGGTTGGCTGCCTATGAACGGCGTCGCGGCTGGCGCGGCAACCTGCTGAATGTAATTGCCGCCGGCAGCTCCATCGACGCCTTCCGGCATCCCGACTGGAACGTAAAGGCTGTTCCTGGAGCCTACATTCACGGGGTCGTGACAGAAGTGTTGCCCTATGAAGTGACGGTGCGCGTCGGCGAGAATACGAGCGCGATCATTGCTCCCGAAGGTTGGGCATGGACGAAGAAGGAATTAGCCACCGATATCCTTCGACCCGGGGATATTGTGTATGTGCAGATTCGGCCCGGGACGGCGGGAGCGCAAGCGGCTAACAAAATTGCTGCGAACCCGCCATTGCCGTTCGCGGCGGCAGGTGGCAATTTGCTCTACGCCACGCTGGAAGAAGACAGTGGCGTACAGGCTGCGCTGATGGCGGTCGACAATCCCAGCGGTGACATTCTTGCGCTGGTTGGGGGACGCGATTTCAATCTTTCTCAATACGATCGAGCCACGCAGGCAAAGCGCCAAACTGGCTCGTCTTTTAAAGCCTATGACTACACTGCGGCAATGGAGGACGGGTTCAAGCCGGACACCCTGATTCTCGATGGTCCCACCACGTTCCGCACGGCGTCTGGCCTGTATATTCCGCATGATTATGAACACCGCTGGCTGGGAAATATCACCTTGACACGCGCCTTTGCCGATTCCTTAAACATTCCAGCGCTGAAGCTGGCGGACCATATCGGCATCCACAAGGTGATTGCGACCGCGCATCGTTTTGGAGTCACGACGGACATCCCCACGTTTCTGCCGATTGCGCTGGGTGCGGCGGAGATCAGCCTGATCGAGCAGGTGGCGGCTTACAGCAGCTTTCCCAATGACGGCATCCGTCTGACCCCTCACTTTATCCATCGGGTGACCACAGCCGAGGGAGAGGTTTTGTGGGACGACACTCCCGACGTACACGTCTCCACCGACGAAAAGACAGCCCGCCAGATGATGCAATTGTTCGAGGCGGTGACGCGTCAGGGGACCGGAGCGACGGTGAGCCAGCTGCATCATCCTCTAGGCGGAAAAACGGGTACCACCAATGACTTTACAGACGCCTGGTTTCTGGGCTTTTCGCCGTCCGTCACCTGCGGCGTCTGGGTCGGATACGATGATCGCCAAACCTTGGGCGACAAGCAAACGGGAGCCCGAGTGGCGTTGCCCATCTGGGTAGATTTCATGCGGACGGCGATTGACGGTCATCCGAACGAAGCGTTTCCCGGTGAAGCCCCGGCGGCGGCCGCCGTTGCCTCTCCGGCGGTGCCTGCGGCCAAGGATCCATCCGCATCAAATGTTCCTTGAAGCGCATGGGCAGCGCCCGCACCGCTGCGGCATCCTAGCAAGGTAAGGATGTCAATTTCCGCAGCTCGGAGGTGCACGTTATGAAAGTCGAGTCCATTGAGGATCTTTTTCTGGATGAATTAAAAGATCTGTATTCCGCCGAAAAGCAAATCACCAAGGCCTTACCGAAGATGGTGAAAGCTTCGTCTGCCGAGGAATTGGGAGCTGCATTCGATAGCCACTTGCAAGAGACGAAGGGTCAAGTAGAACGCCTGGAAGAAATTTTTCAGAAGCTTGGAAAGAGGGGCACCGGTAAAACTTGTGAGGGCATGAAGGGTGTTCTGGAGGAAGGCTCGGAGGTCATTCAGGAGATTGAAAAGGGTCCAATTCGGGATGCGGCACTAATTGCTGCAGCGCAGCGGGTCGAACATTACGAAATCGCAGGATATGGGTCGGTCCGCTCCTTCGCGGAGTTGTTGGGCAAGACAGATATCGTCGAACTGCTTGAAGAGACGTTGGAGGAGGAAAAAGCGGCAGACGAGAAGCTCACGAAGATTTCCGAGAGCGTGAATCAAGAGGCGCAAACCGCGGCGTAGTCGCCACATCGCAATGTTTCCACGAAATATGCTTGGCCCGAAGGTGGCATTTTTCGGGCCATTCCTTTTTCAGCGGTCAAAAGGACCGCATTTCAATTGGATTATGCCTCGGAGTTGAGCTCGAACAGGGTTTGATACAGCGCAAAATAGTGTCGAGCACGCGCGACGTCTTTGCCAATCTGCTCTTTCAGCGCCTGGGGCGACGGCCACGAAATTTCAGCGCGCAGGCGGTCCAGGAAGAGAAGTCGAACTTGTGTAGATTCGTCGATTGGGATGGGATGAAAATCGAGGATGTGGGTTTCCACGGCAAACGAATCTTCTCCGAATGTGGGACGATTGCCGACGTTGGTGACCGACTCAAACCTTTCTCCATTCACGTGGAGACAGGTGATGTACACGCCATTGGCCGGCAGTAGTTCTGCGTATGGCGCCAGATTGATCGTGGGAACCGTGTAGCGCGATCCGTATCCGCGCCCGGGGGCGGGTGCCCCAATTATCTCGAAAGGTCTACCTAAAAGTTGGCGCGCGATACGCATGTTTCCGGACGCGATCGCGCTGCGCACAGCGCTGCTGGAGACAGCCTTTCCTCTTCGATGCGTCGGGGAATGGACATGAACCTTGAACCCAAATTGTTCGCCCAGAGAGGACAATTCGTTCACATCCGCACCGGCATCGGCGCCAAAGCGAAAATTCTCTCCCTCATGTACCTCAACGGCACGCAGGGAGTGCTGGAGAATCGTGCGCGCAAACTCCCGTGCCGTGAGTCGAGAGAGTTCCCGAGTGAAGGGAAGAACCAGCACCGCATCGATACCAGAATGCGCCAGCCAGGCGAGCTTTTGTTCCTGCTGGGTGATCAGGCGCAGCGGAATCTGGGGGCGCAGGAGGCGAACCGGATGAGGGTCGAAGGTGACCGCAATCGAGCGGGTATGCAGCGCGCGCGCACGCGCAATCACGTCCCGCAGCACCACTTGATGCCCGCGGTGCACCCCATCGAAATTTCCAATGGTCACAACCGACGGACCGAAGTCGGCGGGAATCTCC
>JAJXZK010000220.1 GCA_021780095.1 Acidobacteriota bacterium | reverse complement strand
CAACCGGCCTTGCCGTGGTTGATTTTCTCGACCTCCATGCCTACTCAAATCCAGCCGCATGGACAGTGCAGGCGATGCGTTGGGACCGGCCAAGGGCTTCTATTTCCTCGTGTTGCCTTCATGCCTCTTATCGGCGGGACAGGGCCCGAGCGGACTCGCCGATGCATGTGCGGACCAGGCATGCATGGATCCCTCGGCGAGTTCCTTCCCTTCCTCATCTTCTTGGATTTCCACCGCATCCAGCGGTCCTTCCTGGCCGCTGCCTCCAGCTCGGCGCTGTAGACGGGCGCGAAGACCTCTTCCATCCGGCCCGCCTGGTAAAGCTCATCAAGGTCGGCCAGACCGAAGGTGTCCAGAAACACCTGCTTCGTCCGCCACAGCTTCTCCCGCCGTGGGCCAGGCGGGCTTGGCGCGCAATCAGTTTGCGATTCCGCAGCGTCTGCACCGTCCCCGCACTCTCAATGCCGCGAATCGCATTGATGTCCCCCAGGGCGACCGGCTGCTTCAGCGCGATAATGGCCAGCGTTTCCAGGGCCTGGGCGCTCAACGGCTTTTCCTTCCGTTCCGGCAGCAGGCGCCCGATGCGATCGGCATATCGGGGCTTCATCTCCAGGCTCCCGGAATGCCTCCCCCATCTTTTTGGGACACGACCGCATCCAGCGGTCCTTCCCTGGCCAACTCCTCCTCCATCTCGGCGCTGTAGACGGGTGCGAAGACCTCTTCCATGCGGCCCGCCTGGTCAAGCTATGGCCAGCGTTCGGCGTCCGACTGGCTCGGCGGCTGGGCTCAACTTGATTTCAATGTCGTAGCCGAGGCGGTTCAGACAATCCATCAACTTACGTTCCGACAGGTTGGAAAAATCGCCGCGCATCAGGCCGGAAACCTTGGGTTGCGGCATACCCATCCGTCGTCCCGCTTCCTGTTGTGTCAGGCCGAGACGCCGCACTGCGCGTGTGATTTCGATGACCAGGCCGGACTTGATTTTAAGCTGCTCGGCATCGGGCAACCCCAGGTCGAAAAACACGTTGCCGGAGCCAGTTTCGATTTCAATACCGTTAAGGACGCGGTTTACCATCTCGTATCTCCTTTGCCAGCGCCTCGGCCAGCTTCAGCCTGGCGTGAATGATCTCCATGTCCCTCTTGGGCGTGGCGATCCCGCTTTTGCTTTTCTTCTGGAAGCACTGCAGGACGAACACGGCTTCTTTGAACTTGATGGTGTAGATGGCCCGATACGTTCCATCCGCATCGTCTTCGACCACCTCCAGCACCCCTGCACTTCCGAAGCCCTTCAGCACCTTCACCGCGTCATGCCGCTCGCCGTTCTGGGCGAAGTTCAGTGCGTGACCGAAGAACTTCCGCACGCCAATCGGAAGTGTCATCAAGTCCTTTTTACTGCTCCCGATCCAGAAAAGCGGTTTCCCGGTGGCATGCACTGACTGATTATACCAGAACAGGTATGAAGCGCGCGACTCATGGCCCTTCATGCGAATAAAAACACATTTTCGTATGCCGGTTCCTCCTTTTTGCTTCAGGTTTGGTCAGCCCCAGCACAACCGCGAGGGCCTACATACGCAATTCCGCTTCAGGGTGTGTCTCGATCATCCATTTCCGTATGATCGTAGGTATCTGCTCCCTCTTCGACACCCATTTCGGCGCTGTAGACGGGCGCGAAGACCTCTTCCATCCGGCCTGCTTTGTACAGTTCCTCAAGATCGGCAAGACCGAAGGTGTCGAGAAATATCTGCGTGGTCCGCCAGAGCTTCTCCCGCCGTGGGCCCAGGCGGGCTTGGCGCGCAATCAGTTTGCGATTCCGCAGCGTCTGCACCGTCCCCGCACTCTCAATGCCGCGAATCGCATTGATGTCCCCCAGGGCGACCGGCTGCTTCAGGGCAATAATGGCCAGCGTTTCCAGGGCCTGGGCGCTCAACGGCTTTTCCTTCCGTTCCGGCAGCAGGCGCCCGATGCGATCGGCATATCGGGGCTTCATCTCCAGGCGCACCCCGCGCCCCCGTCGCCGCACCTGTACGCCGCGATCAGCAGCGAGAAGGTCCGCCTCGAACTCCTGGAGCGCCGCGTCGATCTCCTGTTCTGTGACATCCAAAGATTGGGCCAGCGCCTCCAGCGTTACCGGACGGTCCGCAGCCATCAGCATCGCTTCGATGTACGGCTTCAGTTCAAAGATTTCCATTCATCCCTCCTCCGTTCTCACAGCCCAAGCTTACTTTCCGCGCTCTGCCGGTCAGCCTGGTCCTCGCGGGCATAGCGATGGACCATGGCGACGGTCTTGTGCCCGGTCTGTTTCATGATTTCGCGGTCGGTGGCCCCGTTGGCCGAGGCCTCGGTGACGAAGCCGGCGCGCAGCGAGTGTCCGCCGTAGTCTGCCGGATCGCCGATGTTGGCGCGGCCCACCAGCCGCTTCACAATTCTTCCGATCGAGTCCTTGTCGAGGGCGTCGCCCACGTTGCCGTGCCGCCCTACCCGGCGCAGGACGTAGCCGTCCTGGATGCCAGCGATTTTCAACCAGTTGTCGAGGGCCAGCACCGGGCAGGTGCGGTCGTGGACCCCGTACAGGATCTCCACTTCCCTTCCCTTCTTTTCCTGGTCGGTCTTCGACTGCGGGATGGCGAGGGTGATCCCCTTGCGGTGGCGCTGGATGTGCTCGACCCGCAGGGCCGCCAGCTCGGCCCGGCGCAGGCTGCCGGCAAAGCCCACCAGTAGCAGCGCCTTGTCGCGCGCGGCCGCGATCGGACCCTCGAGCGACGCGATCATCTGGACGATCTTCTCCCGGGTCAGCGGTTTCTTCATGGCGGGCGCGGTGCCCAGCGTGCGGCGAATGCCATGCAGCGCGTCCGAGACCAGCGGGTGCCGCATGGCGGCCGGAGAATCCAGGCCCACCGCCTTGTGCCGGGTGGCGATCGCGGTCAGCCGCCGGGTGATGGTGCTCGGCTTGCGAGGTTGGTCACCATTGGATGGTTTGGCAAGGGCACTGATGTAGAGCGCCACCGTTTCCGGCTGCGCGGGAAGGAAGGAAAGTCCATGCCTGCGGCACCAGGACTCGAAGTCTCGCCAGTCGGACTCGTAGGCCCGATGGGTGGCGTCCGCCTTGGCGGCCCCGATAAACTCGGTGGCGGAGCGGGCGGTCTCATATAAAGGGTCATCGGCACGGAAGGGGCGCAGGGCCAGAGGGCTGGCCGAGGGCTGCCGCCGCGGGACGTCGGACGCAAGGTCCGTCACGGGAGGCAGGATTTCGGGAATACCGCGCATCGGGACCTCCAGAGGGCCGTTTTCCGTGGAATTTAACCTGTGGGTTTGGCTCGGGCTCATCCAGCGGCAAAAACGGCAATTTCTTCCATTCTAATATACAACGCCTGATAATCTCTTCTTATCAGGCGTCCTATCGTATCTTTATTTTGCGTATCCACGTATTCACGTGGTTCTTGTGGTATCCTCTCTCCATGCCCGCCAAGCCCAGATGGCACGCCGATCTGACCAAAATCCGAGCCACGGTCTCGGCCCTCTCGGCTCCGTTCCTGGACCGCAAAACCATCGAGGGTCTCTTCGGCGTCGGGCCCCGCCAGGCCAACAACCTCATGCGCGGACTGGGCGGCTACCGGGTGGGTCCAGCCGCAGTCGTCCGCCGCGAGGACCTGTTGCTGCAACTCGACCGTCTGGCCGGACCGCGCGGCTATGCCGCCGAGGCCATCCGGAAATCCCGCGTGGTCGAGGAGCTGGACGGATTGCGATCGGCAGAGCGGCCGCGACGCATCCCCGCCCCGTCCCGGCCCCGCCACCAGAAGACTTCCCTGCCGGCCGGCGCAACCCTCTCGGCCCCGGGCCAGATGACGATCGCGTTTTCCTCTCCCGAGGACCTGCTGGGCCGCATTCTGGGCTTGGCCCAGGCCGCCTCCAGCAACTTTGCCGCGTTCGCCGCGGCCCTCGACTCCGGACGGGAAGCGGACCTAGATCCGGCGCCGGGGACGGGACCGGGGGAAACATTCGAGGACCGGGCCGCAACCGCGTAAGGACGGGAACATGACCGAGGCAACGAATTCGCGGCTTTGCCTTTCTCTTCCGCGCTACGAGGGACCGTTCGATCTGCTGCTGGCCATGGTGCGGCGCAACGACTGGTCGATCGACGAACTGCCGGTGGTGGAGATTACGCGTCAATTCCTGGCCTATATCCAGGCCGCGAAAGAGATCGATGCGGACCTCGGCGGGGAGTTTGTCGAAGTCGCTTCCTGGCTGGTGCTTTTGAAATCGCGGAGTCTGCTTCCCTGCCCTGAGTCCGACGGTCCGGCCCCGCGGGAAGAATTGCGGCGCGCCGTTCTCGATCCTGCCGCCTTGGCCGCCGCGACCGAGTTTCTGCGGGGCCGAGGCCAGAACCCGCGGCACGGCTCCGGAGGGGCCTCGATCGGGTGCCGTGATTCGATTTTCGATCAGCCCGCCGAGGATCGAACCATTGCCGATGTCCTCGACGCAACGCGGAGGGCACTGGAAGCCGCACGAGCTGCAGCTTCCCTCGAGGACGCAGTCGAACAAAACGCCTCGGTTGCATATCAGATTGGCTGGATCGTGGAAAGGCTCGCGGCAGTTCCCTCTTGCGGAGCGGTCTCAACTCTCGACTGGTTCGAGCTTCAACCGAGCGTGGCCGCTCGGGCAGCTTTGTTTCTTGCTTTGCTGGAGCTCGCGCGCAAAGGAATTCTGCTGCTGCATCAAGGAGAAACGTTCTCAAGAATACGCGTCAAAACGACAGGCCAAATTCCAGTGGCAAACGAACTGTCCGGCCTGACCGCCGATTTAAGTGGTGCCAGAGCAGACTGATGTGCGGCAATCGCGCTATCGTTCACCCCGCATTGTTGCCAGCGACTCGCTTTCGTCCAGCAGCCGTTCTAAGGCCAAGGGCAAGGAAAGATTATGCTTCTTAGCATAAGCGTTGAATCGAAGTCTGGTCTCAACTGTCGGCATCAATGACAAAGGGTAGCGCTGTTCTGGCTTGCGTTTTCCCAAGAGCGGACGGATGTATGGTTCGACTTTCGGTCCCGGCTCCCTGCTGGTAAATCCGGTAGCCTCTGCTGCTCGATCACTCTCTTCAATATGTGCGGTCGGACGTGGAACCTCCCTTGGCTTTATGTTGGAAATCAAGCCAACGTTCACCTGGGGTTTTGGAACATTCCGCTCCTCGGATTTCAATCCAAAATCAGCCATTATGCTACCTCCTGTCCAGTTTCCAAGGATGTGAGCGTGACGAGGAATTCGTTGACGAGATCCGTTGCATTCGCGACCGCGCCTTCGAGGTTCCCAGCGCCGGCAAGCTCATCTAAAGCAAGCCGCTCGCTAAACATCATTTTGTAGGCCTGTCGTTCAGCCAAGCTCGTTTTGAATCGCAGGGTACTGCTTTCGGCAATTTCGGTCTCGAGCTGGCGTTGCGATCTGGAGACGGGTGCCCCAGGTGCAGGTGTGCGTGTCATAAGAACCCGGTACGGAATGGTGGCATTAGGATTTGAGCGCTGCCTGATTTTCTCTTCGTTGCGGACTGCTTGAATGGCTTTCGCGGCTTGACGGACGTCCACTGCACTCGCCTGGATCGGTATGATCACGAAGTCTGAGAACGCGATGGCACGAGATACCAGCAGACTCGCGGTCCCTTCTAGATCGACGAAAACAAACTGGTGTCTTGCGGCTTCATCTTCGATGATGTGAATAATGGTGTCCTCTTTCACTCCCCCTACGATAGTTACGGGCGACTTCGAGAAGCCACGCTGTCTCCAATCGAAAATTGGCTGGTTGGGATCAGCATCAATGATACAAACTGAGGCTCCGGTAGCCGCAATTGTTGTGGCGAGGACAAGCGTTGAGGTGCTTTTACCGCTCCCACCCTTTGGGTTGGCTGTACAGATGACGGGCATTCAATGCTCCTTCGTCTTTTGTTTCAAATAAATACGTTGAGTTGATAAGTCTTGGCAAGACATGCCTAAACATAACAAGTGCCTTCATGTCATCGCTTGCCATTACAATACCCGCAAAGTCTTGTTATGGCAAACCTCTTCACGTCATAAAGTGTATTGTCTGATCAAATACATACCATGCGCATGCACGGTGCATGTCTTATACATGTGCTGTACATGGCATGTACAGTCAAGTGCATTAAGGCATTCTGATTCGCGCCATGGAAGAATATTTATTAAGGGCGAGTCTCAAGGGTACCGGGCCGGACCTGACTCTCAGTGAAAAGATTTTTCTGTTGTTTTCTCCCAAAGCCTACTCCGATTCGGAAAAGCCACCAATAAAATATGTTTTACGCAATCGCGCAATAACAGATGTTTAAAGGAGACCAGAAGGTTAGAACGCAGAACGCCTAGAAATCTCGCTCGGCTTGGAGCAGTAGCGGCCGATCCAAAGTAATCCGTTCGTCCGAGTTGTCAGGAAGGGAATTGTCCTACGTTCAAGTTAAGGAACCTCTCCACAGGTGCTTGATTTAGCAGCGGCCGATGCGCAAACGGCGGCGATTTTGAAATTCACGAGTCCGTTTTCAGGCCTGCGGGCGCACTACCCCCTCTGCACAAGCAGCCCTTGCGGTGGTTGTATAGATTGTCACGAGGGCTGGATGGAGGCGCAACTGGCGGAGAAAAAACCGAGCCCAACTCCGGACTGGGGCAAAGCAATCCAATACCAGAACTTCGCCCCTTCGTTGGCCGAGGTACAGAGGCTGACGGGCGACAATTAAAACTCCTGGTCGGAAAGAAAAGTCGACGCCAGACAAGAGGCCCAGCACTTCCTTCATCCCCGCCAGCGTGATGCCGATGGCCACGTACCACTGCGCGATTTTCCACCCGCCCGTCGCCGCGCATCTTCACCACCAGCACATCCAGATAGATGATCGAATTGACCGCATCCAGCGGTCGCGTCTGCCATGCTTTGACTTCTTCGATCACCGCATCGGTTACGTTCGAGACCAGTGCCGGCGACACCCCGTATCCGCAATGGCAACCCAGGCGAGGTGCCACGTAGCTAGCTGGCAGGCTAGGACTACCGCGTTGAAAACAAAACAGAATCGGCGAGATTGCAGGAGAATAACAATTTATGGATTCTTCGGAGACCAGCAACTATCTGGAGAATGATCCAAAAGCACGTAGCTGGCTGGCACGAAGATCGCGTAGGGCCTGGAAACAGGTCAGTTGTACTGATCTTGCCAGCTGGTTACGACAATTTGATCTTGTCTCCCTCATGGAGCGCCAAAGTTATGGCTCCCATGAAGAACAGTTAAGATAACGTAGTTGGCTGGCAAAGAACCTCCATCTCTATGAGCATAAAGATGTTATCTCAGATCCTGCCAGCCAACTACGAACAATCGCATATAGGATCGAGCAGGCGTCAGAGCTCCTTGGCTGCATTGAGAAACGTAGCGGGCTGGCAGAATAGGGCTCATATCACTGAAAAAACGTGGATAGGAGAGGTTTTTACGAAAGCACTTACCCAATTTTTGAGTGACTTCAACAATGATCTTACCGCTGACGAAGAACACGTAGTCGACTGTAAAACTTCGGGACATACATCTGAAATGAATACCTTTACGCTCACAACTGCCAACTGACTACGATAGCCGAGCTTCGACTTTGAGAACCAGGTCTACACGATATATTCCATCCCGCATACGTAGCTGGCTGGAAAAAACAGGTATCTTACTGAAAATGAACCACTTCATAAATAATACTGCCAGCCGACTACGACCGTCTATTTGCTCCCAAAGTACGAAAAGGTGGGTTGAACGCGACCAGGACCTCGGTCGGCAATTGGCTGTTGATATGTAAGCCATTGAAAATAGGTTGGATAGCTTTTGATCTGCCAGCCGGCTACGTAACTATCTCCTCGTATCAATCCAAAGGTGGCCCGTTTATTTGGCAGCGCGGCATCCCCCTCCGAAAGATTGATTGAAGGAATGTATCGGAGTGGGCTGGCAGAAATATCGGAGTTGGTTGGCAATATTGTCGATCTTGGCTGGAAGGTATATCGCAGTCGGCTGGAACTCAGCCTTCGGAGTTGGGTGGCATGATGATCGGAGTTAGCTGGCAAGTATGACGTAGCTGGCTGGCAAAAATTGCCTTCCATCTCATTTGCAATCATAGTTATGCGGGAATCGAAGGTTCTTATTTGCTTTCATAGTTGCTGCTATTTCTTATAGTATTCATACCAACAACAGCAACGCAATGAGGCAGAATGGCGAAAAAAACAGTTCATTCCACCGAACCAACATTATTGCCAATATCTGTTGATGTTGACATGGTTCGTTTTGAGAAAAATTTGTTAAGTATCGGATTTTTCGGCGCGCATGATACGCGGCTACCGACCAAATCCACTCGACGTATAGAGCAAATGGTAGTTCGCGATGGACAGCGCGTTAAGGTAGCAGCTGAATTTCGTGGCTCGGAACTTTTAGGACTACCATCCACAGTTGATCGCGACAAGTTCCTAGCGTTTTTGAAAATTGTAAGCGAGGAACACGCGAAGAATGGAAATATTTCCAATCCAATCCGTTTCACTGGATATCGATTGATCAAGGAATTAGGCCTGACGCCAGGCGGGGCCATCTATGAAGAGATATTGAATTGGGGCAAGAGGATGGCCGACACTACCATCACGTCGGAGCGCACAGTGTATAAAGCATCTAAAAAGAGCTATACGGACGAGGTATTGCATGTTTTTAGAAGCTTTAAGCGGATCGGCACGAGCGAACTAAATAACACAGAGAGGCACGAGCGCTATGAAGTCGTCATGGAAGATTGGTTGCTCGAAAATCTGAATCTGCGCTACGTCATACCTGAGGATTTCAATGCTTACAAACAACTGAAACGTCCCACCGCAAAGGGACTCTTTGGGAACCTTCATGTATGGTTCCATGCGAGCCAAGGTAGGCAAGTTGAGAAAGATTACGCCGAACTTTGTACTCTTCTCAACATTCAAACCTATGAGCACCTTTCTAAAATCAAGGGTACGATCGGTCTGTCGCTGGACGAACTCGTGAGAATTAAATATCTCTCGAAATGGGACATCCAGCCAATGACATCCAAGCAGGGTTACAAGATCGTGCTGTCACCCGGGTCGGAATTATTGCGCGTGCTCGCTGCGTCCCAACGAAGGCAGTTGGCCGACAAAAAATCTAATGACGGAGGAGTCACAGATGCGCAACAGACAGCAATCAATCGTCTGATTGAGCACGGTGTTCTACCAGCGAAGGCGCAGGCCTTGGCGCAAACTTATGATCCCGAGGTAATCGTCGATCAAATTGAATATGCAGATTCTCAGCTGGCCAATGACCACCATGGAAAGATAACCAATCCTGCTGGATTCATCATTTACTCCATTGAGAATGGCCTTCCAATACCCTCGCAATTTATTACCAGTCGCCGCCGGCGCGACCAAGAGGAGCGCAGCAAGAAAGAGAGGGAACGCGAGTCCCAAAAGATGATTCTCGAATCACACTATATTGAATGGAGAGATCAGCAGGTTCAAGCTGAAGTCGAAGCGAGATACCCGAAGAAAGAACTGGACGGACGGATCAAAGAGATCGCCGCGCAACGGTCGCGCACAGATCCGCTGTTCTGCAAAGTACCTCAACCGCAAAAGTTAATGCTGGCGCTACAACTCTTGCGAAAAGAGGTGAGTGAGGATCTGGCTCTGCCCACTCTAGAGGAATGGATCGAGGGCCAGCGACAAATTAGCCTATTTTGATGGGGACTGAGCGCTTCAGGGCTTCCGCTGCGCACGAAAGCAAAACGTGTTGCATCCCTCTCGTCATCGAGCACATTGCCCGCGACCCCTGGATTGCGCTCCGGTCGCGGATGATGGGTTTTCACGTATACACCAACCAGCTTCAGTATCCATTTCATCCCCACAGTTTATGCCACCCCATAACTCTGCATGCTCTTGATAATTGCAAGGGCAAAATTTGGTGGAGCATTTTGAATAGATAGAATGAATGGGAATGAAATTTCTCTGGGCCGTTGACGCATGAATCTTGCGACGAAACTGGACAAATATTTCACTGCGAGCATTCGGGCGCGAGGTCAGCAAGACTTCTGGCAGCATCGCGTCACCATCCGCTATGGCTCGGATTTGGAGGTCGAGGCAGAGGTCAAGGAAACGTACGCACATTACGCACATGAAGTAAACCTGTACTGGACGGACGGCAGGCTTATCGTTTATTGCGATTGCAACGGTCCTGTGGAAAGAGGCGTTCCGTGCCAGCACCTGTGGGCAGCGATTCTGGCCGCCGCTGCGAAAGGACACCTCAGCGAGGTCGTGTCGGCAACGGAAGTGATGCTGGACATGGACGATTTCTTTGATGAGATAGCCGAGCATGTGGGCGGCAGAGTTTCTCCGGCTTCATTCCCCGTTTTGAAGAAGAGCGAGGCGGCCGCCATGCCGTCCCGTAAGCCAGATGACTGGAAGAGGCGCATCAGCGAGATTTCCAGTGCCGACGCCTGGGACACCCATTCCACAGACGCCTGGCCGGCAAAGCGGGAAGTCCTTTACATCGTGAGTGTTTCCGGAGACGGTGTCAGTGCGGTCCTGTCCCTGGAATCGCGTGATCGGAAGAAAAATGGCGACTGGAGCGGCCCCAGGCCGCTTGCCATGAAGCGTTTCCTGATTTCGCTCCTGCCACTCCCCGAGGACCGTGAGATATTGTCCGCACTGCTTGGGGGGAAACAGTATTCCGGGTACTACCTCGACACCTACGATTCGGGTCCAAGCTCGTTTCTCCTTTCTCCAGTTTTGGCGCGCACGCTCCTGCCTCGGGTGGTTTGCACTGGGCGCTGTTATCTGCCGCATGCAAAGGGCGGGGAAGGAATGGTGGTGCTGGCGTGGGACGATGGCCCTCCCTGGGCATTCGCCCTGGAGTTGCGCCGGAGCGGCGCCGGAGGATGGACGTTGGGCGGGGTCTTCCATCGCGGGGAGGAGCGGATGGATGTGAGCGCGCCGGTGCAGGTCACCTCCGGCGGCTTTCTGTTCACGCATGACCGCGTGGCGCTGCATACGGAAGAGAAATCGTTCCGATGGATCCCCTACCTTCGCAGAGAGAAATCCATCGAAGTGCCAGAGGCAGACCTGGACGCATTTCTGACCGAATTGCTCGGCTCTGCTGAACTGCCGCCGCTGCAGATGCCCGAGGAGCTGCAATACGAGGAAGCGACGCCCCAGCCGCGTCCCAGCCTGCGGATTTCCAAGCCGCGTTCGCATTACGGAGGAGAACGGCTGAAGGCGGAGTTGTCCTTCGAGTACGAAGGGCGATTGGTGCCGGAGAAGACCATGGCGCAAGGGTTCTACGATGCCTCCACGCGAAGGCTGATGCGCCGTGATGGCGCAGCGGAAAAGGCCGCCTGCGAACTGCTCGATGAAATTGGAGTCAAATATCCAGCTTCGACCTGGGGCAGGGAACTGGCGCGAGAGCTGGCGCCAACCAAGCTGCCACGCATTGTGCGCTCGCTGGTGGAGAAGGGCTGGCATGTGGAAGCCGACGGGAAACTCTTTCGGCGTCCGGGCGAGTTTCACCTTGCGGTTTCGAGCGGTGTGGATTGGTTTGAACTGCGCGGCGACGTGGAATACGGAGAAAGCAAGGCAGGTCTTCCCGCATTGCTGGAGGCCTTGCGCCGTGGCAACAACATGGTCCTGCTCGATGATGGCTCTTACGGCATGCTGCCGGAGGAGTGGCTGCGCCGGATCGGCCCCATCGCCGGAATGGGCGCGCTCAACGACGGTCACGTCCGCTTTCGCCAAAGTCAGGTTGGGTCGCTCGATGCCATGCTCGCCACCGAGCCCCAGGCGGACTGCGCTGCAACCTTCACCGACCTGCGCGAGGAATTGCGGCGCTTCCGGGGGGTGGAAGCCGCTGCACAACCGGCGGGGTTCGTGGGGCAATTGCGGGAGTATCAACGCGAGGGCCTTGGCTGGATCATTTTCTGTGGCGATTTCGGTTTGGCGGCTGTCTGGCCGACGATATGGGCGTAGGGAAGACCGCCCAGGTGCTGGCGCTGCTGGAAACGCGGCGCGAGCTACGTGTCCAAGGCGAGATTGCAGGGCCTTCGCTGGTGGTGGTCCCCAAATCGCTGATCTTCAACTGGAAGCAGGAGGCGGCGCGCTTCACGCCGCAGCTTCGCATTCTGGATTACACGGGCCTGTCCCGCAATGACACGGACTTGGCCGCCTACGATCTGGTGCTGACCACGTATGGGACGTTGCGACGCGATGCCTTGCGTCTCCAGCAGATCGCGTTCGACTATGTGGTCCTCGACGAGTCCCAGGCCGTCAAGAATGCGAACACGGAATCGGCCAAGGCCGTGCGTCTGCTGCATGGAACGAACCGTCTGGCCTTGAGCGGCACGCCGGTCGAAAACCATTTGGGGGAGCTTTGGTCGCTCTTTGAATTTCTCAACCCAGGCATGCTCGGGGCGGCAAGCGTAATGCAACTGGCGGGCGGGGCCTTGCGCAAGCCCGATGAAGACACCCGCAAGCTGCTGGCCCGCGCGCTGCGGCCGTTTCTGTTGCGCCGCACCAAGGAACAGGTGGTCCGCGAGCTGCCTGCGAAGTATGAGCAGACGATCTATTGTGAAATGGAGCCTGGGCAACATAAGCTCTACGCCGAATTGCGCCAGCACTATCGCGATTCCTTACTGCGGCGGATTCAGAATGAAGGACTGGAGAGGTCAACAATCCAGGTACTGGAAGCATTGCTGCGTTTGCGGCAGGCCGCCTGCCATCCCGGGCTCCTCGATCCTAAACATCTGGAAGCCTCCAGCGCCAAGCTCGACGTGCTGTTGGAGCAACTGCGCGTGGTCCTCGACGAGGGGCACAAGGCGCTGGTCTTCTCGCAATTTACCAGTCTGCTGGCGATCGTCCGCCTGCGTCTCGAACGCGAAGGGGTCGCTTTCGAGTATCTGGATGGCCAGACGCACGACCGGCAGACGAGGGTCGCGCGCTTCCAGGAAGACCCCGCCTGCCGGCTTTTCTTGATCAGTTTGAAGGCTGGCGGTCTGGGGTTGAACCTGACCGCCGCCGACTATGTGTTCATTCTCGATCCGTGGTGGAACCCGGCCGTGGAGGCGCAGGCCGTGGACCGGGCCCACCGCATCGGACAGACGCGACAGGTCTTCGCCTATCGTCTGATCGCGCGGGACACCGTCGAGGAAAAAGTCCTGGAACTGCAAGCGACGAAGCGCGATTTGGCGGAGGCCATCATAGGCGCCGACAACAGCCTGATTCGCAACTTGCGTACAGAGGACCTCGAACTGCTGCTGTCGTAGCTAGGGGCTGCGTAAACGGACGTTTAAACAGGAACATTCTGCTGTCCGTTTCGTACGAAATCAAAGCAGGACAACATAGCTCACGCGGCCCTCCCGCAGCGTAGTTGTGGTGGCGCACATGTCACGCGGCGATGGTCAGCGGTCGGGCGCGTTTGATCCGCTCGCGTTCGCGAGGCGAATGCAATGCCTTCCACAGATCGCTGCGCCTCTGCACGTTCAGCCAAAAATCAGGACCATTGCCAAACACACGGGCAAGAAGAAGTGCAGTCGGCGCGGTAACAGACCTGCGTCCGTTGCACAGTTCATTGACGTGTTTGCGCTGCACGCCCATTGCATCGGCCAACACGCCTTGTGTCAGCCCCATCGGCTTCATGAACTCTTCGACCAGGATTTCTCCTATGCCCGCCGGCTTGCGCTTCGTCACTAACATGTCCCACCTCACTGATAGCTGTGGTCGTCCAGATAGACGTCCTTTGCTTCTCCACGGCCACTGTCCCACTGGAAGACCAGCCTCCATTGTTTATTGACACGGACCGAATGGAGTCCTTCCAGTTTGCCATGCAGTTTCTCAAAGCGGTTACTGGGTGGCACCCGCAGGTCCTGGTCCGTGGTTGCATCGTCGATCATCTGGATTTTACGGAACAATCGGACTTCCAATTCGGAGGGAATTTTCTTTGTCCGGAGGTCCTTGACGAAGAAATCGCGCAACCAGTCGTCCCGAAAGCCCACAATCATTCCGCAGCCCACTACGAGTCAATGTACCACACAGGGGTACATGGTACAAGCTTTGTCTTGCCCTGATTTGTAAAGGGTTTTCCGCGTGGGACTGTGGTTTAACCCTACTGAAATCGCAGGTCAAGGGTGTAAATCTCCTGGGAGTGTCTGGCGTCAAGCTAATGTTCCGACCGGTAATTTACATTGTCGCCCGTCATGGGAGCGGGCATGGAATGTAAGACCACAGAGTCGACAAGGGTGCAGGCGTTGGGAAGTTCCGATGCGGCGACGATCCAGTAAATGCCGCGTGGTGCTCATGTTGCACACCGCTTTGGCCACAAAGGCCCGCGCGATGGTACGCCGGTGCCTGGCCTGCCCACGCCACCCGGCCAGGAGGCGACCAGCCCCTCAATCTCAATCATGCTCAGAACCGCTGCCAGTTGCCGGTGCTTTTCGGACAACGGTCCCAACTGCTCCTGGAGCGCCGGGAACAGTACGCCTTGCATGATGCGATGGAATTGATTCAGGATGTCGGAAACGGTAAGCTGCATACGGTGGGGACGCCTTCCACTTTGGAGTTGGTAGCGAAAACCCTATTCTAAAGTCGGCTGTCCCCGCCTCATAGATCACGTTGTGCTCTGATTTTTGCAAGAGGCCCTAGCGTTTAGACTGTCCTTGACCGTCTTATCCCATGTCGCGAAAAGAAAACAAGAAGAATGGTTCAGCGTCAAGCGCAGTCCTCAATGAGGGGGTCGCGTGCCTGTTGCCGGAAGAAATTGAGCGGGTACGGGAACTGATTGCCGGTCGGCATTCCAAGGCTGCTCTACAGCTTGCAAAGGATATCTACAAGCGCTGCGCAACGGCGGAATCGGAAGCCCTGTTGACCGATGCCTACCAGGCTCGTATAGAAGATATGGTCAAGCTGGGAATGGCCGTGGAGGCCAAGGCCTTGCTGGGGATTGTGCGTGAACGGTTTCCTGCGGCTCTACCGCGATTGGCGGCCCTCGGTTGGGAGATATGCGCGCAGGATGGCAAACTGGAGGAGGTCGTCAGACCGCTCGCCGATCCAGAGCTTTCGGCGGAAGACCGCGAATGCATCGAAACATTCATCCGGCAACGGATTCATGACCTGCCTGCATTGGCCGCGGTTTCATCCCTGCAGCCGGAACATTCCCTGCGCACGGCTGCATCGGCACTGGCCACCGCGTTCCAGGCCGTGACCAAGGGAGCGGTAGAGGACGCGGTTCTGGCGCTGCCGGAGGTGTCGCGGCGCAGCCCGCTGGCTCCTTGGAAGGCGCTGATCCGGGCGATCACAAGCTACTACCGGCGCAAGGATGAAGAATGCAGCAGGTGGCTCCGGACGATTCCCGACGATTCGGTTCCCGCGCGCCTGATTCCTTCATTGACCTCGATGCTTCCGGCGGAGTCTGCGACCGACGTCGATTCCAAGTTCAGCCTGGCCGAAAAGAGGCTCATCGCTACAGCTAGGGATCATGGCGCGGCTTTGCGCTCTGCTCTGACGTCGATGGAGGATGCACTACGGGGAAAGAACCAGAAGCAAATTCTCGATGCGGCGCGGACCGCGATGGCGGCCAGCGATCACTGGGACGCCGCGATGCGGGAACGCCTGCGCCAGCACATTGCGGTGCGTTGTGGATTGCAGCACATTCCGCAATCGGCGATCAACGCGGCCGTGGGCGGTTCTCCACGGTGGAATGCTTACTACTTTCGCCTTCTGGCAAGCGCACTGGAAGACCAGCAGCATCTGGACGCCGACGCGGAAGCGGCCGCTGTATGGGCAGACTTTCGCCGCGAGGCAATACAGGAGAACTGGTTTGCCGCAGGCAGTCTGGAAGATGGCGTTCTGGCGCTGCACATGGCGGAATTGATCGAAAAGGCGCCCGCGGAAATCATCGCAGACCTGAAGCAAGAGATGGCTTCTTATCGGAAACCGGACAAGTGGAGCAAGGAGGAGGATGGTCTGGCCTCACCGGGGACGCTGTATGAACGTGCCTGCAAGGCCGATCCTCATCCGGAAACCTTTCAGATGTGGCTGCGTTGGGCTCGGAAGAACGGTTCCTGGCAGGCGGCGGACAAGGTTGCGGAGCATTGGCGAGAGGCTCGGGCTGCGGATATTCAACCGCTGCTTTACCTGACGGAATCGGCGGAAAAGCGCAACGCATTCAAGAAATCGCTCAAGTATCTGGAAGAAGCGGAGACTCTAGACCGTCTGAATCCTGAGGTGCGGCGTGCGAAACTGCGGCTGTTGCTTTCTGCGGCCATACGGCATCTGCAACAGCGCAAAACCCATCTGGTGCTGGGCGGAATCGAACAGATTGAGACCGTGCCCGAGGTGCGGCCAGGGGAGATTGCCGCACTGGCCGCGGCGCTGCGTTGGTGCGCAGCCGCGATTGGCCGCGACACGGCCGTCCAGGACGATCAGAAAGCCGAACTGAACAGGTTGATAGGCAGCGTGGCCGCGCATCTGCTGATGGCGAGTTTGGCCGGGGCCGCGAAGATAGATTCTGCGACCTCGGTGCTGGCTTTGAAAGTTGCCAAGATTCCTGCCGCCGAGTTGCTGGCCGGCGCGGCCAGAGCCCACGTTCTGGGCGAGTGGGCCGGTCTTCCCATATTGCTGCCGCGTGAATGGAACGATCCATTGATTGCCGCGCTGAACCTGCCCAACTGCCCGGCGGATGCCGCCCAAATGCTGGTTCTTGGCGAGGCGGCCTTGGACAGCTACTCAGCGGAACTGGGTTATGCCGTCTCGGTGGCGGGACTGGCCAAGGGCGGGGCGAACGCCGAGTTTCTCTTTCTGCGTGCCCGCTCGCTGCCGCAGTGGGCATCTCTCCAGGCGGAGGGCTGCTTGACGGCATCGCTGGAGCTGGCCAGGCGGGAGCGCAACACTGGACTGGTTGGAAGAATTCTGGATTGCCTGAGCGGGAAGCAATGGGACGGACGCGGGAGGGCCATATCTAATATGGAGGTAGACCCGAAGATGGCCAGCCGTCCAGTCTCGCCGGAGTTGCTCGGCAAGATTCTGGAAGAAGAACGGACACTGAAGCAGTTTCCCGGCTACAAACCCAACTTGGAGCCAAAGTATGCCGAGGACCTTGGCTATACTCTCTGCGATTGCCCCAAATGTCGGGCAAAACGCGGCGAGCCGATGGAGGATGGCTATGAGTATGTCGATGACGGGGAGGATGATTTCGACGACGACTTGGACGATGAGGACGATTTCGTAGGCTCCGGAATCTCTCCCATTCCGGATTTAATCAAGGGAATTGCGAACCTTATGGGCCTTTCCGACGCAGCCGTGAAGGAACTGAAAAAAGCCTTTGCCCGGGGCGAAAATCCCAAAATCGCTCTCGACAGAATTCTGGGTGAAAGACGATCCCAGCCGGAACTTCCGTCGTCCAGGAGCAAGAAGAATAATAAAACAACAAAGGCTTCGCCGCCGGAACAGAGCTGTTTGTTTTAGGGTGAAACGATGAACAGGAACGCTTTGCCGATCTCCGATCCCTATGCCGTGCTAGGCCTTGACCCCGGCACGGAGGACGAGCAGATTCGAGTTGCCTATCTGGCCAAACTCAAGCAGTTTCCGCCGGACAGGTCTCCGGCCGAGTTCGAGCAGGTTCGCGACGCATATGAACTCCTGCGCGACCGGCGCAGGCGAGCGCAGCACGCGCTGTTTTCGGTGAATCCGGAGGCACGCCTGGAATCCCTGCTGGATGGCATGGACAATGATCGACAATTTGTTGGCCCCGGCCCGTGGCTGGCGGTACTCAAGGAAAGAAAGATAGATGGAAATGGAAGGCGATAATCCCTCCGCGGGATTTCCCACTGAAGAGCGGGAACGGATTGTACGCAACTTCGAGGCATGGCTTGACCGGGCGATGGCCGATGAACAACCACCGCAGGGACTGACCGCCGAGTTGCTCGCCGCGCTTGAGAACGGAGATCCGCTTCCGCCGCTGGAAAGCGAGCAGCCAGGCAGCAACGGCTGCGATCTTTATTCTCTTTGGGCGGCCATGACCGCGCTTACACAGGAAGTCCGGCTGCAGGGCCGGACCTTCAAGCAGTTGAACGAAACCCTCATGCAGAACGCGCAGAGCCGGGAAGCATCCGCGGCTGAAGCAAGAGGCGACGTAGAAGATGCGTCTGTCGAACACGATCGCATGCAGCAGGCTGAAGCCCGGCAGGCACGGAAGCAGGAGATTCACCTTCCGCTCAATGTTCTGCTCGATCTGCGGGACCGGGTGGAGCGTGGAGGAAACACCGCACGCAACGCCGCCGAAGAGCTGGCTCCGATACGGCTGCCGCGGCTGGCGCGCTGGTTCGGCGTGGGCGGCAGATATGCGCGCCACTCGCAGGAGATTCTCGCCGCGCTTTCCCACGGCTATAGCCTCAGCCTGGATAGTCTGGACGAGGCGCTCGTGAACTCGAAGGTCAGTCGGATTGCGTGCCAAGGAAAAATCTTCGATCCGCAACGCATGACCGCTGTCGATATTGAGCAAACCAGCTCCGTGCCCGAGGGAACTGTTGTCGAGGTGTACCGCAACGGCTACGAATGGAACGGAGAAGTCTACCGCACCGCCCAAGTCAAGGTGGCGCGCAACCCCGAGAGGAAATCTGCATGAGCGATTTAGGGGATTTGATTGTTGGCATCGATTTAGGTACGACGAACTCCGAGATAGCGGCATTCGTCGATGGCAAGGTCACAATTCTCGGCTCGGGCAACAAGAATATGCTGCCCTCAGTGGTGGGACTTTCGCCGTCGGGAGAGTTGCTGGTAGGCGAGGCGGCGCGCAATCAGCTGGTGCTCTATCCCGACCGCACAATTCGCAGCATCAAGCGCAAGATGGGTAGCAACGAGAGCGTCACGCTGGGCGATCGCCAGTTTACGCCGCCGGAGATCTCGGCGCTGATTCTGCGCGAGCTTGCCTCCTGGGCCGGCAGCCAGCTCGACCGGCCAGTTCAGAAGGCGGTCATCACCGTTCCCGCCTATTTCTCCGATGCTCAGCGTCAAGCAACGCGCGAGGCCGCAACTCTGGCGGGTCTGGAGGCGGTTCGCATTCTGAATGAGCCGACGGCCGCGAGCCTGGCGTATGGAGAAGGCAGCCGGCATACCGCGATGGTCTACGACCTGGGTGGCGGCACCTTCGACGTTTCCATTGTCTCGCTTGAGGGAGACATCACCGAGGTGCTTGCCAGCCATGGCAACAATCGCCTGGGCGGCGACGATTTCAACGACCTGCTTGCCGAGCATCTGCTCAGTGCATTTCAGTCGCAACACGGAATCGATCTACGCAGTGGGTACCCGGTAGCCCGCGCCCGCATTTGGTGGGCCGCTGAAGAGGCCAAGCGCCGCCTGAGCTTCGATCCCGAAGTGACTGTTCGCGAAGAAGCGCTTGCCACAGTCGACGGAAAACCGCTGCATCTGGAACTGGAAATCACGCGCGAAGAGTATGAGGAGATGATCCGTCCCCTCGTCGAGCAGACGCTGGAACATATGTCCAAGGCGCTTGCCGATGCCGGCAAAGGCCCCTCGGATATGGATGCCATTCTTCTGGTCGGAGGCTCGACGCGTATGCCGCTGGTGGCGCGCTTGATCGAGGAACGGACCGGCTTGACGCCGCGGGAAGAGATACATCCCGATCTGTGCGTGGCCCTGGGCGCAGGCGTAATGGCCTCGCGACTCGCCGGCCACGAGGTCGAGCGGGTACTGGTCGATGTGACTCCGTACTCGTTCGGCGTTTCGTATCTGGGTGAGCGCGGCGGTGTCTCCTACCCACACTGCTACAAGCCGATTATTCGCCGTAACAGTCCTCTGCCGGTCACCCGCACCGAGCGCTTTTACACCAGTCATCCATACCAGGAAGAAGTCGACGTCCATGTCTATGAAGGCGAGGACGAGGATGCGCTGCGCAATATCCTGGTCGGCAACTATCGTGTAACTGGCCTGACTCCCATGCGCGAACACAATGAAGTTCTCTGCCGCATGAGCCTTGATCTGGATGGAATCCTGAACGTTACTTCGATCGAGAAGAAGTCGGGATTGTCCAAGCACATCACCATCGCTCGCGCTCTCGAGACCAAGAGCGAAGCCGAGATTATGGCCGCTCGCAAACGGCTTGAAGCGCTCTTTTCTACTCGGCAGGATGGCGATGATTTTGAGAACGACGAGGATCTGATCGACGCCGACGATGCGCAGGAGATCGGAGAGGAGGCTTCCTTCACGGTCCATCCTGCGCCGATAGAGAGAGATGCGGTCGAGGACGATTGGAGTGCGCCTGCGGACGAAGGCCGGAAGATGATCGAACGTTCCCGCCTGCTGCTCGATAAAATCCACGAGGATGACCGCGAGGAAGCGATCGACCTGAATCAGGCGATCGAAGCCGCGATCGACAATCGCGATGCTGCCGCACTCAAGCAGGCCATCCACGATCTGCGCGAGATGCTGTTCTTTGTCGAGGGCCGCGCATGAAGGAGGATCTTTGTCGCCCGCTCTCCTGTCCTGTCTGCAGGGCGCGCTTTCGCGGCTCGTCGCAATGCTCGCGTTGCGGCGCCGATCTCACCGCGATGGTGCTGCTGGCAGCTCACGCCTACGCCTTGCGCCATGCAGCGCGACAGTCGCTCAGACACGGAGGTTTCCAGGCTGCGCTGACCTCTGCTCAGGCTGCACAGCGATTGCATTTCACCGCGGAAGGCAGTCTTCTCAGCGTTATCTGTACCGCAGCAGCCAACCCACTTTCCGGACAACCTCAGAAGCCGGCTTGAGGCATTGCCGATCGGATACAGCGACTGATCACGTAGGCCATCACGGAAAAGCCGAAAACCCGTATCAAGACCGGCTACTCACAGTCGCGGCGTGTCCAAAAACAGCGCGCATTATACCTGCGGCGGCCGCCTATCGATGGAACAACGATTTTTTGCCTCCCAAATCCAGCGAAATCAACCGCACGACCAAAGCCGATGCCGCTGGCGGAAATTTTGCAAGAGGCGCAGGTCTTAACGATTACGGCTTAACATATCCGTGTCCGTGACGAGGAAGAGCCGTTCGGCAGGGTCAGCGGCAAGTTGGCGAAGCTCGCGAGAGAAGCCGCCCAAAGCAAAGAGAATGTACTTGGGCTGGTCCCGCCAGCGGGCCTCGGGAAGGCTGGCTACTTTAGCTTGCAAGGCGCTCAGGTCACTGAGCCGAGTAACGCGCTCTGTGCGCCACTTGCACTCCCCGAAGAGAAACATTCCGTTGTCAAGTTCGGCCATGAGGTCGATTTCTGTGCGGCCATCCCGGCTCCAGTACCGCGCCATCTCGCGGACGCTGAGGCCGAGGCGCGGTTGCGCGTTCCGTTGAAGCCACTGGCCGCAGATTTCCTCGAAGACCGACCAGCCCATGTAATCGGCCAATCGCGGCGCTACCTGTCTGGCGTAAACCGTGGCGGGGTCGGTAAGCTGTCAACTCCTACCAAGATAAAGCTCGTGCGATACAAAAGTGGAGACCTGCGGAAATCCAAAGAAAAGCGGCTAAGTCCGAGCGTAACTGCTACTTCAGACAATGTTGCTCGCGTTCCGGAAGCGAGATCAAGCCGTAGGTCGGCACCGCGGCTCAAAAGCAGGGGAAATTTGCGCCGGCCCGACGTGAATCGCCCAAGAGAGCAGATAGGGGACGTGGCTGCGAGCTTTTACGTTGGCCGCTCCACACTTTACCGAGCGGTTGCTTAGCGGCATGTTGGAGTATTTGACAACACCTACTTTTGTTGGTATAAAATCCAACATGGACGCCGAACTGCTGTTCCGAAAACGCCTGGGGTTGTCAGAGACAGCATTCGTCGAAATGGTGATTTGGCAGGTGCCAAAACCCATGCACGGTAGCGCGCACAGGTTTAAGTACCGTCTGGCCCTGGTGGCGGGAGGCGTCTGTGTGCTTCGCTACGACAACGAAGCTGGCAAGGGCGACCACAAGCATGTCGGGGAACGCGAGGCAGCCTATCGCTTCACCGACTTGGACCGGCTGCAAGCTGATTTTTGGCAGGACGTTGAGAATTGGAGGGAAAAACAATGAGAACCGTAACGCTAGGGGTGTCCTCGATCCATGACGCACAAAGACAACTGGGCGTCGCTTTTCGTGGCGAGTATGTTGGCGAGTTCATCAGCTTTGCCACGGTGGAACTGCTATGGAAGGTGCTCACAGCCAAGCGGTGGGAAATCTTGCAAGCGATGACCGGGCAGGGTGAAATGACCATCCGCGAGATTGCCCGCCGGATTGACCGCGACGTGAAGGCCGTGCATGGCGACGTGCAAGCTCTGCTTTTGGCGGGCGTGCTGGATCGCGCCGAAAGCGGACGCGTGGTCTTTCCTTACGATGCCGTCCGTGTCGATTTCACGTTGCGCAAGGCTGCCTGATTCCACTTCTATTATGTCGCGCACCCCAAGATAAAGGTCGTGTGCCGGGTTCTAGGAGTCTGTCGGAGATAGGTTTCGCTGGCAAATTAAGTTAGGTAGAATCAACTATTTACATAAACACGTAGAATTTTGGTTCAGGTCTCGACTTAAATCGCCAAGCGCAACGCCGTGGCGCAGAGGGGCGCGACTCCATAGACTCAGAAGCAGATGGAAGCCGGGGTTGTTCCAAGCCGAATTTTGAAGGAAGAGCTTGCCGGACTGGTGGAGCGGGTCACGTTCTTCAACGAGCAAAGTGGATTTGCCGTGATGCGCGTGAAAGTCCAGGGCCATCAGGAACCGGTAATCGTTCTGGGACCGCTGCCCGCAGTGAGTGCCGGAGAGTGGCTGACGGCGGAAGGTAACTGGATCCGGGATCGAGAACATGGGCTGCAGTTCAAGGCCACCGTGATGCAGACTGTGCCCCCAACCACGGTGGAAGGCGTGGAGCGCTACCTGGCCAGTGGATTTGTGAAAGGGATCGGCCCGGTTTTGGCCAGAAAATTGGTCGAACGGTTTGGGGCCGAGGTGCTGAATGTCATCGAAACACAGCCGCCCGCGTTGGAGTCGGTGGACGGGATTGGGCCCAGGCGGCGGGAGCGAATTGCGCAGGCATGGAAGGAAGGCAAGCAGGTGCGGCAGATCATGCTGTTCCTGCATGGGCACGGAGTCAGTACCAGCCGGGCCGTGCGCATCTACAAGACCTATGGAGAGCAGGCGATTTCGATTGTCCGAGAGAATCCGTACCGGTTGGCGAAAGACATTTATGGGATTGGATTTCAGACAGCGGACCAAATTGCCACGCGCGTGGGGATTGCGCGGGATTCCTTGCATCGGGTGCGGGCCGGAATCGACCATGTGTTGCTGGAGGCAACTTCAGACGGGCACTGTGCTTTGCCGATCGATGTCCTGCGGCGGGCCGCGCTGCAATTGTTGGCCGTTCCGGAGAAGGGAATCGACGAAGCGCTGACACAGATGCTGGTCAGCGGAGCATTGCTCCAGGAAGAAATCGACGGAGGGCCGTTGATCTTTTTGCCGCATCTGCGCAGGGCGGAAGTGGGGATTGCGGCCAGAATCCATCGCCTGACGACAGCAGCGTCCATCTTTCCTGCCATCGACCTGGACAAGGCCGTGATCTGGTGCCAACAGCAGACCGGGAAGAAGCTGGCGCCGAGCCAGATCGCGGCGCTGAAAACAGTGTTCTCGAACCGGGTCGTGCTGCTGACAGGAGGGCCCGGGGTAGGGAAGACAACGCTGATACAGACCGTCTTGAAAATATTGTGTGCCAAGCGGGTGCGGTGTCTGCTGTGTGCGCCGACCGGACGTGCGGCCAAGCGCCTGCAGGAGACCACGGGACTGGAAGCCAAGACCATCCATCGATTGCTGGAGATCGAGCCGGCCACGGGAAAGTTTGCGCGCCATGAATCTCACCCGCTGGAGTGCGACCTGCTGGTCGTCGATGAGACGTCCATGGTGGATGTGGTGCTGATGCACGCGCTGCTGCGGGCGTTGCCGGAACGTGCCGGGCTGCTACTGGTCGGAGACGTGGACCAGCTTCCGTCGGTGGGGCCGGGAAGGGTACTGGGAGATCTACTGGAGAGCGGTGTGGTCCCGACGGTACGGTTGCGGGAGATCTTTCGGCAGGCAGCAAACAGCCGCATCGTGACCAGCGCCCATCGCATCCGGCAGGGGCAAATGCCGGAGCTGCGCGCCACGGATGCGAAGAGCGACTTTTACTTTCTGGAACGGAACACGCCGGAGGAGATCGTCGCTACGCTGCTTCGGCTGGTGCAGGAACAAATTCCGCAGCGCAGGGGCCTTGATCCAATTCGCGACATTCAAGTCCTGAGTCCGATGAACAAGGGCGCCACCGGTGTGCGCGATCTCAACATTCTGCTCCAGCGCGCACTGAATCCAATACGGCCCGGCGAACCGGCGGTGGAGCGTTTTGGATGGAGATTTCAAGTGCGCGACAAGGTGATCCAGACCGAGAACAATGCCAGAAAGGATGTCTTCAATGGAGACATCGGTACCATCGAACGCATCGATCCGGTGGAACAGGAAGTTGCGATTTGCTTTGACGGCCGGCGGGTGAAATACGGGTTTGGGGAGCTGGATGAAATTGCTCTGGCGTATGCCGTGACCATCCACAAATCGCAGGGATCGGAGTTTCCCGCCATCGTGATGCCACTGTCGATGCAGCATTATCTGCTGCTGCAACGCAACCTGATTTATACAGGGATCACGCGGGGCAAGCGGCTGGTGGTCGTGGTGGGGCAGAAGAAGGCGCTGGGCATCGCCGTCAGGAACGACAAATCGCACACAAGATATTCCGGACTACTGTACAGCCTGCGGGCAAAGCGATTGCAAGGACCCATCGGATAGCACTCCAGGACCATTCCGACGGACATCGCATGCGCCGCGGACATAACATCGTCCTGGCAAAATTTGCACTACGTATCGCGCGTTACTCACGTTGCTTCGGTACGTAATCGATAAAACCAACGCCATGATTGCAGCAAGTTAACAGCAGGCCTGCGCCGGAAGGGACCTCTCGGCAAGTACTTCGCGTTTGCGAAAATTGATGGGCCACCAGAGCGGAAACTCGTGGGCCGGTGGCGCCTTGTCATGGTCCATGGCACGCCAGATGCCAGAACGCCGAAGCAAATAGACTGCGGAACGGCGCGGAAGCGTCGGGCTTTAGCGGTTGTACATGTGTGTCCCCCCAGTTTCGATTCCATATACTTCACGTGATTGCGATCACAGACAAACGCAGTCAGCAACGCACCAAATGAATGGTTGTGGAGACGGACCGCCGGTTCGCTGGGATCGGGTCTTCATCCGGCCAGCGTTGCGGGCGCATCGTCGCACGGCAGCAAACTTCGAGACGAGGGGGAGATTTCTTTATGGCGGCAGACACTCTCACGATTACAGACAATCGCACGGATAGCACCTACACACTGCCCATCGAGAATGGGACCGTCCGGGCGATGGACTTGCGGCAAATCAAGACTGGCCCGGAAGACTTCGGGCTCATGACGTACGATCCCGCATTCATGAACACGGCATCCTGCCAGAGCGGCATCACCTTCATCGATGGCGAGCGCGGCATTCTGGAGTATCGCGGCTATCCGATTGAAGTCCTGGCGGAGCACTGCACGTTTCTGGAGGTCGCGTTTTTGCTGCTTTTCGGAGATCTCCCGAATGAGACGGAGCTGAAAAACTGGGTGCATGAGATCACCTACCATTCCATGCTGCACGAAACCAGCAAGAAGTTCATGGAGGGTTTCCGCTACGATGCACACCCCATGGCCATGCTGGTCAGTACCGTGGCAGCTCTGGCCACCGTCTATCCGGAAGCCAGAAATATCCACGATCCCGATAATCGCTTGCTGCAGATCAAGCGGCTGATCGGGAAAATGCCGACCATCGCCGCCATGTCGTACCGGCACAATCTGGGTTTCCCTTATATTTACCCCGACAACGATCTGAACTACACGGGGAACTTCATGAATATGCTGTGGAAGATGGTTGGCCCCAAGTATGTGGCCAATCCAGTGCTTGCACGCGCGCTCGACGTCCTGTTCATCCTCCACGCCGACCAC
>JAJXZK010000389.1 GCA_021780095.1 Acidobacteriota bacterium | reverse complement strand
GGGGTCGATGCGGTTTGACCCTCGACAACATTCTTCTTTTTCCAATCGCCGATGGCGGCGCGAATCGCGTCTTCCGCCAACACGGAACAGTGAATCTTCACCGGCGGCAACGCCAGCTCTTTCACGATGTCCGTATTCTTGATCTCGAGCGCTTCGTCCACCGTCTTGCCCTTCACCCATTCGGTTGCCAGGGAAGAAGACGCAATGGCCGAACCGCACCCGAAGGTCTTGAACTTGGCGTCTTCGATCACACGCGTATCCGGATTCACTTTAATCTGGAGCCGCATCACGTCGCCGCACTCTGGAGCGCCGACCAGTCCTGTGCCAACTTCGGTGCTGTTCTTATCCATCTGACCGACGTTGCGCGGATTGTTATAGTGCTCAATTACCTTATCGCTGTATGCCATACTTCCTCCAAACACTGTGAACTGAAAGACTATGCGACCGACTGTGCGATCACCGTTAGTGCGCCTGCCATTGAACCTTTGTCAGATCGATTCCCTCTTTCGCCATCTCGTACAGCGGCGAAAGCTCACGCAATTTCTGCACTACGTCAATAACTTTATCGGCGACATAGTCCACCTCAGCCTGAGTGTTGAATCGTCCCAGCCCAAAGCGAATGGAGCTGTGCGCCACATCATCTCCCAGTCCGAGCGCCTTCAATACGTAGGATGGCTCCAGCGTTGCTGAGGTACAAGCGGAGCCACTGGAAACCGCAATATCGTTGATTCCCATCAGCAGCGATTCGCCTTCGACGTGGATAAAACTCATGTTCAGATTTCCCGGCAGATGGCGCTCCATCGAACCGTTCACATGAATAAAGTCCAGGTTCGATTCGAGCTTGTCTTTCAGCCGATCGCGCATCGCGCTCAACTTCGACGCTTCTTCGGCCATCTCCAAGCGGGAAATTTCACAAGCCGCACCCAATCCCACAATTCCTGGAACGTTCAACGTTCCCGAACGCATGCCACGCTCGTGACCGCCGCCATCCAGCTGCGCGGCAATCTGCACACGCGGGTTGCGACGACGAACATACAGCGCACCTACGCCCTTGGGTCCATAAAGTTTGTGGCCCGACAGCGAAAGAACATCGATATTCATTGCGTTCACGTCGACAGGACTTTTTCCCACGGCCTGCACCGCATCGGTATGAAACAGGATGCCGCGCTCGTGGCACAGCTTGCCAATCTCCTCGATCGGCTGGATCACACCAATTTCGTTATTCGCGAACATGATGGTGACAAGAATCGTCTTGTCGTCGATGGCGCGCTTCAAATCGTCCATCTCAATCAAGCCATCTGCGTTCACAGGCAGGTAAGTGACGCGGTAGCCCTGCTTCTCCATCCGCTTGCAGGTATCAAGCACCGCTTTATGTTCCGTCACCTGGGTGATGATGTGATTGCCGCGCTCGCGGTACATCTCACCAATCCCCTTGATCGCAAGGTTGTTGCTCTCGGTGGCGCCGGAGGTGAAGATAATTTCCTTCGCCGTAGCTCCAATCAGCTTGGCGATTTGTTCGCGGGCCAGGTCAACCGCCTTCTCCGCTTCCCAGCCGAAGGAGTGATTGCGGCTCGCGGCGTTTCCAAACTTGTTTGTGAAATACGGAAGCATCGCCTCCAACACACGCGGGTCGAGCGGCGTCGTGGCGTGGTTATCCATATAGATCGGCAACTTGACTCCGGCGGGCAATTTCGGTTCGCTTAGAACGGTACTCATTGAGGCTCCCTGTGAAACAAAACTTTGCGATACTTCTTCCGCTACGCGCGCGTCATGGTGCGGCCCAGCGTCACTAACGGTCCCGATTGCACATTGCGCGCATATCCCGAGGCTCCCAATTTAGATTCGTCACAAAGGTCGGAGATGCGCATCTCGACCAACAAATCTCGAATCGTGTCGTTCAACTTGCGCAGCGGTTCTTTCACGATGCAGGAACTCAATAGATCGCAATCGCCGTGGCTGGTCGTGCAGGACGCAATGAACAACGGTCCCTCGATGGAGCGAATCACCTCAAACGCAGTAATCTCGCTCGCGGGACGAGCCAGCGAATAGCCGCCATGGAGTCCGGCATGCGAAATCACCAGACCGGAGCGCGCTAGCGTTTGCAAAATTTTCGCCAAAAGCGGCGGAGGAATGTGGTACGCGTCCGCCATATCTTTGGCGCTCTGCGTCGGGTTTCCCGGATGCTCGGCAAGGTGCTTGAGCGCCATCAGTGCATAATCCGATTTTTTGGTAAGTCGCAGCATAACGTTGTGGTTTGGGCGCCGTCCAAGGTCGCAGAACTACGGAATTGCTTACAAACCCAGTATAGGACTATTTTAGTCCGACTTGCAAGGAGCATTCCACCCTCGTCAAAGCGATGGATAATGCAGTCGATTGTTTCTTATCAATTTAAGAGGTGCACATGCGCGCTTGTCGGTTGCTGGCAGTCGGTTCCCTGTGGCTCTGCATCTCTCTTCCCACTACTCTTTCGGCGCAGACGGCCGGTTCCGGCACGCCGAACCATAACAGGTATACCGTGTTCGGCGGCTACAGTTTTCTTTCGAACTCGTTCAACGATTGGAGTTTTCCAGACGCCTCGCATGTGCCGCTCAACGGTTGGGATGCCGGGATCGCGTTTCGAGCCTGGCACCACCTCGACGACAGTTCCTGGCACAGATTCGGCGTGAAAGTAGACGCATCTGGGTATTATGGCACCAGCCTTGGATCGCCGCAGACATCCTTTTTCGTCCTCGCCGGTCCGCAATACACGTGGACATTCGGCAAGAACCGCCCATTCATCGAGGGTCAAGCAGGATTCGGGCACCTCAACAGCCAATGGTTTTCGCCCTACAATTTCGGCAGCACGAATAATTCTTTTGCGGCGTTCGGGGGCGGCGGGCTTGACAGGGAAATCACGCCGCGCCTGGCGACTCGCGTAGAGGGCGGCCTGATGTACACAAACTTCACCGTCGGCTCCGCTGAGATTCACGGCCTTCCCAACTACTTTGCACGCATCTCTACCGGATTGGTGTGGCGTTTCTAAGGGGTTGCTGTTACTCCGACCAGATCCCGAGCAATCTTCGCAGCAGCAGTGCTTGCCCGACATGATAGGCATTGTGATCCAGGCACGCTAGCGCCTGACGCAGAATCGTGCCCTCTCCGCTGCCGGGGATGGGCGCAAACAGGTCAGTCGAGGGGTCGAGCCACAGCGCCTCAAATTCGCGCATGGCAGCGTAATATCCGGCCAGATCTTCTTCCCAAGCGGCATCGTCCGCGGTTGCATTTCCATCCGGCCAAAATCCCTCCGGTACCGGCGGTTCGACATATCCCGGAATTCTGCAGGCATCCAGAAAATCGAGGACACACAAACGGATATGCACGAGCAGCCGCCAGAGCGTGAACGGCTGGCCTTCTGGCCTCGCATTGCGAAGATTGACGGGAACATCCCTAAATATCTTTTCGAAAGTGGCATGCACACGTTCATCATGGAAAGATGCAACCAGTTGCTGGCGCAGCACACCATCTGCATCTGTATGGCTGGGACGAGGACGCGGAACGGGCAGGTTCATAATATTTGCTATTTCAACAGAACAATGGAAGAGAGCCAACTGACATCTTCACCCACCACGAAAAACTATCCTTGACTCGGATACAGAGTAAGCGCGCCGAATGGCTCCGCCGATGACTCCTGTGATTCCGTTCTGTTCAATTGCTCGTGAATTCGCGCAAATCGGTCAATTTTCTTTTGACAAACAGCCTGCACTTACGGGACACTGGCGCAATCGGGGGACACTCCCCGCATCTAAATAGACAGCTATGGAATCCTGCAAACACCCACGCGTGCGCGTACTCACCCGCGAAGAAGATGCCGAATTTGTAGAATGCCTGGAATGCGGCGAGGTCTTCGACTCGCACGAGTTCACCGACATGGACATCGAAGAGAAAAGCCTGAAGAGCGCCGAGCAGTCGGACGAATAGCCGGGCCGATCCGCACTCCATGACCGACGCCCGCACCGCTGTATGGCGGCGCGTCTTGCGTGCGTCGCGACTCTACTCCAACAGCTTTAAAAGATGGTATCTAGCCGTGCGCGCCCGCTTCAGTTTCCACCGGGGAACCCAGCCGTCGGCCGCTGCGCCATAGATAATGAAACCCGGAAAATACGGTCAGCCATAGCGTAGCCTGCAGCGAAGCATGACGCGTCCACAGCACCCAATACTGCGGATGCGTCTGCGCTAGAACAACGGAACACACCGCCAGGATCTGCGCAACGGTATTTGCCTTGCCCAGCCAGCTGGGATGAAAATCGCGGGTGCCGGTCGTCGCATACAACAGAGCAGAAATCACAATGATGCCCAGGTCGCGGCTGAAGACCATGACGGTAATTCGCAGGGAGACCAGGCCGACATGCGTCAACACCATAAATAGTGTGCTCAATAAAAGCTTGTCGGCGATAGGATCCAGATACGAGCCGAGTTCCGTGCGCTGACGGAACAGGCGAGCCAAGGCGCCATCCAGCCCATCGCTGACGCCGGCGACCACGATCAAAATAAATGCACGATGGTAGTGTCCATCCAGAATCGCGAGGACAAGGAAGGGCACAATGGAAAGCCGAAGCAACGTCAGCTGATTCGGCAAGGCACGTAATTGGCGCAGCGCAAGAATGACGAGGGACCCTGATTCATCGTAACGCAACTGGTGAAATCACAGGGCCAGGTTGCCCGCACTGCTCGCTGGCATTAGAATCGATGGAGCGCTTGTAGGCGCGTAGCTCAGTTGGTTAGAGCGCTACCTTGACACGGTAGAGGTCAGGAGTTCGAGTCTCCTCGTGCCTACCATATTTGCATCACTTGCAGGATGCTTCTCGTGGCTGTTGGTAGCTTTTGGTAGCAGCAGCTGGGTGTGGTTTCGTACGTTCTGCGCGATTTACCTCCTTCCTGCAGCGTCAAGAAAACTGATCCAACCATCCTTTTCACGCTCCCCTTTGCTGGACATGCGTATCCGCACAAATTCAACCAAATTTCCCCGTCGATGGACCGGCAACAGTGCGTAGAGATTCGGACCACTTCCGCTTTCTACCGATTGTGGCCCCATTCGTTTCGGCTAGGGTAGGAGGAAACAATAATGTTCTTAATTCCGCGACGATTCCATGGAACGTTGTATCCTGCCGACGCGAATCATGGCAGTGAATGACGGTTTCAAACCACGGATAAATCTGTCTCGAGATCAAAAATGCGGCAATCGCCGGTAAGAACGAGAGCAATGACAGAAAACATGTTGGGCGCGTATGGCGAATGGGCCGCGCGAAGGATGCGGGAACCGGCACGATTGTCCTTCCGGCAGCAGGAATTTGACGATCTCGAAGCATGGCGGCGACTGGCGCGAACACGATTCAAAGAGCTACTGCTCGGACCAGACCCGGCGGACATCCCGCTTGCAACCTTGCAGCGGCGCAGCCAGTTCGACGGCTTGTCGGTCGAGCATCTTCTGTGGCAGCTACCATACGGGCCGCCAACCGAAGCGGCGGTGCTGAAACCTACGGGTGCTACCGGCAGGCTACCCGGCGTAGTGGCGCTGCATGACCACGGCGAAAACAAGTACTTCGGCTGGAAAAAGATTGTCCGAGTTTCTGAAGATTCGCATCCGGCGATACTTCGTCACCAGAAGGAATACTATGGCGGCGTGGCTTGGGCCAATGAATTAGCCCGTCGCGGGTATGTGGTGCTGGTGCCCGATGCCTTCACATTCGGGAGCCGACGAATGCGCCTCGCCAACCTGCCTCCGGAACTGCGAGAGGGCTTCTCGGAAACTTGCGCCGAAACTGAAGACGAAATACAGCGCTACAACGACTTTGCCGCGCAACATGAGCACGTGATTGCCAAAAGCTTATTCAGTGCAGGAATGACATGGCCCGGGGTTTTCGTCTTCGACGATCAACGGGCCATCGATTATCTTGTGTCGCGCGCGGATGTCGACCCAGCCAGAATCGGCTGCTGCGGGCTATCCGGCGGAGGATTGCGTACGGTGATGCTTGCAGGTGCGGATGAGAGAATCCGCTGTTCATGCTGCGTGGGGATGATGACCACCTGGCGCGATTATTTGCTGAACAAAAGCTACGCACATACATGGATGTGCTATGTCCCTGGACTGCCGCGCGAGCTGGACTATCCTGAGGTCCTGGGGCTAACAGCTCCCAATCCGGCGTTGGTGTTGAACAATCGGCAGGATTCGCTGTTTACTCTTACCGAAATGGAACGGGCCGCCCGGATTTTGACGGAGATCTACAACAAGGCAGGTGTCCCAGAACGATTTCGGGCCAGCTTCCATGATGGACCGCATAAGTTCGATCTGGAGATGCAGAAAGAAACCTTTGAATGGTTTGACCGCTGGCT
>JAJXZK010000034.1 GCA_021780095.1 Acidobacteriota bacterium | reverse complement strand
TCGTGGTTGGTTCCACCTTTGCCGGGTGTGACGCCACCGACAACTTTGGTGCCGTATTCGGCGCAACCCTTGGCGTGGAAGGTGCCTTCGCGGCCGGTGATTCCCTGGACGATCAGGCGGGTGTTTTTATCTACTAAAACGCTCATTTGCTCCCCTTCGCAGCGGCAACCGCTTTTTCGGCTGCGTCCTTCATGGTTTGGCCGATGATGAAATTGAGGCCCGACTCCTTCAGAATCTGGCGCCCTTCTTCCACATTGGTGCCCTCGAGGCGCAGAATGACGGGCACCTGCACATTCATTTTTCTGGCTGCTTCCACCACGCCGCGGGCCAGGGTATCGACACGCAGGATACCGCCAAAGATGTTGATGAACACGGCTTTGACGTTTTTGTCAGACAGCAGAATACGGAAGGCATTTTCAATCTGTTCCTGGTTGGCGCCGCCGCCGACATCGAGAAAGTTTGCAGGAGAGCCGCCTGCGTACTGGATGATGTCCATGGTCGCCATGGCCAGGCCGGCGCCGTTCACCATGCAGGCAATATTGCCGTCGAGGCGAATGTAGTTCAGCGCGAACTTGGAGGCTTCCACTTCCAGCGGATCTTCCTCGTTGGTATCGCGCAGCTCCTTCAAGTCCTTATGCCGAAACATGGCATTGTCGTCGAAATTCATTTTGCAGTCGAGCGCGAACAGCTTGTCATCCTTGGTGGTGATGAAGGGATTGATTTCCATCAGCGAGGCGTCGGTCTCGACGCAGGCCTTATACAGTCCGGACATGAATTGTACGGCCTGGTTGATCTGGGTTGGCTTGAGTCCGAGAGCGAACGCCAGCTTGCGCGCCTGATAGGGCTGAAATCCGACCGCGGGGTCGATGTGCTCCTTGAAAATGGCGTCGGGAGTTTTCGCGGCCACTTCCTCAATTTCCATGCCGCCGGACTTGGAGGCCATAAACACCATCTTGGCGGCGGCGCGATCCAGCACCATCCCCAGGTACAGTTCGCGGTCGATGGCCGCGGTTTCTTCAATCAGCAGGCGCTTGACCTTCTGGCCTTCGGGGCCGGTCTGATGGGTGACGAGCTGCATGCCAAGAATTTTCTTGGCGTATTCCTCGGCCTCAGCCAGGTTTTTCGCCACCTTGACGCCGCCACCCTTGCCGCGACCGCCGGCGTGAATCTGAGCCTTGACCACGACGCCGGTAGCGCCTGCAGCGAACAGTTTCTTGGCCACATCCACGGCTTCTTCTACCGTGTTGGCTACTTCTCCGCGGGGTACGGCGACCCCATATTTCGCAAGAATGTCTTTTGCCTGGTACTCGTGAATTTTCATAAGGATTGTCTCTAATTGTAATTGTGCGTCGCTGACCCGATGGCGCGGCAAAGAGACTGCCGGACACAAGAGAAAGCAAAAGACAGCGAACCTTCGATAGTATCGGACGAGCAGGGGCGCAGCAAACCACCATGGCTGGCGATAGTGGTGCAGTTTGGAAATCTACGCGCTCGATTGCAGCGGTAGACTGTGGACATGGCCAAACATAAGTTCTTGATCGGCTTGGTGGACAAGGGCGGCAAGGTCGTCGGCACGAAATGCGCCAACTGCCCGCTGGAAGTATTCTATGTAAATGGCGTTGTCCCGCAAGAGGTTCTTTTGCAGGAGTGCGCTCGCAAGCGCGAGGGTTAGTGACGTCAAACCTGATCTCGGAAGTATCTTCCGGCGATTGCTGGGTGTTGGGGCTTCGACGCCGGGGGTATATTGAGGGTCATTTGTTGATGCATCGACCGAGCCCAGCGATCTTGTTTCCGATTCATATATATGACTGTCGCTAGGAATATCAGTGTCCCGACGCCCCCACCAATCATCAATGATGTGTATTCACTCACCTGGTCGTCTCCTTTCGATATACAAACCGAATGCGAAGAAAAGGCCACTTATGCCCATGGCGGTTAGAGTCCAAAGCGTCGTGATTTTTCCATTAACGAGTTTGTCAAGATTCGCAAAAACGAAAATTAAAACACCGCCCTCTCGGAATCCTTCTCCTATCATTTCCTCGAAATGCTTTCTCGCCAATTTCAGCACCTGTCCAACTGGCTTGTTCTAATCTTTAATGTTCTACTGCAAAATTTCCAGTTTTCATAGAAGAAACAGGCAAATTGGTAACATTCCCTTCATAACGTATGACGCTGTAGACGAGAAAAAGGATTCACATTCCAAACTGCCCCACTGCCCGGCTGCGTGGACGGTTGCAAACGCATATCTCGATGACAGACCTGATCCAAACATTGTCGATTTTGAACGAAGCGCACGCGACGCTGAACCGCGAGCAGGCTCGCGCGATGATGCAGGCGATCCTGGGAGACACGAAGAACCAGTTGCCCAACAGGCAGATTGAGGCCGTCCTGGTGGCGCTGGCGGCACGTGCGGTCACAGCCGATGAGCTGGCCGGGTTTGTGGATGCCATGCGTGCGGCTGCCGTGACCCTGCCGTTTACGGACGAGGAACGCGCGATGCTGGTGGATACCTGCGGCACCGGCGGAGACGCCAGCGGGACCTTCAACATTTCAACAGCCGTGGCGCTGGTGGCGGCGGCTGCGGGAGCGAAGATCGCCAAGCACGGCAATCGCAGCCTGACTAGCCGCTGCGGCTCAGCAGATGTCCTCGATGCACTGGGAGTGCCAACTGCACTGGGTCCCGAGGCTGCTGTGGAGTGTCTGCGCGCCACGGGATTTGTGTTCCTGTTCGCACCGTTGATGCATCCAGCCATGCGGAGAGTGCAGCCGATCCGTCGGTCGCTGGGGAGGCGGACGGTGTTCAATGTTCTGGGACCGCTGACGAATCCGGCGCTGGCGCCGGCGCAGATTCTGGGAGTGTACGCGGCCGATCTGGTTCCGCTGATGGCGGAGGCGATGGTAAAGCTGGGAGTGCGGCACGGCTTCGTCGTGCATGGGTCGGACGGGCTGGATGAAATCACCCTGAGCGGGCAGACGGAAATTGCCGAGGTGAAGAATCGCGCGTTTCAGCTACGGAAGTGGTCGCCGGAGGATGTCGGCATGGAACGAGCCCCGCTATCCCAGCTGCAAGGTGGAGACGCCGCCGAAAATGCGGCCATTCTGCAGGCGATTTTTGCGGGAGAAAAGGGGCCGCGCCGGGATATCGTTTTGGTGAATGCCGCGGCAACGTTAGTCACAACGGGGATGGTGCAGGATATTCGAGCCGGAATCGAGCGTGCTGTCGCAGCGATCGATTCTGGAGCCGTGTCGAAGACGCTGGCTGCATTGGTGGAGTTTGGGAAGCGGGCGCAATACTTTTCAAGTAAAACCGTGTGACTTCATGGTCGGCGGTGTCTAACCAGCGTTGTTATGCATTTGAACCCGAGGAGGATTGCATGAAATTTCTTCCAACGACACCGCGTTTTCTGATGGCCGCGTCGGTTTGCAGCCTGTTCGCCGCAACCGTTTCCGCGCAGCAAATTCAGATCAACAAAGACAACCGCACCATCGCCATTACTGCTACGGACACGGCGAGCGCCTTGGCCGACACAGCCACGGTTCACGTTGGTTTTGTGGACTACGCGCCAGATGCGCAGGCGGCGTATGCCAAGGGCTCGAAGACATCGAATGCCATCATCGGCGCGCTGACTGCAAAGGGCGTTGCCAAGACGGACATTCAAAGCGAGTCGCAAAACGTCGCGGAAACGCAGCCGTATGAATTGGAAAAATTGCCTCCAGCGGAGCAGGCGCAGCGGCGATTCCAGGTACGCCAGAGTTGGACGGTGCAGACCAAGGCCGACGATGCGGCCAGCGTGCTGAATACTGCCGTGAACACCGGCGCCAATAAAAGCGGGCAGATCGAGTGGACGGTGACAGATGAGAAGGCGCTGGATGCCAAAGCTGCGGGGAATGCGCTGGCTCGCGCGCGCGAGATTGCCTCGCAGATGGCGCAGGGACTGGGAATCCAACTGGGTGCGTTGATCTATGCCAGCAACCAGGCGCCGGAGGGCCCACGACCCATTATGCTGCGCTCCATGGCGATGGCAGCGCCAAAGACGGAAGCTGCGCCCGCGCCGCTTGCTATTAGTCCAGACAAAGTGGAGCGGTCCGCCACGGTCTATGCGGTCTTCGCGATCCAATAAGTTCGGGGCACGCGGGCTGCTGCTAACCTTTCGGTAGGAGTCGAAGCATGCCTGAGGAACAGGAACGCGAACTTAAGCCGTTGCCGGAGGCGGAGTCCGCTTATCTGCGATGGCTGGCGCATCTGGACGCGGAATTCACCCGCCACCACAAGCCGGAAATCCGCAGCGAGATTGTTCGAGATGAGCTGCACCAGCTTTACCTGGGGCGTCCGCATGGGGGCAAGCTGAATTTCACCCTGGTAACGGAGCTACCGTTCAACGTGCTGCAGTTGACGCTGGACCCACGCAACGCGACGCTTCGACCGGAATACTACCCGGACGTAGACGCAGAGAAGTATGCTGAGGTGAAGCCGCTGATCTGGTTCTGGCAGATGTTCGATCGATCCCCGGTGGGGCTAAATGTCTGGCTGGGGTCGCGGTTTCGCTGTATGCTTGGCCGTCACATCTTTAAACACCTGGGTAAGAACGTGCGGATTTTTCGAGGTGTGGAATTTACCTATGGCTACAACCTGACCATTGAGGACAACTGCACGATCCATAAATTCTCTGTTCTCGATGATCGGCAGGAGTTGGTGGTTCCTGCGGGCACCAGGATTTTGGACTATGCGCGGTATGACTCAAGCGGACAGGTACTCCACAATGCCGCAAACCCGACGGAATAGCACAGTGAAGATCGCAGCGAAGACGGGGTGCGCAGAATTGGGCGCAGAGGACGCGGCGGCAACCTCGGCGAGCGATCGTCTGCGTGCTACCATCGGCATCAGCGCATGAATCTACACGCGGTTCTAATCCTCTTTCAAATTGTCGTGCTGCTGTTTGCCATCAGCCTGCACGAGGCGTCGCATGCCTGGATGGCGTGGCGGCTGGGCGATCCGACGGCCCGCATGCTGGGCCGGGTGACGCTGAACCCCATGAAGCACATCGATCCGTTCGGAACGATCCTGATACCGCTGTTGTGCGTCTACGCCGGCTTCCCGCTGATTGGGTGGGCCAAGCCGACGCCAGTGACCACCCGCAACTTTAAGAACATCAAGCGCGATGACATTTTGACCACGCTGGCTGGGCCAGCCAGCAACTTGCTGACGGCCGTTGTGGCAACGGTGATCCTGGTGGTGCTGAAGTTTGTGAATGCGGGCACGGTGATTTCCGCCATGATGGCGGCGCAGATGGGCATGATCGATCCCAACGTGATGCATGGCAGCCCTATTTTGTTTCCGGTGACGCTGCTGCTGTACTACGCCGTGCTGATCAACCTGATTCTGATGGCTTTCAACTTAATCCCGTTGCCGCCGCTCGATGGCAGCCACGTAGTGCGTCATATGCTGCCGTATAACTGGCTGCGGGCGTACGACTCGATCGGGATGATTGGGTTGATCCTAGTGTTTCTGTTTGGCGGACGGTTTATCGGGATGATTGTCAGCCCGATGCTGAACGTGTTCAACCATATCCTGCTTGTCATGTAGAAGCTCCACGTCTGTCAAGCTGCCTATCTTTGCCCTGCTGCCCGTATACTTTCGATACGATTGAAGCATTAGCAAAAGCACCGTGCACATTCCGATATCATGACCGAATCCATCCAACCGAATTCCACCCAGCATGGAAACCCGCTTCCCAAGCGCGTGCTGAGCGGCATGCGTCCCACCGGCAAGCTGCACCTGGGCAACTACATGGGGGCGCTGTACAACTGGGTGCGGCTGCAGCGCGAGTATGAGTGTTATTTTTTTATTGCCGACTGGCACGCCCTGACCACGGATTACGCCGATACTTCGAACGTGAAACAGAACACCCTCGATGTCGCGCTGGATTGGTTAGGGGCCGGGCTGGATCCTGATCGGGCGACGCTGTTCGTACAGTCGTGGGTGCCGCAGCACGCGGAGTTACATCTGCTGTTCTCCATGATTACGCCACTGGGATGGCTGGAGCGGGTGCCAAGCTATAAGGAGCAGCAGCAGCAAATCGGCGATGTCGCCGCTGGCGGCAAGGACCTGAGCACCTACGGATTTCTTGGCTACCCGCTGCTGCAATCGGCGGACATCCTGATTTATCAGGCGGACCTGGTACCGGTTGGCCAGGATCAGGTGGCGCACGTGGAGCTGACGCGAGAAGTGGCGCGGAGATTTAACTTCTTTTATCCAGAAAAGCCACTGGTGCTTCCTGAGCCGCAGGCGCTGCTTACGCCGTCACCAAAGCTGCCCGGTACGGATGGCCGCAAAATGTCGAAGAGCTACGGCAACACCATTCAGATGGCGGATCCCGA
>JAJXZK010000189.1 GCA_021780095.1 Acidobacteriota bacterium | reverse complement strand
AGCTCAGTTCGGTGCGGTTCGGTTCGCTGCGATTGAAGCCGCCGATCTTTTAGTCTACAAGATAGAAATTGGAATCTGGTATTGCGGGGCATTCATTTTGCCCGCTATTGACAGGAGCGAATCTACGCGACGGCTTTTGCGCCTTGGCTAAAACCAGCGGCGGAGTGCTGAGATCTTTGTTGCGAAATGTGAGAGCCTTATCACTGTCCTCAATGGACGGATTGAGCGCGGAGAGACATCGTCTAACGATGCGGGTCTTCGCGAGCAGGGAATTGGGTGTGGACGGTGTTTTGCTCGCATCCGCTTGCAGCCTGCGTATCAAGATCTGCCAACGCCGAAAAACCCGCTGACGGTGACCGAGCACGTCGGAGCGCCTTCCATCTCGCTGCCGTTTTTCAATCGGATTTCAGCCGCCGCGGTGGGAGAGGTTTGTGAAAAGTTGCAGGACGCGATCCATGCAACTTCCGCCTAAAAACGCAGCGGGAGCGCTCCGGCGTTTTGCGGCCATTCAGCCCACTCAATCGGGTACAATCCTTCGCAGTGAGGAGTATTCTTGCTGCGTCGTTGGTTGTTTCCGGCTGTCCTGATTTCGTTCATAACTCTGGTCGCGTTCTCTCGATCTGCGTATGCAGTCCCTCTGCCGCAGAGCGGCATGGCCAGCGGTCCTCCATCGAAGGCCGTCTACGATTCGCAGCATCGCCCCATCACCGCGGGCGGTTTCGTCAAGACCGGCCCGATCGTCTTTATGGATGTCGCCAAGAAGGCCGGGCTGACCACCTGGCATCACACTGCCGGCACGCCTGAGAAAAAATTCATTCTTGAAGCCAAGGGCCCCGGCGTATGCCTGCTCGATTACGACAATGATGGCTGGCTCGACATCTATCTTGTGAATGGTTCCACCTATGATGCTCTCGACGGCAAGCAAGCTGCGCCGCAGGCCGCTCTATTCCACAACAACCACGACGGTACCTTCACGAACGTGACTGCCAAGGCGGGTGTGCCCAATGGGCGCTGGGGCTTCGGCTGCACCGTCGGCGACTTTGACAACGATGGCTGGCCTGATCTGTACGTCACCAACTACGGCCAGAATCGACTCTATCGCAACAATCATGACGGTACGTTCACCGATGTTGCGGAGAAGGCAGGTGTGACGATTGGCACCTGGTCCACCGGCGCGACGTTTGGCGATTATGACGGCGATGGAAAGCTGGATCTTTTTGTCGATGGATATCTTCACTACGACTACAAAAATCCGCCGGTTTCCGGTTCGAAAGCGGTCGACTTTAAAACCTGCGCATTCCGCGGTACTCCCGTAATGTGCGGTCCCGCTGGACTTCCTGGGGAGCATGATCATCTGTTCCACAACAATGGCGATGGCACCTTCACCGATGTCAGCAAGCAGCTCGGAGTCAGCGATCCGCCCGGATACTACGGGCTGGGAACGCTGTTCGCTGACGTGAACAACGACGGCAAGCCGGATCTTCTGGTCGCCAACGATACCACGCCGAATTATCTATACATTAATAAAGGTAACGGAACATTCTCCGACGAGAGCCTCGAGAGCGGCTACGCGTTGAATGCGGATGGGCGCGAGGTCGCGAACATGGGTATCGCCGCCGGGGACTACGAAAACAATGGGCATCTGGATATCGTAAACACCGACTTCGGTGACGACTACGACGTGGTTTTTCGCAACGACGGCGCCGGGAATTTCACCGACGTCAGTTATGAGACTGGGATCGCCGCGCCGACGATTCCGTTTGTCGGCTTTGCCGACGGCTTTCTCGATTACGACAATGATGGCTGGAAAGATTTGTTGATCGTCAACGGTCATGTCTATCCCAACGTGGACCAGCATCCGGACTGGGGTACCAGCTATGCGGAGCGTTCCCTGCTGTTTCACAATCTGAAGAATGGCAAGTTCGATCTGGTGCCTGCGGTGGAGGGGAGTGGCTTGGCCGTGGTCAGCGTCGGGCGCGGAGCCGCGTTCGGCGATCTCTTCAACGACGGCAAAATCGATGTCGTCATCAACAATATGGATGGTGTCCCGGTCCTACTGCGCAACGTCAATCCGGACCGTTACCACTGGGTTGAGCTGAAGTTGATCGGCGGACCGAAGAGCCCCCGCGACGCGGTGGGCGCGACCGTCTACTTGAATGCCGATGGCATGCGCCAGCGCGGGGATGTGCTCAGCGGAGGTAGCTATCTTTCTTCCAATGACATGCGTGTTCACTTTGGCATTGGAAACGCCTCCACCGTCGATAGCGTTGAAATCCACTGGCCCAGCGGCGCCAAGGAAACACTGAAACTGGGCGCCGTCGACCGTATCTATACCATCACGGAAGGCAAAGGCGTGACGGCGGCCATGTGCGACGGCAAAGCTTGTGCAGCGCAATAAGTGAAGCAAGAATCTTTGTTGGTATCATGGGTTGTCATGCGCGTAAAAGAAGGCATCGCCGCATTTTTACTGGTCATGCTGACGGCAACTCCGTCTTTTTCGCAGGCAGTCTCATCCCATGCGGCCCCCAGTCGTCAGGCCCAGGTAAAACAGCATTCCCAGTTGGCGCAGCAGTATCTCAGTGCGCAACGACCGGACTTGGCAATTCCGGAACTGAAGGCTGTCGTTGCATTGGCCCCGAAAAATCTGGATGCGCGCGCCAACCTTGGAGTCCTTCTGTTTTTTCGCGGAGAATATGCCGACGCGGCCCCGCAGCTTCGCGCAGCCTTGAAGCTTCAGCCAGACCTGTGGAAGATCCAGGCGTTGCTGGGCATGTCGGAACTTCGGCTCAGCCAGCAGTCCGAGGGCCGGCAAGATCTAGAGACCGCGTTTCCTCACCTGCAGGAAGAAAAAATCAAGATGCAGATTGGCAATGCGCTGATCGACAGCTACACCTCCACCGGAGAGTTGGCCCCGGCAGCCACCATTGTTTCCGCGCTTCTAAAGCTGGAGCCGACCGATACCGGCCTTCTCTACACCGCCTTCCGTTTGTATTCCGATTTGACGGATGAAGCCATCTTAACCATGGCCATGACTGCGCCCGACAGCGCGCACATGCATCAGATGATGGCGCGTGTTCTGGTTCGCGAAGGCGACTCGCCTGCCGCAATCAAGAACTATCGCGAAGCCATTCGCATCGATCCGAAAATTGCCGCGCTTCATTTTGAGTTGGCCCAGCTGCTGTGGGCAACAGACACGGTTGACGGCCAAAAAGAGGCTGTGGCGGAATATAAAACCGCGTTGGAATTGAATCCTTCGGACGAGAAATCTGAGTCTGAGCTGGGTAGAATTGCCGCCCAAAACGGCGACACCAAGGAAGCGTTGGCAGATTATTCGAAAGCCGTTCAGATGCAGCCGGACGATGCCGTGGCGCTCACCGGCCTTGCCGGAGTTCTGATCGCCCAGCAGCAACAAGCCAAAGCGCTGCCGCTATTGGAGCGCGCAGTTCAGTTGGACCCGACCAGCGCTTCCGCGCATTTTCGACTCAGCACCTTATATAGGAATGCGGGTCGACCCGATGACGCCAAGCGCGAACTGGCGGAATACCTGAAGTACAAAAAAATGCAATCCGACCTCAGCGCCATCTTTAAAGAGATGCGTTTGCCTCCGGCGAAAGACCAGACGGGAGACGCAGATGCGGCCAAGTAATTGCATTGGCGCGCTTCCCGATCATGCTGCGGATCCAGCATGGCGACTTTGAGATTACGCAAAACGTTTGCTCCGCTCCTGCTGATGTTGGGTGCTGGCTTGATGTCAGTGTCCGCGCAGGTCACCGCGGCGCACGTATCGTCATCCGCCGCGCATACTGCGGCCCCGTCGGTTCCAGCCCCGTCTACTATGCCGCAACTTGTCGACATTACAAAATCAACCGGAATCCACTTCAGCCATCTCTCCAGTCCGGAGGCGAAGTATGTCGTGGAGTCGATGAGCGGCGGCGTCGCCCTGATTGATTACAACCGCGATGGATGGCCGGACATTTACTTCACCAACGCGCCCAGCGTGGAGATGGCGTTGGCTGGCAAGAAGGCGCGCAGTGCGCTCTATCGCAATAACCACGACGGCACTTTTACTGACGTCAGCGATCGGGCCGGAGTCGCGACTCCATGCTGGGCCATGGGCGCATCCGTCGGCGATTACAACAATGACGGGTGGCCGGATCTGCTTGTCACCTGCTTCGGCGGCGTGGTGCTCTATCGCAACAACGGAAACGGAACATTCACTGACGTCACAAAACAGGCTGGTTTGGGCAACGACAAGCTCTGGGCCATGGGCGCGGCCTTCGGCGACTATGACAATGACGGTTGGGCCGATCTGTTCGTCGACCATTACGTGGATTTGAACCTGAACGATCTGCCAACCTTTGGCTCTCGCCCCACATGCAAATATCACGCTATCGACGTGCAGTGTGGGCCCCGAGGATTGAAGGGATCCCCCGACAATCTTTATCACAACAACGGCAACGGCACGTTCACGGATGTATCGATGCAGGCCGGAGTGGACGATGCGCAGGGATTGTACGGGCTGACGGCGGTCTGGCACGACTTCAACGCCGATGGCCGCCTCGATCTGTTCGTCGACAACGATGGTGAGCCGACCTACCTCTATCGCAACGACAGCAATGGTCACTTCACCGACATCGCCTACAACGCTGGCGTTGCGGTCGATCAGGATGGCAATGCCCAGGCCAACATGGGCACCGCGCTCGGCGATTACAACCACACCGGTCGTTTTTCCATCGCCATCACGCACTTCAATGAGCAATACACGGCGCTGTTCCGCAACGATGGAAACATGAGCTTCACTGACATCTCCTACGCGTCCGGAATCGCGCAGAGCACCACCTCCTACGTGGGCTGGGGCGATGAATTCTTCGACTTCGACAACGACGGCTGGGACGATTTCTTCATGGTCAACGGCCATGTCTATCCCCAGGTGGATACCATTGGCATGGATTCCAAATTTCGCGAGCCGAAACTTCTGTTTCAGAATTTGCGCAATGGAAAATTCAAGAACATCAGCAAGCAGGTGGGGCCGGCGATTCAGGAACTGCAAGTCAGCCGTGGAGTCGCCATGGGCGATCTGTTTAACAACGGAAATCTAGACCTGGTCATCGAAAATCTCGAAGGTGCTCCGATGATTCTGGCGCCGCAAGGTGGTCCCGCAAACCACTGGATCAGTCTCCAGCTCGAAGGGACCAAGAGCAACCGGCTTGCGCTGAATGCCCGCGTGATCGCTACTGCAGGCGACCTGGTGCAGACCAAAGAAGTGTTAAGCGGCGGCAGCTACCTATCTCAGAACGACCTGAAAATCCACTTTGGCCTGGGGAGCCACGACCATGCCGACAAGCTCGAAATTCTTTGGCCCAATGGAACCAAGCAAGCCTTTAGCAATGTCACCGCCGACCGTTTTTACCAGGTCACCGAAGGTAAAGATATTGTGCCCGTCACCTTTACTCATCCCAAGTGAGCCGCTCCGCAGCCTGCATTAGATTCCCAGCTTCGAGAGGACATCCCTTGGACATCCTTGCCACTCCGCCTGCGGTTGATTGCCGATGTACGGCAAGTCGCGGGTTCCCATCTCGCTGCTATAAAACCCGCTCAGCGTCAGGTCGCGAAATTGGTTGAAGAATGCCACGGCCTTCGCATCCTTCGGCGCAGCTTTGTGCGGCCATGCAACCCTGTCGAGAATCTGCTGCTGCTGCGTTGTGCTGCAATCCACAAAGTTTTGCCTGAAGTTGTGCTTGCACTCGGCGTCGAGCCAAGCCAGTCCCTCGCGAATCTCAACTAGCAAATCGCCACGTTGAAAATCCAACCAGTCGTCGATAAACTCCGGCACGCCTGCATCCGTGGCGCTACCGGAAACTTCATCCGCGGGAAGAATCCAATCACTCAACACGCCAACCGTCGCCCACTCATGCGGCGTGAGGACGCGCAGCTTCCATGCAGTGCTATCCGGTGAGACAAGCGAGTCCAGCGTAGGTCGGGCCACCATCTCCGCCAGTGAAGAAAGCGGCATCAGCCCCGCAATCGGAAGCGCCATCATCATTTTCAACATGGCGCGCCGCTGGAAGCGAAGTGTTCGAGTTTGCATTGCTTCCGGCTCTTCCATACCCATCACTGTTTCCCTCTGCAACTAAAGATGCATGCGACTATACGTTCTGCGCACGAACTTGCGCTGCGATGTAATCCGATGTCCGCCACGCCAGCGCCAAAATCGTCAGCGTCGGATTCTTATCAGACAGGCTGACAAACGGTGCCCCATCTGTGACGAAAATGTTTTTGCAATCCCAAGCCTGGCAGTGGGAGTTCAACACACTAGTCTTCGGATCGTTTCCCATGCGCGCACCACCCACTTCGTGGAAGCCCACCCCGCCCGCTGAAATCCCCCATTGCTGGTCCGCGCCATAGGACTCGATAACCTTGCCGCCCATCGTGGTCACAATTTGCTGAAACGTTTCCTGCATGTGGCGCGCCATCTGGATCTCCTGGTCGCTCCACTGGAAATGAAATTTCAGGACAGGAATACCCCACTTGTCCACCGCGCCTTTGTCGATTTCGCAATAGCTCTGCGCGTTCGGGATCATTTCGCCGCGCCCGTGAAAGTCGACCAGTGAACCATAAAGGCTGCGGCTGCGCTGCTTCAGATGCTTTCCATAGCCACCTCCCAGCAATGTCTCTGATCCAGTCATCAATCCCGGAGCAGGCATGCCTCGCCGTCCGCCGCCAATTTCTATGTGATAACCGCGCGAAAAAGGAAGCTTGCCCTGCAACTGTTCCTGATAGTTCCACCATGGCATGAACAGGTGCATCCCACCCACGCCGTCCTCGTTATGTGCGGGCAGGTTCATCATGGAAGGAATCCAACCGGTCACATCCGACATGACAGTATCCATCAGGTAGCGTCCAACCAGGCCGCTGGAATTCGCCACTCCGTTCGGAAATCGCGCACTACGAGAGTTCAACAGTAGTCGCGCCGTTTCACAAGCACTCGCCGCCAGCACAACAACTTTGCCGCGCACCTGAACTTCCTCACCAGATTGCTTGTCGATATACGAAACACCGGTCGCGAGACCATCCGGCCCCGTCAAAACCTCCCGTGCCATCGCGCCGCAACGGATCTCGAGATTGCCGGTCAGTTGCGCCGGGTACAGCAATACGTCCGGCGAAGAGAAGTTCGATCCCATGCGGCAGCCGCGATTGCATTGCGCCACATAGTGGCAGGCGGGGCGATTCTTTAGAGGGCGTGTCAGGATTGCAAGCCGCGAAGGGATGCATGGAATCTTCAGGCCCTTGCACGCCTTTTGGATGAGGAGTTCGTAGCAGCGCGGAGTCGGCGGGGGCAAAAATTTTCCGTCCGGCAGGTTCTCCAACCCCTCTGCCGAGCCGAAGACGCCGATCAGTTCTTCCGTCTTGTCATAATAGGGCGCGAGTTCCTCATATGTGATCGGCCAGTCGAAGCCCCTGCCGTCGCGGCTGTAGGACTTAAAGTCGTACGGTCCATTCCGCAGCGAAATTCGACCCCAGGCGTTCGTGCGACCGCCCAGCATGCGAGCGCGATACCATTTCCAATCGGTACCGGTCGCGCAGGTGTACGGCTCACCTTCCACGTCGTAGCCGCCGACGATGGCCTCAAATCTTCCCGGCCCAAACGGTGTTTTGGACGCGCCACGATGCGGTGCATCGTAGCCCCATTGCAGCCATTTCGAGTCCTTGGCGGTGTCATACCAGTCGCCGGCTTCCAGCATCAGGCACTTCGCGCCCGCGCGCGTCAGCGAATACGCAGCCATGCCACCGCCGGCTCCAGAGCCCACGATGATCGCGTCATACACGTCGCCACTGAGAATCGGGGACATCATTCCGCGCTGCCTCCTCTCTCTGTGGACGGTGGCTGCAGCCGCAGCGCAACAAGATGGACTTGAGTCGTGTTGTTGCCTTCCCGGTCGAAGCTGATGGTTCCCGAGGCCCCGGAATAATCGTGTGTCTGGCCCAACTGGTCGCGCATCCGGGCACGATTCGGACCAGCCGCACGCAAGGCGCGCACTGTCAGGCAAGCCGCATCGTAAGCTTCGGCAGCGGCCGCGCTGGGTGGTCTGCCCGTTTGCTGGAGATAGCGCGTGGCGAAACTCTCTCGTGTCGCCGTGTCCTCTGTTCGTGCGGCGATGGTCCATGTGGAGATCGAATTCGCAGCGCTCTCCCGCGTAGCCCCGGTCGACGTCAACGTCAACGACGATCCCGCCTGAGCCGCCTGCTGCGAAAAATACACAGGAATTGAAATGCCAGCCGCGCGAAGCATTGGCAAAAAACGTTGCGCCACATCGGCCCTTGTCCATAGAACAATTGCCTGCGGAGAACCCGCTTGAATTAGGCTCAAAACAGAAGACAAGTCAGGCCGCAGCGGATCGAGAGCTATTTCCTTCGGGGTGGTAGCCCCAATCGAAATCGCCGCCTGCCGCATCGCTGCAGCGCCGCCTCGTCCATCATGATCTCCAGCAAAAATCACCATCACCTTGTTCAGTCCGCGTTCCTGATAGATATTCGCCGCAATCTTCTGCGCCTGCGCCGTATCGCTGGGAGCAACCCGAAAGATCCATGGAATGTCGATCTGGGTGGTCGTCGCATCGTTCGACAACGTCAGGATAGGAACGCCGATTCGATTGCCCACCTGCTCGCTTACGTGGGTGTCCGTCCCGTCGGTGGAGGTAATCAGAGCCACCACATTTTGCCGAAGAACCAGCTGCAGGATGACGTCCGAAACATGGCCCCAAGCTGGGCCGCTCTCATCTCCGATCGCCAGTTCAACGTGGCGTCCACCGGCCAATGGGAGGTGCGCAGAATCTTGCAATGCAATCTTTGCGGCTGCGACCAGCGCTTCTCCTTCAGCCATCTCTGGTCCATGCATTGGAGCCAGCAGTCCTAGGTACACCGTTGAACCCGTTTCATCCCAGGCGGACTCTCGTGCCGGGCCGGCATAATTCTCTCCATCGATGGCGATGGAATCGTACGGGGCGGCCTTGGTTTTACTCTGCGCCGCAGCCTGTCGCGTCGCGACCGGAGTCAGCAAAAAGGCAAGCATCGCGGTTACGGTTAGAAAAATTACTACACAGCCTTGGCTCCATTTCCTCATTAGAATGTCGCTCCCGATTACCGCCAGAACGGAGCCGGTTTTCCTTTCCAGTCGGTCCGTTGTTCCGGCCAGTACTCAAGCTGACCATTGTGGACTCGGGCAAATGTGAGCGGCGCGATGTTGTTCAGCGTGTAATCGAAAAATGCCTTTCCACTCACGCCAGCGTAGCTATTCATCTCGTACTGCCGCATCGCATCCATGATCTTTCCGCGATTCGGTCCAGCCGTTTGAATCGCCGCGATCAGCATATTCATGCCGTCATACGCATAGGCCGCATATGCATCCGGTTCTGTATGAAAGCGATCGACAAAGCGCTGTCGAAACTGCTGCCATGCGGGATCAGTGCGCGTTGGGTCGATGGCGCTGATACTCACCAGGCCTTCCGCCGACGGCCCTGCAATTTTTATCACTTCCGGATAACATGCGCGGCTGGCAGCAAAAACAGGTTGCTGCATGCCCATGGCCCGCATCTGCTTCAAGATCAAGCCCGCCTGCGACGCATTCCCCCAGATCACCAGCCCATCGATCCCAGAGCTTTTCAAGGTTTCCAGTTGCGCAGAAAAATCCGTAGCATCCTGCGCGAACCAGACTTCCACGATGGGTTGATGGCCGATTCGCCGCGCAGTTTCGAAAAAGACATCCTTCCCCGCGCGGCCATATCGATTGTTCACCTGCAAAATTCCCACACGCTTCAGGTGCCGCTGGATGAAGATGTAGTCAGCCAGCGCATAGCCTTGCTGGCGATCATCGGGAAAATTGTGCAGCAGCCAAGGAATCCGCGTTTGCGTCACGGTGGGATCATTCGTTGCCGTATCGACGATGGGGAGCTCCAGTTTCAGAGTGGCGCGTAACTCAATGTGGGTCGACGCGGAATCGACCGAGCCCAGCATGGCCACATCGTGATCCTTGTACACCATATTCACGATTGCCATCGACGAGGCACCCCACAGCGGCAGATCGTCGTGTACATTCAGGGCGAAAGGCTTCCCTTCATAGCCACCGCGCGCGTTGGCCTCGTCCACAGCCATCTGTGATCCATGCAGCATGGCAATTCCATAAGGCGAGTCCACGTTGTCCGCATCCAACGGACCCAGGAATCCAATGTTCACGGTCTTCAATGTGGTCAGGCCGACGTCCGGCCGTTCGCGCGCAGCGCCGTTATAATCCAGCGTAGAAGGATCGACGAACCATTCCTTATATGGCTTGCGAAAGCGGCCGTAGGGCACTGCGGCCGGAGGCATATCTGCGTACGGCATCGTGGGCGTCGCTTGTACCTGGCTGCTCGAGCTCAAAGTGGACTGTGACATGGCGCGCGTCGGCAGCAGCACCGCGACCGCGATGAAAAGAACCGCCGCAACCTTTCCCGTTGTCGCCATCTCGACCTTCTTTCCTCTCTTGCTCAGCGCAAGTCTCGCGATCGTGCAGCTTTGTCGGCCTTTATTCATCGGCGTCGCGATTCCGGCTCGCCGGCGTTCACCACGGCGACCTCAGCCTCTGAATTACGTTCGCGATTTAGGATGAAAGCAACAATTCTGCGCAGCGTCGCCGGAGAGATCGCCTGGTCCGCATCGCACAGTGGCCGCGGAACTCCCGCCTCAACGCCATAGTTGGAGACCTCGATGATGAGGCCGTCGCTGCCAAACTCGATCGCGGCGCGACTTGCCGACTCCACAGCGGTGGCCACTCCCGTGGCGTGACTGGGATCCACCACGATCGGCAGAAACGTCTCCTCATGCGCTGCCTGGATCACGTTCAAGTCGAGAAGATATCGGCAATATTCGCTGGCTCCATGCGTCTTGATCCCGCGCTCGCACAGAACAATCTTCAGATTTCCTTCGTTCGCGATATACTCCGCGGCGCCCAGCCATTCACACAAACTGGCTGCCATGCCGCGCTTCAGCAGCACCGGTTTTCCGGAACGGCCAGCTTCCACCAGCAGCGGATAATTTTGCATGTTTCGCGAACCGATCTGCAGCATATCCGCATACTCGGCGACCAGCCCAACCAGTCGCACGTCCATCACTTCTGTTACCAATGGCAGGCCAGTCTCATCGCTCGCTGCGCGCAGAATCTTCAATCCATCCAGGCCCAGACCTTGAAAATCGTGCGGCGATGTCCTCGGCTTGTACGCTCCTCCGCGCAACATGTCCGCGCCGGCAGCCCGAACGCTACGCGCCAACTCCATCGTCTGCTGCTCGCTTTCGACCGCGCAGGGGCCCGCGATCACAACCGGAACTCCGGCGCCAAATCGCACTCCGGCCACTTCCACTTCAAGTTGTCGCTCACCTTCGAACTCAGGATGGTTTCTGCGGCTGAGGATCGGGCAAATTCGCGTCAGATCCTCCAGGTTCACTTGCCCGGAAATTCTTCTTCGCATCATTTCTCTCCATCTCCTGCGGGCGCCGGCTTCTCGTGCTGCATCCGCGGCGACTGTTTTGAAGTCTGTCGCATGCCGTGGCTCAGCCCATTCGCCGTAGCTACCCAAATATCGTCCCCTTGAAAGTCGAGATTGAGAATGTAGTTATGCGCCAGCGTTGTCGCGGATTCCATACGATGTTTGCTGCCGTCCGCACGTGTCAGTAGAATTTCTCCGCGTCCGGATTTTGCATTCGGCCGATACGTCACCCAGGTATTAGACTTCGTGTTGAACTCGCCGAGCCCCTTCTGCGTGCACGCCCATACTTCATCGCCCCGCGACTTTACGGCATTGATGAAATTCGAGGGGAGGCCGCTATCCTTCTTCAGATAGTTATGCCAATTTCGCCCGTCATAGCTGCTTAGGCCAAAATAGGTGGAGGCCCAGAAGGTCTTTGTATCCGGGTTCCATGAAACGCTGCTGACAATGTTGTGAATCAACCCCTGATTGCGATACAAAACCAGTTCCATTTGTCCATCTGGATCGGTGTACGGCTTCCAATAATGATTCGCCAGGTCGTAGGCCAGCACGCCGCCGCCCCACACCGCGAAATAGACTTTCTTCGCGCCGACGGAAATCCCATACGCCCACGGTTCTTCAAATGGTGCATTCGATTCATTGAAGATTTCCCACGTTCCGGTGTACGTGTCCAGACGGTTCACGCCCGCCGTGGTGGCCACCCAGAGATATTTTCCCTGCACAGCCACGCCATACACCAGGTCATTCGCCAGACCGCTACTCAGGTTGGTGTAGCTTGTAAACTGGCCGCCGGAGTAGCGGCTGAGTCCGCCAAAGGTCCCAATCCATACCGCCCCCGTTTGTTTGTCTACCGCGACGGACATTACCGCCATGCCGGACAATCCATCTTTTGTCGTGAAGATTTTCTTCACGCGACCATCCTCCAGCAGCACCAATCCATGCCCCGTGCCTGCCCATACCCGATTGCCATCCACCGTGACGCAGTACACTTCGCCCGGCGGAAACCCGTTGGCCGAGGTGTAGTTCACCCACTGGGCGTAATAGGAAGCATTCTGCGCCGCCGCCGAGGTTGTGCCGACAATCAGGAGCCCGACGATCCACAGTAGATTGCGTATCGGGGATAGTGTTCTTGTCCGTTCCATCGAATTCTCCGATCGGCGTGTCATAGTGTCTTCAAAAACTCAATCAGGTCATTGAGCTGCGCTTTGTTCAGGTCAGACGTAATCCCGTGCTTGTCATTTGGATTGAACTTCGTCCAGATATCTTCCAGCTCCAGTGCTTCGCCATTGTGCAGGTAAGGCGGCCGCGTCACCACGCCTTCCAGTTGTGGAATATCGAACGCCCGAATGGTGTCGTCGCGCGTCCCAGTTCCGACGTCCATCAGCACTCGCGATGTGTAATGCGTCTGCGGCGAATGACAGGTGTAGCACCGATCGAGTGGCGGAATCAGCTTGCCATCCATGGTTTTGTCGCGGAAGAATATCTCGCGGCCGCGCGCCTGAGCTTCGGTCAACTGTCCGTCGGCGGCCAAGTGCGGATTGCGCGGCAGCCGCAGCGTCAGCAAATAGGTCACCAGATCGTTTACCTCTGTCGAGCTAAATCCCTGCGAGCGAAAAATGTACATTGCGGTTCTCGGTCCATCCTGCGTCTGCAGGTTCGGGTTCTTCCCGTTCCATTTGAAGGGCGAAGTCCCATCGATGCTGTAGAGGGTGCGATTTTCCACGACATCGCGTCCCAGCTGCGGTGTTTCCAGGCTCCACGCCAATCCGTCGGAGAGACCTTCATGCGGATGGCAGCTCGCACACGCCATCTGCCCCTGGTAGCAGTGACTGGCGCTGAAGAAGAGCCGCTCGCCGCTGCGCTGGCGCGAAATTTCTTTCGGGCCGCCAAGGTCGATCGTCGACGCGACTCGCATCGTCTCCATATCGACCACGCTTACGGTGTCATCCATGCGATTGGCGATATATGCAAACCGGTCATCCCCAGAGGCGACGACGTCGGTCGGGTTCCGTCCCACCGGCAAACGTTCTGTGACGAAGTGAGTGGCGGAATCCAGTCGATTCGCCAGATCCTGTTGCCGAGCAGGAGGTGGACTCAGCAACAGGCGGCGAAGTCTGGCCGTGTCGATGACGGACACGACATTGGCTCCGGAAGCCGTTACCAGCGCCCAGCGTCCATTGGGCGTGACGGCAACTCCAAAACCATCGGCATAATAATGATCGATGTCGTCCAGCAGCACCTCCGCTACGTGATACCGTTTCGGTCCATCCGAAGCATTCGCCGCGGGTCGAATCACCGCCAGGCCATGCGTCAGATACCATCCTTGTTGAATCTGTACAAGCGGATTCAAGTTCTTCGGCCGCATGAACGGGATCAGAAGATATCCGCCGGCACTGGGCGGCAGCTCCGTGATGTGCCGCATCTGGATTACTCCCGGCACGTCGACACGCGCTGAAACCATCTGCGCGCGGGTGTCGATGACGGTCAGCTCCGACACTGGCGGCTCATCGGCAGGCGTCACCCGTGCCAGCAGGTTGGCAATGTAGACGCGGCTTCCGTCCCGCGAAAGCGCTACATATTCCGGATAATGTCCCGCCTGCAGCCGCTTCAGTTCCCGCCCGGTCTGCAGATCCACCACGGAGATGTCATCGCCCAGCGTATTCGCCACATACAAGATCTTCCCTGAGCGATCAGTGGTCAGTCCCACCGGCCCCCAGCCAACAGCGAGCGTTCGGCGAGTCTGAAACGTCCCAGCGTCGATTTCCGTCACATCGTTGCTGTTTTCGTTCGAAACGTAGAGCGCTTTTCCGTCGGGCGAAATCGTGATACCCCGTGGCATTCGACCCACGCGAATCCGTCGCGTTACTTGCTGTGTTCGCGTGTCCACCTGCAGCACCTGATCGCTGTCCTCGCACTCGATGTAGAGCCAGTGGCCGTCTGGAGAAAGCGTCATGGCCACCGGACTCAGATATTTCGAGCGCGGTAGAGCATTGCCGGAATAGGAATCGCGCCGTTGCGGAGCGGCAGCAACTCCTGGCTGCCACAAAATCGCGACGATCAGGAGGAGAGCCAGACTGCCGCCGACATACAACGTCGACCGCCGGCCGCCTCTTGTCGCCGAACTAGCACGCCGAATACTCATGGCGCAGTCCCGTTTTTCGTTGCTGCGTCGACAGCCGGACCCGCCGGTTCCGTGACGGTCAGAATCTGGTCGGCGCGAACGTCCTTCAACGTCTGCACGGTCCCGCTGGGCCAATGAATGATCAGCGTGTCCACCTTTGTGGCTGCCCCCAGCCCGAAATGCGGCCGTGGATCACTCTGCGAAAGATATCCGTTTTCTGACGTCGATTGGACAAACTGGTGCAGCGATCCAGTGTCCGCCTCCAGGCTCGCGCCATAGCCATCGCGATTGCTGCGCGTGCCAATGAGCTTGATCGTCAGCCAGTGGTTTCGTTTTCCCACGGGCGGCGTGTTGTGCAGCAAAATGCCCTTGCCCCCCAGCGTGGTCACAAACGCGTCGATATATCCGTCGTTGTCGTAGTCGGCGAAGCAGGCGCCGCGGCCGACAATCTGCGTACGAAAGAAATCTCCCGCATGCAGGGAAACATCCGTGAAGCTGCCGTCACCATCGTTGCGCAGCATGGAACTTGGCATCGGCACCAGCCACACCATGCCGCCATTCAGGATGAACAAGTCTTTCCATCCATCGTTATCGAAGTCAAAAAATCCATCCCCCCAGCCAACAAACTGACCCGACACCGCGCCTACGCCGGAGGCATTCGTCACGTCCTGAAATTCGCCTCCGGCTTTGCCGGAGTTTTGATAAAACCGGTGGAAGTGCGCGTCGGAAACAAACAGATCCTGCCATCCATCGTTGTTATAGTCGCCGAAAATGGGGCCCATCGCGGTCGAAGCTTCGCCATTTTGCCCATAGGCCACGTAGAGATTGGAAGCCACATCGGTGAACGTGCCGTTGTGGTTGTTGTGATACAGAAAGCTCGGCATCGTATCGTTGGCGATGTAGATGTCCGGCCATCCGTCGTTGTCGTAATCGCCGATGGTGATGCCCATTGCCCGCCCCGTTTGGCTGGCAATCCCCGACGCCTTCGATACATCGGTGAATGTCCCGTCGCCATTATTATGGAATAGCCGGTTCGTTTCTGGAGCGTAGCCGAGTGGGCCCGGATAGTGCTGCGCGGTGTAATACTGCCGATACTTTGGATCGAAGTCCAAATAATTTCCGACAAAAAGATCCAAGCGCCCGTCACGGTCGTAGTCGACAAATGCCGCTCCCGTTCCAAAAAATGGATTTTCCAGGCCGGCTTTTGCCGTGACATCGGTAAACGTCCCATTCCCGTTGTTGTGGTACAGAATGGCGGAGTTGTAGTTGGTGACGTACAAATCTTCGTTGCCATCGTTGTCGAAATCGCCCGCAGTCACTCCCACGCCAAAACCTTTTCCAGCGACGCCCGCCGTGGCAGTCACATCGGTAAACGTTCCGTTGCCATTGTTGCGATACAGATGATTCGTAGCGTCCTTGCCGTCAGGCGCGGAGTGGTCGGTGACTCCCGGAATATAGCGTCCGCTGACGACATACAGATCGAGCAGACCGTCATTGTTGTAGTCAAGCCAGGCGCAGCCGGAACCGGCGCCTTCGAGAATCGAACTCAAATCCTTTTCGCCGAACGATTGACGGAAATTGATTCCGGACTTCTGCGTCACATCTTCAAACTGCGGCAATGGGGAGGGCGCAGGAGTCGAGGCAGGATTAGCGCTTTGCCCAAAGAGAATTCCAACCGCCGTCATCATCAGCAGAACCGATGTCGATGCGACTCCAGATACAAGCTGGCGTGAAGATGTTCTCATCGTTGCCCCTCGCGTTGCGCGCGCATCACGTTGCCTAGCGGCGTGGGTGTATCGAAACGCCGCAGTGCCATTGGAAAATGATTTGCTGGGGCGAGAGCCGGACTGTCGTGACACCCCTGGCAGCCGCGATCTTCGCCATTGCGCACCCAGATCCAGCTACGCTGCGCGTGCAGGAGCTCTCCCTGGGGTCCCAGCAGCTCGAATCGAATCGGCGTATCCGCAGGGACCGTCGCATAAAACGATCCATCGGATTCAACCGGAGCATCGCCCACGATGCGCTCACGATTTCCCGGTTGTTCCAGCGTCAAAACGCGAACCTTCGCGATGCGTCCTGCCAGACGACCGCTCGCCACATCTTGTGAAATGTAGGAGTCCAGGCAGAGAATGCGCCCGGTCTGCGCTGTTGGATGGAGAATGCTCCAGTAGATTTGCGGCAGGGCATGTGGAACCAGCGGGACGGCCTGCACGCTGGAAGCATGTGTGTTTTGATAGAGCAAATCTCCCACCGACTTGCTGGCGAGATCGAATGCGTAGAGGTCAAAATTGCGATTTTTCGAGCGCGCCGAATCCCTCTTGGCGACGACTAATGTGGTGTTCTGAAGCTGTTCCGCGGAGGCATAGTCCGACAGCGGCCTGGTTAAGTTGGAGGCGCGCAACGCTCCCTGCCGGATCGATGCCAGTTGCCCGCCTGCAGAATTTCCAGACGTCTCGAGAAACAAAATCGTTCCGTCCGCCAGCTCGATCGCGCCGCCGCCGCTCTTGATCGTTGCGTCGGCGCGAAGCAGCGCCAGGCCCGATCCATCCGGTCGCAGCGTGAATAGCGTACGCGACCTTCTTGCGGTGGTACCCGGAACCAACGGCGCCTCGGCCGAAACCAGGATACGTGCGCTGCGCAGCACCGTCTCCACCTGAAAATTTCCTGGGCCAAACGTGATTGGATGAGCGTCCGATCCATCCATCCGGCTTACATAGACCGCTGATTGTTGCAGATGGCCGGTGCCGCTGAGGAAGGTATAGACAATCTGGTTCTGCGGCAGATACTTGGGTTCGAGGCAATCACCCGCGCCCTGCGACACCTGGCGTAGCCCCGACCCGTCCGATGCCATCTCCCAAATCTGCCAGGAATCGCCTTTCGCCCGCCGGGCGGAAAAAAGTATTCGGCTGCCGTCGAAGGAGACCTGGGGATCGGCGACGGCAAAAAATCCTGGGGTGAGCGGTACCGCGGCGGCTGATCTATCGCCCGGTCGCAGGCATACCAGGCCGCTTCCTTGCGGGAACCGCTGCGTAAGACGGGTAGATGCCACCGTGGGAGCTTCAACGAATAGGATCGCTGGGTTCGATCGAGAACTGGTGTATCCAATGGGTGCGACGGGGCTTGCATCGGCTCCCGAGGCTCCATGCAACGTACACAGCGCCAGGAACAAACCGGCTGCCAATGTGGTCCACAATAGCTTCATGCTTCAAATCCGAGCGCTCGACGCGAAAATCCGCTGGGAGCGTTCTTTTCTGCGAACGGTACTGAAAAGTATAGGGAGAAAGCGCACATTAGCCTGTGACGCACGTCACGAAACAGGCTAGCCCGTTAGGAAGGGCGCGGGGCTAGAAGCGGGTTTGAATCGAGTAGAGAGAGCTATGTGTCAGGATGAAAAGCGTCTTGCCATCCTTGCCGCCAAAGATCAGGTCAACCGGGCGCTCTGGAACGTCGATGGTGCCAATTTGTTTGCCGCTGGGGTCATAAATAAAGATGTTGCCGGCCGCCAGGTAGACGTTTCCCTTCCTGTCCTGGATGACACTTTCGCCCCCCCGCTCGGCGAACAGCTTCAGGTCTGAAAGTGTGCCGTCCTGACCGACGGTTCCGGAATAGGTTTTCTGCTCGGACTCTTCACTGATGTAAAACGGGCGTCCGGGAATGGCTTTCGCCAGGCTGAATGCGCGCAAAACATCAGACATTTTCACGCCCCAGTTGGTCGCTCCATCGATAAAATCCTTGCCGGCCGGAATAAACATAGTCCCGTCCGGGGAGATGAATTGGAACTGCCTTGGCACCGTCACCTGCTGCGCAAAATCATGGCTGCCCCAGGTGTCGACCGGAAGCACCGCCGTCACGCCCGGCCGCGGAACCGCAGCAACAGGCTGGACGAGCGTAATTTTATCGTCGAGCGCCTCTGGCCGGAATGTATACACCGTGCCCTTGCCTGCATAGGAGATCACCATCAAGTTTCCCGCCCGATCCATGGCAAGCTGGGTCGGTTGCAAGGAGTTGTCGCGGAGGATTTTCAGATCGCGCGATTCTGGAGTCCAGCGATATATTCTCTGCCAATGCGTGTCGACGAAATAGAGGCGTCCCTGCGCGTCCACCGCCGCACCCGAGATGGTGAAGAACCCGCCGCACAATTTTTCAAGCTTGGCTCCTTCTGCCAGTACCGGCGCTGGCGTATGCTTCCGCGGCTCCGGCTTCTTTCCTGAAATCGATAGCGATGCCAGTTCGTTGTAGCGCACCTGGACGTCATAGGACTGGTCGAAGACGGAGTTATCGAACGCGACCTTGCTGTTGCTGTTCACGTGCAGATTTCTGAACTGAATATCGCTCGATCGGGCGACGCGCACGGCATAGGGAAACGGCTGATAGCTCGCGATCACCCGATACGAATGGAAATTGGCAACAGTAATGTTGCTGGAATCGTCGATCTCGAGCGGCAGCGCAAAGGGACCCTCCCCCCACTCTTCTTCCGTCTGCAGAGAATCGATCTCCCAGTTCGAAACGTGACGCAGCACAATCTCATTACGCACGTGATGCTCGCTGGAAAGCTCATACACGTGGCCGGGTGTGGACGTGTTGGAGATGTACATGCCCGCCTGAGCATACGTGTCGGGAGTCCAGATATCTGCGAACGTGCCCCCGCCGCCGTTTGTGATCCATAGGCTGGGATACTGTGCGTCCCAGCGGCGATGAATATCCGGATCACCGGTATGCGTATTGTTGTACGGACTCACGCGCGTTCCGTCGGCGCGATTGGTTCCATGGCCGCCCAGGAAGCGGACATCGTCCATCAGAGAATTCTCTCCGGCCATCCACATCACGCCTGCGGCGCGGCTGTTGATGCCGTTGGTGTAGATCCCAATCCCGGTGACGATGTTGGTTCCACCCTTGGGCGTTTCCAGCAGCGGCTTCGCATTGCCAACACCTTGAAATTCGGGCGTGGAATCAGGCAGGTCGAACTGCGTTGTACTGGGATGCAACCCGATCAGAACAGTGTCCGGCTTCAGCGTGATCGTGTTGCTGACGATGTAGTGTCCCGACGGAATATAGATCGTCGGATGCTCGTCAATGGCCCGCTGAATCGTGGCGGTATCATCCGTCACGCCGTCGCCCTTGGCTCCCAAAGTATGAAGATTCACCCACGTATCGCGCGGCGGAAGATTGCGAATCACGGGCGCGTCCGCAGGCGGCAACGCGGTCAGCGGCACAGTGTGGAACGAAGTTTCAATTTTCGCTGGCGCATCTAGATCGTCGATGGTCAGGCCATGCGAAAAAGCCCGCACTCGATACATCTCTCCGGGCCCGGCAACTTTCTTTCCGCTCTCCCGAAACAGCGCGAACTGCGGCACATGTTTGCATTGAATTTCCTGCAGGTTGATCTCCGTCCGCGGATTGTTCTCGTTGCTGACGATGACGGCCGGGCCGCTGATGTCTTGAAAGCGTGAATTCTTCACCCACAATTCATCGGAATATCCGGGATCGATGGAGATGGCCGTCGGCACATCACGAAATTGATCATGGTCCAGCGTCAACCCGGCTTCGTGCTCTTGGATAGCGGCCACACTCTGGCCTTCAAACGTGGAGTCGAGCAGCGTAAATTGCCAGCCGGGGGAGGGCATCTCCGTAATGATTCCGTATTGGCCGCCGTAGAAATGTAAATCTTCGGCTTCGTTGCCAATGTCCTTCAGCGCGGCTAGTCCCGAGCCAATATGAAAATTCATGTGAGTCAGGAAACAGTGTTGCGCCACGTGGAAGCGAATGCCGACGGCAGCCGGATTGCCATCTTGAATTTCAAAGTCAATGTTGCTCATCGCGGAATAAAAAGTTCCCGGATTGGCGTCCTCGACTTCTGTCGCCGGCACTGTTCCGGGCAAAGGTCCGCGGTGGAAATAAGGATGCCTTCCGCCCGCAAACAGCACCATGTAGCCGATGCCCTGCTGAAAGCCAGGAGTATTTTTCCCCAGCACCAACACCGGTCGCGTTGGTCCATATCCAATGACGCGCACCGCCGGCCACACATAAATGGTCTTTGTGATGCGATACCGACCCGACGGAATGAAGACGATGCCTTGTTTCGTCGTAGCCTCTACCTGGTCGATGGCTTGTTGAATGGCGGCGCTGTCGTCCGCGACACCATCCCCATGAACAGGAAATTTGTCCGGCGTCAGGTACACCGCGGTCGGATCATCCAGGCGAACGGGGTAGTAGGAGGCAGCCAACAACGGCGTCGCGACCAGCGATACCAGGATCAACAACACAGCAGATTTGATCGATCCAATCTTCATTGACTTCCTCCCAGAACCGTTCCAACCGTTCGCTGCAGATCGTCCAGCGGACTACCAGACGTAGGTCGCGACATCCCCATCGGGCAACGTCGCCGTCATGGCCTTGCCGTGATAGCTGACGTTGAACGTTGTCGGAAAATTCCCGGTGTTGGAGACGATCAGCACCATTTTTCCGTCGGGCGTGCGGAATGCCACGTTCGCCAGTTGTTCAACGTTATTGGACTCGATGCGAACCGAGCCCGGCGGTACAAATTTGGAAACCTGCGCGATCACGTAATAGGCAACATTCAGCGTGGCGTCGTCGCCATCCAGAGTGATTGCACCCGAACAGGAACCGCATCCGCCATCGTTGGTGTGAGGCCCGTCTTCGGGATCGGCCGCCAGGTTCCATAGCAGAACATTCTTGCTCCAATTCCGGGTGGCGCCAATTATCACGGAACTGACGGGCTCTGAAATATCGATGCCGGTATCGTGGTGCCCTCCGGTAATCGACTGCTCGGTGAAGTAGATGCTCTTGTCAGGAAAGGCGTCGTGCACTTCGGTTAACGCAGTGATTCCGCCGCCGTATAAATGCCACGCCGATCCGTCGACATACTTGCTGGCATCTGGGTCTTTCAGAATTGACAGCGCGTACGACGTGACATCGGGATTGTGGTCGTAGACAAGGATCTTTGTTCGGATATGCGCCTTCTTGAAGGCCGGCCCCAACGCATCCTTGATGAAGTTATCTTCCTGCTGGGCAAACATCACCATGCTGGGCGTGTTTTTCGGATTCAGCGGTTCATTCTGCACCGTGATGGCGTCAATCGCGATTCCGGCAGCCTTCATCCCTTCGATGTACTTCACGAAATATTGCGCGTAGGCTTTGTAGTACTCCGGCCTCAGGGTACCACCCTTGGATTTATCATTCGTCTTCATCCATGCAGGGGCGGACCACGGGGATCCGAGGATTTTGATCTTCGGATTGAGCGCCAGGATTTCTTTCAACGCAGGGATCACATCGACCTCGTCAGGAGCGAGGCTGAACTTGGCCAGTGTCGGATCTGTTTCTCCCGCCGGCATATCGTCGTAGGAATACACGTTGGCGTTCATGTCGGAAGAGCCGATGCTCACGCGAAGATAACTCACTCCGATTCCATCGCCAGCGGTCGAAAACAATTGTTTCAGCAGGGAAGCTCTCGCCGGAGCCGACATATGCATCAACAGCTGCGCGCTTCCGCCGGTCAGCGCAAACCCGAATCCGTCGATGGTCTGAAATTTCTTCGCATCGTCGACCGCAATCGTGGGCACATCGTTCTTGGCGGTTGAGAATTGCAAAGCATTCGGTTGCTGCGCCACCAGCGAAGACTTATCGGGAGTTGTCAACCAGACGTTCGCGGTTTGCGCCATCAAACTGCAGGCCGCAAAGGGCACAAAAGCCACAAAGGCAAATAACGGATGTACGATCGATTTCAATTTCATGAGAGCCCCCATCCCGCCCACCGGGCAGTATGAATTGTAGTGCGACGATTCTTCGAGATTATTTTCCGTGCCACGGTTCGGTTCTCGCGCCCGCAACTGTGTTGTGTTCGCCCATCATGGATGAGATTGGCCACGACTCAATTTCCGGTCGAAATGTACCGGGATCATGCGAAAGAGTCGCAGCCTGACATTTGCCCTGGGCGAATCAAAACACAGCCACGCGTCAAATCTCGGTTGCATGGCGGCAAGTGAAAAGGACGGCGAGTATCACCGTCCTTTCCAGGGTTGAGGGATTGCTCCCGGTTTAGAAGGACAGTCGACCGCTGATTTGCATCGTTCTGCCGCCGACTGTTACCGACCGGATCTCCGCATTGCTTCCTGGCCCAACCGTCGTGCCGGGCTGTCCGAAGCTCGGATGGTTCAGCACGTTCGTTGCATCTCCACGAAGTTGGAAGTTGACTTGTCGCCAGATGGTGAAGTTCTTGCCCAGCGAGAAGTTAACGTTCGTGAGGCCAGGCCCATACAGGCTATTTCTGCGCTCGTTGCCATATGTGCCAGGCGCTGGAACCGCAAATGCTGCTAGGTTGTACCAGTTGTTGATGCTCCGGCCGCCGGGGACGTTCCACGGATTTCCGATCCGGTTGGGATACTGTGAATACCCCCCCGTTTGGTTGTAGGAGGTGTTATTGTTGCCAGTTGTCAGAGGGAACGGGTTGCCTGACTGAATTTGGAATGTCGCCGAAGTCAGCCATCCGCCAACTAACTCATCCAGGATCAGGTTATTGTTCAGGAATCTCCGTCCCTTGCCAATCGGCAATTCGTAGATTACGTCTCCCTTGAACATGTTGCGAATGTCAAAGTTGGAAGGCCCATAGTTGTCTGACGGTGAAAACGCATTCTGATAATTTTGCCATCCACCGCGACTTCCCCATCCAGAGGAGTCCTGGTCGTCCAGGAAGTGCGACCAGGTGTAGTTGGCGTTCACTTCCAAACCAGCAGTCATGCGCTTTTGGAATTGCACCTGCAGCGAATTGTAGTTTGAGATAGCGTTGTTCGTGCTTCCGCTGATTCCCTGGAACAGCGGATACGGCCTGCCGCTCGGATTGTCGTTCGGACCGAGCTTGGACTCTGGGACCTGGTTGATGTCCACCGGGAAATTCAGGTTGTAGCCATGGCTGCCCACGTAGGCAATCTGAGCCACCATGTTGTTGCCAAATTGACGTTGGATCTGCAGGTTATATTGATAAATCTTTGGAACAGGAGTGTGGTACTGGTTGTAACTTACGCCTTGCCCATTGAAGGCATCCGGCGTCGTCGGAGAATTCAGATACAGCGAACTGATGCTCTGACCGTTGAACTGGCCGACACCGCAACCAGGGTCCGCCGTGTCAGGTGTCGAACCGTCGGCGCTCAGTTGAACAACCGGGCATAGGCCGTTGGTAGTATCGTTCGCGTTGCCGCTGCTGCCGAAGGCATTTCCCATCCCCGCACCGTAGGTGTCCTCGCTCCATGTATATGCGTATAAGCCGAAGCCGCCGCGTAGTACTGTGTCCGGGTGCAACTGCCATGAGAAGCCAACGCGCGGAAGGAAGGTATCCCAGACGCTTGCCTGTAGGCGCTTGCGGCCATTGGCATGGCTGAATCCGTACCACATAGCTCCCAGAGTGTTGTTTGCGGGATTCAATACGGTGGGATCAAAGGCCGCTTCATTCCCCTTCACTTCCGACCAGCCTGTCATTCCCTGCCAGCGCAAACCAAGGTTGATGGTCAGGTTAGGACGAAGGGTGATGTCGTCTTGAACGAACGCCTGCGGCAGCTTGATTCTGCCGCCGAATTCCGGCGTGACCTGCGCGCTCCAGCTGTTTGTCTGCCCCAGCAGGAAGTCCGCATAGCCGAAACCCGATACTGCCGGCACGCCCGCGGGAGGCGTCTTCAGCACGCTGATACCCGTTGCAGAGGTGTAGACCGGGTTATAGTTCACCGTTGCAGCATTCAAATTGCCCCATGCGGTGGAATCTGCCCGATTGATCAGGAACTCACCACCGAAGTGGATGACGTGTTTGCCGCGCACCATCGTTACCACATCGGAAGGGTCAAAAACGAATTCCTTGTAGACCGCGTTTGATTGCGGTCCCAACCCGTAGAACTGATCGATGTTCACGGTCGGGAACGTATCGGCTTTGGAGAACAGTAATCCCAGCTTTTGCGGGAATCCCTGGCCCAGTGAGTACGGCGTGAAGAAATTCAACTGGTCGGTGAAGCCCATGCGAGCTTCGTTAATGGTGTTCGCACTGATCGTCCACACATCGGAAACCTGTGCATTGTCGCGGCTCACGTCGCCGTGCTGGCAGTTGATGGGGCAGATGCCCTGGTTCAAATATGTCGCCGGGTTGTCGCTGCTGGTTTCAGAAGCTGTCAGCCGGTTGTGATGAGTAATGTCGTAGTCCAGGCGCCCAAAATATTTGGTGAATGGGTTGCTGCTGGGCGTGTTATAGAAAAAGTTGTTCGTGTCCAGTCCGTCGACAATGGTCCCGGCCGTGTTCGGCTTCGGAAAGTACGATTGGATTTTGGCGGCCACTGGATCGATCATGGTTGCCGGAATTTTATTGCCATTTCCGTATTCGTCTGCGAAAGATAGCCGCGTTACCACCGGTCCGGCCGGCGTATTCGTAATCACCTGCGTTGTAGGATCATAAAGCGTTGGCAGGCCGGTGAAATCGCCGGCCAGTTCCGCTGCGGTCGGTACCGTTACAAAGCCATTGGAAGCGCCTCCAATATCGTCGGTTTTGTCATAGTCGAAATAGAAAAACATCCGGTTGCGCAGAATTGGACCGCCAATTGAGCCGCCGTAGTTGTTGTAGTGCAGGATCGGGACGGTGGCATTTGCACCGAATGCATACGGTGCGGCGTCCAATGCGTTGTTCTGAAAATACTCGTACAGCGAGCCGTGGAACTGGTTGGTGCCGCCCTTGCTGATCTGGTTGAACAGAATGCCGCCAACGCCATACTCCGCCGAAAACGCGGAAGTATCGATCTTCACTTCGGACGTGGTTTCAAACACCGTCACGTCGGAGTTCTGACTCATCGGCAGAGTAGTCGTTGCGCCATCCGCCAGTACCGTGCTGTACGGCAGGTTGCCGTTTACGGAAGCGATTTGGCCGGGATTCAATGGATTCGAAGCATTTTCCGGCGTCCCGGAAGTACCCGGCATAAAGATGACGAAGTTCTGCCAATCCTCGGTCACCTGCGGCAACAGTTGCATGCTCTTTGCAGTCAGAGTGGTCGACTGCGATCCTGTTTCCGTCTGCAGCAGCGGGGTGCTTGTCGTGACAACCACTTTGCTGGATACCGCGCCCAACTTCATTTGCGCGTCAATCCCGGTGATCCCAACCTGCAACACGATGGGGCCGCGCACATAGGTTTCAAAGCCCTCTTTGGTAAAGGTCAGCGTGTAGTTATCCGGAACGATAGGGCCGGTGTCAAACAATCCGCTGCTGTTCGTCACGTAGGTATGGGTGACGTTCTTGTCGACGTCCAAAACTGTGACTGTAACACCGGGCAGAACAGCGCCGGCGGGATCGGTCACGCTGCCGCGGATGTCTCCGGAGTTCGTGCTTTGCGCCAGGCCGATGCCGGTGGTGCAAAGCGAAAAGCATATCGGCAACACCCACAGGGTTGTGCCACGTAAGAACTTCCTCATAGAAAATTGCCTCCTGAAAATTCTGGCTTCGGCTTTGCGCTTTTTATGGGCCGAGTGCCAGATTACCCATCATCTTGGTTGTCAACGATTCCTGCTGTAACTCCGATATCATCCAGACAACCGTTTGCCTTGGCGCATCGGAACAGCAGGCGTGCTAACCGCGACTGATTAAACGCCTGACGTTATTCTTTTGTCAAT
>JAJXZK010000432.1 GCA_021780095.1 Acidobacteriota bacterium | reverse complement strand
CCTTAAGGCGCACATCATCCAAATCAATCGAGACTTCGTCCTCGTTTCCAATCGAAACAGATTCAGTCGTCGAGCTTTTCGCCGCAGCCAATCTCCCAGCGCGTTCTAACAGATCCTGAACTTCCTCATCCTCAACCTGAGAAAACACCTCGTAGAATTGACCGACTGCGTAAAACTGTTCCGGCGCGAACACGCAAATCAACTCATCTACCTCGTTCTTCAGCCATGCGAAGGTTGTAGCAGGCGCAACGGGGACAGCCAGCACAAGACTGGCGGGCTTCATCTGGCGCAGCGCGTTAACGGCAGCATATACACTCGATCCCGTGGCGATGCCATCGTCCACCAGGATGACGGTCTTTCCTGTCACCTGAAGCGGAAGACGGTTGCCCCGATAAAGCAGAGCGCGCTGTTGCAGCGTCTTCGTTACCTCCTCGGTGACGCGCGCAATCTCTTTTTCAGAGATGCCCGTAGCTTGAATCACTCGTTGATCGAGATATCTTCCATCTCCGGCCGCAATTGCGCCAAATGCGAGTTCCTCTTGTCCCGGAACGCCTAGCTTCCTGGAAAGAAGGACGTCCAAAGGGACATTCAAAGCCCGAGCTACTTCGTAGGCCACCGCCACCCCGCCGCGAGGAATTCCCAAAACGATTACATCGCCGCGGTTAGCATAACTGCCGAGTCGTTTTGCTAATTGGCGTCCCGCATCCACTCGATCCCTGAATATCATGGCATTCACTCCGCCCACATCTTGCCTATCATGGCACTAGCATGAGCTACACACAGTACTACAACTCCAACTCTAGCGAAGCAGTGATCTTACTCACTACGATGCAGCCCAAAACCCGAAGGCAAACGAGAAGCCGGGAAACACATTGCGTGTCAGGCTGTGCCCACAATCACTGCCGTCTACTGGCTCCGCTGTTACTGCGAAGGTCGGGAATGAACTTGCTGAACAGCCGTCACCCGCCGAGAAGCCGTGGGATCAGAAGCAGAATTTATGAATGTTCGAGAAGGAATGACCAAGACGCCCACCACATGCAGGCCGCCCCAGTCACTCGAAGTCAAAGCAATATGGCGTCAGCTAGCCGTGACAAGCGAAATCAGGGACTCTCTTTTAAGAGATATGATCCCTGAGCTGGCTGATTTGATGGCGGTTTGGGAACCCTTTACTTGTCGTCCGGACACAGAAGCCTGAAGGCCAGCGCAGCAACCGCTCCGCCAGAGAAGTTGGCCACTAGGTATATCCACAATCGACTCCACGAGACCAGCCCCATGGAGGAAATGCCCACCGCGACGGCGGGGTTGAATGCGGCGCTTGCGACGCCGCCAACCGCAAATGCCCCTGCAAGGACAGTGAAGCCAATGGCCAGCCCGTAAAATGAGTTGCCATTGTTGTCCTTCGAAGTGGCACTATTCAATACCACAAACACCAGCGCGAACGTAAACAGAAACTCGGCGACCAATTCCGGTATAACTGCCAGCTCGCGGGTAGTGATCTGCATGCCGGGCGTAAGATACTTGACCACAAAGCCGGCAAGCAAAGCTCCAATCACCTGGAAGATCATGTAAGGAGCAACATCCTTCGTGCTACAGCGGCCGCGAAGCCAAACGCCAAGCGTGACAGCTGGATTGTAGTGGCCGCCCGAGATGTGGCCGCCCGCATAAATCATCACCATAAGGATTGACCCGATGGCTAGCGGCGGTATCACTCCACTTCCACCGGCAATCACACTCATTCCGATGGTCAGCACCAGGAAAAAGGTTCCGATCAGTTCCATCACGTATTTGTTCATGGCAACCTCTACTTGTACTCCCGTTGTCAACGGCCACCCGCACACACTAGAAGCGCATAACAACATGGCTCCTATTCATGCGGCGCCCTGGGTTCCACTTGCTGCCCTGGTAAAGAACATGCATTCTATGCTCCGTTGCTTAGGCTTCCACTCACTGCGCCTTTTGAGAGCGCTGCCAGCCCTGCCTCTGTAGTGACAAAGCTCTGTGCCATCTCGTTAGCGTAACCCGCCTCTACCAGCTCCCGAGCTGCCATGCGTATACGGTACAGAGGAGTTCCGGTTTGCTCCACTACCTTGTCGAGCGAACTACCGGGGACCATCGCCAGAAGTATTCTCTTTGCCATCTCCGTGATTTCTCCGTTCGTGTTGACACAGGGCATAGGTCATTCCTTTGAGCTTTCGCGCTTCCGATTAGCGCCTGTGGGCAGCCAATACCCTAGAAGGGCACTTATATGGCGCGCTTTGAAAAATACCAGTCAGCCGTCTCATAGCCGGCCTTCATGCGCTCTTCAGCCGCTTCTGTCGTTTTTGGCGGCGGAATAATGATCTTGTCGCCCGGCTTCCAATTGGCGGGGGTTGCGATTCCATGCTTGTCGGTGGTTTGCAATGCATCAATCAGTCGCAGTATCTCCTGTGTATTGCGGCCGGTCGTCAGCGGATAATAGATCATGGCGCGCAGAATACCTTTAGGATCGATGACAAAAATACAGCGGCTGGTTTCTGTCTTGCTTTCACCGGGCATCACCATACCGTACAGGGTGGCTACTTCTTTGTTCAGGTCGGCGATGATGGGGAAGGGCACGCGGACGCCGAAATTCTTTTCAATATTTCGCACCCACGCAATGTGCGAGTAAGTGCTGTCGATACTCAAACCGCAGAGCTCAACGCCTCGCTTCTTTAGTTCGGGAGCTAGTTCCGTAAAGGCGATAAATTCTGTCGTACAGACCGGCGTGAAATCCGCAGGATGAGAAAACAAAATGACCCAACTTCCCTGAAAATCCTCCAAGCGCAGTGTACCGTGCGTCGTTTCAGCTTCAAAGAGTGGCGCGGGTTGATTCAGGCGAGGGAGAGTTGCCTTGCCGTTTTCCTGAACTATCGTATCCATTGTCATACCCCTTCGATCCATTGATCTATATGCCGGATAAAAGCGCCCAAACCTTAGCATGAGCTACAGACATATCTTTTCGACTTACATGGGAAGCCTATGCGTTTTCAGCAGGTATATCAGTGACTCTAATCACGCTTAGAGGAGGGATATCCCCGATGTGGCGTGCTCCGATTGAGTGTTCCATCAGGGAGAACATGTTGAGTCAACCTTAACCCGGGGCGAACCTTGCCTGGCTCTTGCAACCGTTATCATGAGTAAAATGTTTGAAGCTAACTTCCGGTCAAACTCTCGCGATAATGTTTTAGCTATTCCGGAAGCATCTCGAACTAAAGAGTGCACACACAGAGACACCACCACCCATGCGACTTACCGGCCAAATCCGGGACTGACACTTATAAATTGTGTGAATCGTAGGGTCAGTACTCCGATTCGCCGGCCGCCGTCTCAACACTTTCCTTCCGCGGTTCAGGAATCTCCGTCAGAGTCGCTTCAGCCAACAGCAGAACGCTGGCCACAGAGACCGCGTTCTCGAGCGCCACCCGAACCACTTTGGCTGGATCCAGAATTCCTGCCTCCGCCAAATCCACGTAGAGTCCCCTGGCTGCATCGAAACCGAAACTTCCTTCGCCGTGGCGCATCTTGTCCACCACGACTCCCGCGTCAAACCCGGAATTCTCAGCTATCTGGCGCGTCGGAACTTCGAGGGCACGCAGCAGGATTCGTATCCCGGTCCTTTCATCTCCGTCGACCTTCTTCTCCTCTGCTTCCAAAGGCGGAATCAGCCGCAGCAGTGTCAGACCGCAACCTGGAACAATTCCCTCTTCTACCGCTGCTCGGGTAGCATGAATGGCATCGTCAAAAGCTTCCTTGCGATTTTTCAGTTCCGCCTCAGATGCCGCCCCGACGTGGATCACTGCCACACCGCCGGATATCTTTGCCAGGCGTTCCTGAAGTTTCTCGCGATCGTAGTCGGATGTAGCGTCCTGGATCTGTTTACGCAGCTCCTTCTTGCGGCCTTCAATCGCCTCTTTGGTCTCCTCACCTCCGATGATGGTGGTGGTATCTTTGTTCATCACCACCCGTCTGCATCTGCCTAATTGCGGAAGCTCAAATTTCTCCAGCGTGATTCCCAATTGTTCGGAGAAGACCTGCCCTCCGGTAAGCGTGGCAATATCCTGCAGCATCTCTTTTCTGCGATCCCCATATCCAGGAGCCTTGACGGCTGCCGCCGGCAGGACTCCGCGCAGCTTGTTGAGTACGACAGTGGCCAGTGCCTCGCGTTCCAGATCATCCAGGATCAGGCAAAGCGGCCTTCCGCTCTTCGCCACCGATTCCAGCAATGGCAATAGGTCTTAGACCGCACTGATTTTCTGCTCGCTCAGAAAAAGCACCGGATTCTCCAGAACCACTTCGGCATTCTGTGGATCGGTAATGAAATAAGCGGAAAGATAGCCGCGGTCGAATTGCGTGCCCTCCACCAGTTCCACCGTCGTTTCCGTTCCCTTGGCCTCTTCCACAGAAACCACGCCATCGGAGCCGACTTTTTCAATTGCCTCAGTGACCAGCCGGCCAATCTCTTCGTCGTTGTGCGCGGCGATCGACGCGACTTGCATCTTTTCGCGAGACGACTGTACAGGTCGCGCCAGCAGCTTTAGAGCGTCCAGCGCAACCTTTAGCCCTCGATCAAGACCGCGTTTAATGTCGATCGCGCTCGCTCGCGCGGCGATATTCCGCACCCCCTCCGCGTACAGCGCATGTGCCAGCAGCGTGGCTGTGCTGGTCCCGTCGCCAACCGCGTTCCCGGTTCGCTCCGCAGCCTGCAGCAGCATCTTCACACCCATATTTTCTTCGGCATCCGCCAGTTGGAACTCCTTCGCGATGGTGACCCCGTCGTTGCAGACAAGCGGCGCTCCCCACTTCTTCTCGATCAGCACGCATTTCGATTTGGGGCCGAGGGTGATACGTACCGCATCGGTCATCAAAGTGGCTCCATGAAGCACTTTTGCACGGGCCTCGGAACGGAAGAGTACGTGTTTGCCGGCCATGGTTCCTCCCTATGTGTCCTGCAACTCGTCACAACGAATCCAGAGCGTCAGCGGCGTCGTTACAAAAATGCGACTTAGATATCGGACATCCAGTCGCTCTGTCCAACGAACAAACAAACAAAGAAGGACGCACGGGATACTCTCTCGCGTCCTTCTGATGTAGTCTCTGGCCCTTTCAAGCCGCAGATTTAATCTCAATCAATTTCGGTGGAGATGCCTTCGGCAGATGGATCTCCAGAACACCCTTCTCCAGACGCGCTGTCGCATTCTCAGGATTGATAGCGGCCGGCAACGAGACCTGGCGTAATACTTCGGTTCCACAGATTTCGCTGTAGTGCCGCAGTGTCCCCTTCTTTTCTTCTTTCTTCTCCTGCTCTCTTTTTTCGCTCTTGCCGTAGATGCGAACACTGTAAGGTTCGGCGCTGATGGACAGCTCCTTCAACTCAAATCCAGGCACTTCGGCTTGAATCACGACTTCCTTCTCGGTCTCCTTTACTTCAATAGGAGTCGGATGGACAAATTCAGACTCGGCACGAAACCAATCGGACAGGGCGAAACCATCGCCGCCTCCCCGTTGCTCAAACAGGCTGAATGCCCTCTTCTCAATCTCTGCGGCGAGTTGGTCCATCTCTTCGAAAATGGACAAGGGCGCCATCAGACTCGGCCGGGGAGTTTTCTCTAGCGCTTCTTTCGCTAACATGGTCGACATAAACTTTCTCCTTTTCTCCAATCATGGATACATCCGCAAGTGAGTGACGGACGCAGCGTTAGCAGAAGTGAGTTTCGAAGCCCCGCCTCAAGGCAGAGTGGTCAGAGACAAGAGGGATGAGGCTCGGAGCTGTCTCATAAACTCGAAATCGCTCGATACGTCCAGGGTGAGACCCGCAATCAAAACAGGTCTCAGATCGTTGGCCGAAGTCGCGACGTCCCACATGAGACAGCTTCTACGAGGGCTCCGAAACTCGCAGGTGCAGAAGGCAACCGTACCGGATGCATGCCACATGACCTCGTCACGCTCCAGGACTTGCACTTCCATAGATCAGATGGTACGGAGGACATGGGGACAGTGCAGTGAGGCAAATCACGCTTCGGGAATAAATATCCAAATGATTGCCTACTTATACTCGGCGCGGCTGTGGACAAAGAGACAGACACGTGATCTGGATCATTGCCATTTCTATGGCAACCGCCCAGACTACCGGTGAGACGAGGAAGCCATGCACACACACGCCATACCTACCGATCCTGCCGCTTCCAAACAAATTCCCGAGCAAGAGGAGTTGCGAACGCTTGCTGCATTCCATCATCCGGGCGGACAGGCTATTTCCTTCTGCTACAGCCGGCATTCCTTCCCTGATAAGTCGCACCACACCGAAAAGGTCGCCATCGGTAAGCTGGTGCAGGATGAGGTTGCGAAATTTCGTCCCGACGCGATGCCCGATCTGCTTTCCAAAGATCTAAATCGGATTCTCGCCATG
>JAJXZK010000379.1 GCA_021780095.1 Acidobacteriota bacterium | reverse complement strand
CCCAGATCGCAATAACTCGTCCGCACGGAAAACTGGATTTCCGGCAATCGCGTGCCATGCCACCGCACCATGGGAGAGTCCGCATAGAAACCCCGAAAGCACGCGTCGATCTCCTCTGGTGTCGACCGCTTCTTTAGAGTTACGTACACCGTGGAAAAAATCCCTCGCGGAATCGGCAGCAGGTGCGGCGTAAAAACAATGTCCTGCGCTTTCAATCCAAGCTGCTCCAGTAGTTCGCCGGTGTGCCGATGATTGAAGACGGAGTACGCCGATAGATTGTCTGCCGCATGCATAAAATGCGTTTTTGCGGTCGGTGTCTTTCCTGCTCCGGAGACTCCCGACTTGGAATCGCACACAATTCCCCGATCCAGATCGATCCGCTGTTCGCGTATCAGGGGAGCCAGCGCCAGGATGACAGAGGTCGCATAGCATCCCGGATTGGCAACCAGCTTCGCTTTCGCGATCTGCTCCCGATGCAGTTCCGGCAATCCGTACACGGCCCCTTGCTGGATAGACTCGGCCGCAGCGGGATCGTGATCCTCGAGCTTATAAATGGCGCGGTTCGTTGCTTCATACAGCCGCCACGCGCCGCTTAGGTCGATGACGCGCACGCCGTGCTCCAACAACTTGGGAACCCAGGCGCGCGATTGCTCGTGAGGAGTGGCCAGAAATACCACGTCGATCTTCTGCTTGCCCAGCGCATCCCAACGAAAAGGTTCCACGGTCACATTGCGCGCACCGTTGTTGTCCGCGAGTTGTGGATGCAGATCTGTCAATGCGACGCGCGCGCCGTTTTCTTCTTCCGGGCGTCCGAAAAATAACGGCGCGTGTCCACGCAGGCGTGGATGATGCAACAGCAGGCGTGCCAGCTCCGCGCCGGCATAGCCGCTGACGCCGAAGACTGCGGTTTGGTGTTGAGGGGAAGTCATGCCTCGAGTAAATTCTCCAGGCGATGGCGGAGGCTGCTGGCGTGTTTCTGATCCTGGCAAATAATCAGGACCGTGTCGTCTCCGGCGATGGTGCCCAGCACCTCCGGAATGCGCTCATGATCGAGAGCAGCGGCGACCGGTTGAGCGCTGCCCGTCGTCGTGCGAAGTACCAGTTGATTCGTCGCCTGCCGGACGGCCAGCCCAAAATTCGTAAATACATCGTCGAGCGATGGCAGGTCGTCATTGCCTGCGGAACCGTTGGGCACAGCATAACCGTTCGGTCCTTTATATAGACGCAGGTCGTGGATATCGCGCGAGAGCGTGGCCTGAGTCACGTCAAATCCGCGCCGTACCAGCTTGCGGCGCAGTTGGTCCTGGCTGACGACAGGGCCCTCGCTCAGCAACTGACGAATCGCATTGTGACGTTCGTTCTTCATGGTCGATTTCCACGCCAAGCGCGGTTGATTCAAGTGTATAACAATACAATCCTGTGCATAAATATGCAATCGCCTTATCGAGATAGAAGTTTGACCCGGCGAGTGAATCTCCGAGCAACAGAGCATCCGGAAGCGAATGGCGAGAACGGCGGTTTTTTAGGGCCTACTGAATTGTCGTTACTTAAGCACGTTCAAGGAGCGGTTTAGTCTGCCTCAGACTGAAGGACGAATTTATCCTTGAAGGGAGCATTAGCTTTACGCTGCGAGAAGGCCCAGGATGCCGGGCGGCGCGAGGAACCTAACCAATGAGAATTGCAGACGAGATAATCAAGAGCGTTGGTTTCGTCAGCCTTGACACGGACCCGCTTCGCTATGCTGGCACAGCATTTATCGTACAAGTACCATACGATGAGTGTTCCGGCTGTCTCCACCTCGTAACGGCTAAACATGTTGCCGATGTTGTTGGAGCGGATTTTGTCATTGGCTTCAACGGCAAAGACGGGAAACCATTGTTCGTTAAGAATGGTGGGGTGCCGTGGTACTTCCATCCCAAGGAACCAGATTCTGTTGATGTAGCGGTCATTCCCTTTGCGTCGTCGAGAGTCCGCGACTATGACATCAGCCCGATACCCGTTCAGATCTTTGCCGATGAAACGCGAATCAACGAATACGACATAGGTCTAGGCGATGAGATCTTTTCGGTGGGGTTGTTCACCCGATACTTCGGTCGTACGACACTCATGCCAATTGTTCGCACTGGCAACATTGCGATGATTCCCAAGGAGCTAGTGCCTCTTGGAAGATTCGGACTAACGGAAGCGTATTTGGCTGAAGGCAGATCGATCGGAGGGCTGAGTGGATCCCCAGTTTTCTGCAGGAACACGGTAAAGATGCCTGGTTTCAATGAGCAGGGCCAGGTTAAGCACGTTGCTGGAGTGGGACAAATCCACTTGCTCGGGCTTATGCATGGTCACTGGGACCTGCCGGTAGACTTCTCTGAGTCGGATCAATTAGAAGCCGTGAACATGGGAGTGTCCATAGTGATTCCGGCGAAAAAGATTCTAGAGGTTCTCTACAGTCCAGCTCTCATGCAGGCTCGTAACGAAGCGGTTCAGCGGTCTACGCCAGACGGTCAATGACGGTCAATACTGATGGGACCGCAATCAATAATCGCGTTTGTCGCATGCCTGCGGACTTAACCCATTGGGAATCAGATCAGTCCCGGCAAGTCGGCTTGTGGGAAGTGATTGTGCTCCCGAATTACGGCCTAGCCGGAACTGGCCCTGCCGGAAGTTCGCGAGCTTACGCCAATCCCCACAAGCCCGATGCCTGAGTCTGATATAACGGGTTTTGCCCACAGGTATTGCACCAGCAATTCTCGCGTATTTCCATGGAATGAGAAGGGTACGATGACTTTCGATCTGAAGACGCTGAATGATGTTTTTTTTCGTGCCTGCGGTGCTGGCGACCAGCAGGTGATGCAGTGGCGGGATGCTGCCGGGAAGTGGCAGCCGATCACCGGGCGTGAATTATATGCGCGTGTGTTCGCGTTCGCAGGCGCTCTGTCCGGCTGGGGCATCGTGAAAGGCGACAGGGTCGCGCTGCTTGCAGAAAACCGTTGGGAATGGACCGTCACTGACTTTGCGGTCATGGCGTTGGGTGCGGTGGATGTTCCGCTCTACCCCAGCTTGACTGCGCAGCAGGTGGCCGCGATCCTCGCGGACTCCGGAGCGCGCATCGCAGTGGTTTCGAGTGCCCAGCAGTATGAAAAGGTCGCCGCGCTCCGACACCTGACCCAGGTTGAACGCATCGTCATCATGGATCACGCTCCTGACGTCACACAGGCCGTCTGGTTTGGCGACTTTATGCCCGGTCCAAACGCGAACAGCGGAAAATTCGAGCGTGACAGCAATTTTGACCGGCGCGCCTACGATGTTCAACCGGATGATTTGGCGACTATTATGTACACCTCCGGAACCACCGGGGAAGCAAAAGGTGTGATGCTGACTCACGGCAACATCGCCTCCAACCTCAACTTCTCGACCGCCGCATTTCAATGGGGGCGTCAGGATATCTGCATCTCGTATCTGCCGCTGTCGCACATCACCGCGAGACATGTCGATTATGCGCTGCTTTGCCATGGCGCAACTGTTGCCTATTGCTCCCCGTTCGATTTGCTGAAGCAGGCGATGGGAGAAGTTCGGCCAACGATTTTTGTCGGTGTGCCGCGGGTCTACGAAAAGGTTCGGCAGGAGGTGATGCGCCGCGCTCATGGGTCGCGCGCAACCTCGACCATCCTGAACTGGTCGCTGCGACGCGGCGGCAAGAACCGAGCGGCGCTCCTGGCCGGAAAAACTCCGGGAAAGCTTTCCTGGAAGCTGGCGAATCGACTCGTATTCCGCAAGATTCAGCAGGGGTTTGGCGGTCGCGTGGGCACGTTTATTTCGGGAGGCGCCCCGCTCGGTCTCGACACGGCTAGATGGTTTCTGGACGCCGGGATTCGCATCCAGGAAGGCTACGGACTAACGGAGACCTCGCCGGTAGTCGCGCTCAACACGCATTTGCCATGTCGGCTGGGAAGCGTGGGGAAGCTGCTGCCAAACGTCGAAGCCAAGCTGGCGGTGGATGGTGAATTGCTGTTGCGTGGGCCATCCGTGTTTCAAGGCTATTGGAATAAGCCGCAGTCTACCGCCGAAAGTTTCGACGCGGATGGATGGTTTTTAACCGGGGACGTGGCTCGTTTCGACGACGATGGTTTCCTCTACATCACGGATCGAAAGAAAGATCTGCTGAAAACTTCCGGCGGCAAGTTGATTGCGCCCCAGCCGATTGAAAATCAATTGAAAGCGGATCCCCTCGTCGGCAATGCCGCAGTGGTCGGCGACAAGAGGAAATTCGCGTCCGTGCTGATTTCTCCCAATTTCTCCGCGCTTGAGGCCTGGGCAAAGGAGAAGGGATTTGCCGCCGAGAATCGCCAGCAATTGGTTGCACATCCTGAAGTGATGGCACTGTATCAGCAGATTGTCGATCGGGTAAACGCTTCGCTAGCCAGTTTCGAAACCCTGAAACGCCTCCATGTCGTCGCCGACGAGTGGACAGTCGATTCTGGCGAAATGACGCCCAGCATGAAGCTGAAGCGCCCCGTCGTGGTGGGCCGGTATGCGAAGGAGATAGATCGCTTCTACCATGAAGAAGATGTATCGTTACGCCCGTAACGGCAACGCCGGTTGTTCCAGGCGCGCGCCGACTCACATTCCCCACCCTCCTGTCCGACGTACAATCGATAGATACAAACCAATTACCGATTGAAATCGTGTCGAAGGAGAAAAGCATCATGCGGGTTGGAATCTTGACGGGGGGCGGGGACTGTCCCGGCCTGAACGCTGTGATTCGCGCGGCCGTGCGCAAGGGAATTTTTCATTACGGCGATGAGTTTATCGGCTTCATGGAAGGCTGGCGGGGGGTTCTGGAGGACAAGACGACACCTTTGACCATTGAGACCGTCTCCGGAATCCTGCAGCTGGGAGGAACCATTCTGCGTACCTCCCGCACGAATGTTCGGAAGAAGCCCGGCGGCATTGAGCAATGCATCGCCACCATCCAGCGCAACAAGCTGGATGCGCTGATTACGATTGGCGGGGACGATACGCAGGGCGTGGCCAATGCGCTGGTTGAGAAGGGTGTCCCCTGCGTCGGTGTGCCCAAGACCATTGATAACGACCTGAGCGGCACAGATATCTGCTTCGGGTTCGATACCGCGGTTAGTATTGCCACCGAGGCCGTCGACCGGCTCCACACCACCGCCGAAGCGCATAGCCGCGTGATTGTGTGCGAGGTGATGGGCCGCGATGCGGGCTGGATCGCTCTCTACAGCGGAATCGCTGGCGGGGCGGACGCCATTCTGGTTCCGGAAAAGCCGATCGATCTGGATATGGTGATCGCCCGCATTAAGGAGCGTCGGGCGCGCGGAAAAAATTTCAGCATCGTTGTGGTTGCGGAAGGCGCCAAGATGCCGGCCACCGGCGAAGTCGCAACACACGGCAAAGTGGTAGATGAATTCGGTCATGCTCGCCTGCTGGGCATTGGCCAGTACGTCGCGGATGAGATTGAGAAGCGTAGCGGTTTCGAGACGCGCGCCGTCAACCTGGGCCACACCCAGCGCGGTGGAACCCCGACGGCGTTTGATCGAATGCTTGCCACCCGCTACGGCTCTGCCGCAATCGATTTGGCGCATAAGGGGAAATTTGGCCGGATCGTCGTCCTTCGCGGTAGAGAAATCACGGACATTCCGCTGGCCGACGCAATCGCGAAAAACCGCATCGTTGGGGATGAGTTGCTGGAACTCGCCAGCGGCCTTCAGGCAGTCGTCAAGAAGTAGTTCATATTCAGTGGTTTACGGCTAGAGAGACGACCAACCTGCAATGGGTTGGTCGTTTTTTTACCCCCGCCAAACGATTTTCATTCGCTGCCAAATAGCTTTCCAGGTGCCCAGGAATCAGCGGCGCCACAACCCAATAAGCAGCGGGGAATCCGGAAGCTGCCCCATCCGGTTGTACTTTTCGTGCCGATCCTCGGCGCAGTTGCGCATTTTACCGGTAAACAGCCGAAGAAATAGGTTGAATTCCCTAAAAAAACGGCCTATAACCAAAGTCCCGCGCCACCTTTGCGGTTGGCGACTCAAGGAGTTCGGAGAGCAAATGGCAGGTTCTGTTCGCAAGAAGATCTCATTTTCCGGCTCTCCGACTATGCCGGGGAACGGTGCCCGAGCCAACCAGCGCCGGGCCGCGCTCACCCTCTCTCCAACCGCCGTGCCACCACGGGAGCCGCGCGAGGTGATGGATATACGTCAGGCCGCAGACTATCTCGGGATCAGTTCCGATAGCCTGTACAAGTACGCTTCGGAAAACCTGATTCCGGCATTCAAGCTGGGCAATCGCTGGCGCTTCAAGCGGTCTTTGCTGGATCACTGGATGGAGCTGCAGAGCTCTCACGGACTGGAAGTCGCGCGGGGAAAAGGCGTAAAGCCCAGGCAGAAAAAGCCCGTCAGTCGCGCCAATTAGAGAGTTACGAC
>JAJXZK010000247.1 GCA_021780095.1 Acidobacteriota bacterium | reverse complement strand
GCTGGAGTCAAACTCGGAAGGAATACCAGTCATCGTCGCGCCATGTTGCGCAACCTGGTTACTTCCATCATTCTTGAGGATCGCGTTCAGACCACCGTCACCAAGGCGAAGGCTGCACGTCCGCACGTGGAACGACTGATCACGCTGGGCAAGCGGGGCGACCTGCACGCACGACGCCAGGCACTCGCCTATCTGCAAACCCGGGAAGCGGTCTCACGTTTATTTGAGACGGTGGCTCCGCGGTACGGAGATCGCAATGGCGGCTATCTGCGGATCGTGCGCAGCGGCTTTCGAAAAGGCGACGGCGGCGAAACCGCATTTGTCGAGATGCTAGGCGTGGAGAAGATCCTGGAAGAAAAGCGGGAGAAGCGTGCGGAAGCGCGTGCCAAGCGTCGCGAGACCATCGACAAGGCTATGGAGAATCCTGACGAGCAGGGTCCTCCCAGCGACGCAGGCGAAAAGTAAAAAAGGAAATAGCTCAACGACAATAGCGGTATGGGGAGACCCGTACCGCTATTGCTGTGTAGTGGATATTTCTTCCGGCAGGCAGCAGGTGCTTCCTGACTTGCGGAACTTCAGCGCGACAATCGAGATTCCCAGCAGTGCGCCGCACGCAAATCCCAGTTGACCATCTGTAAGACCGAAGCGGCGATTCAGCAGATAAAGGATAGGAATCATCGAAGCGCAGACCGCCGGCAGCAGGGCCAGCACACGCTTCGATCCTGGACAAGCGCGGAACCGTTCGCCCCAGCTGGGCCCATCCCAATAGGATTTTCCAGTCTTTCGACTGGTATAGCAGGACCATCCCCCAGACAAATAAGCTCGCGGCAGTGGTAAGGAGAAGGAAGTGCCAGGGCTGCTGAGGGAAGATCGCAAGCGTCGCCCAGCCTAGAACGCACGCCATGAGAATCAGTCGAAAGTAGAACGGATAATGAGTCATGTTTTCCTCCCGAAATTGCGATAGTAAGGAGAAATCTATGTCAAGCTAACTTTACATTGCTCTGCCGCTAATGTCAGGCGTGCTTTACATTAAAAATGCCACACTCATGAGCCGCGTTGCCAGTCGGATTTTTGAATGCGATAGAGCACATGGCGCTGGCAGGGATTGCCGGCAGGAATTCTGGGATCGTCAAAGTCATCATCGGGATTGCGGGTCATGCCGAGTTTTTCCATCACACGGCGTGAAGGGATGTTTGGGGGAGTCGTGAATGCGACGATCTCTGGCAACTGAAAATTGTTGAAGGCAAGGTCGAGGCAGGCTCGCGCGCCCTCAGTGGCAAGACCTTTTCCCCAGCTTTTTTCGTTGAAGCGCCAGCCGATTTCGACGGCGGGGGCCGAATGCCCCGGCAATAGAAAGCTCATTCGCTGAATGCCAAGCAAGCCGATGAATTCATCGGTTTCGCGCAGCTCGGTCGCCATGAAGCCGTAGCCGTCGAGGGTGTACATGCGGATAAAGCGAGCCACGGAGGCATCGCTTTCTTCACGTGTGAGCCGCGACGAAAAGTACCTGCGGACCTGCGGATCCGCGTTCATGGCGGCGAATGCGGGCAAGTCCGCGTCGCGCCACCTTCGCAAACGTAATCTTTCGGTTTCAATCATGCCTGTCTCGGATAAGCAAATTGTATCTGAGGCAGCGGCCATCATCGTGATTAGACCGGGCAGGGCACCGAAGTTTTTTCCTGAGCCTGGGGAGCGCCGCTTTGCACGATGTATTCAATTAAGGGACGCACGTTGCTGACCTCGGCAAGGAAGGCATCGTGCCCGTGGTCGCCGTGCAGCTCAATGTAATTGCAAACGGCATTCGCGTTTTGAATCCGTTCGGCCAGCGCGTGAACATCTGCCGCGGGAAACAGCCAGTCCGACGAGATGCCCACGACCAGCAAGCGGGCGCGGATCCGGTGCAGGGCTTCCTCCTCGCTCGCGTATCCGCGGGACAGGTCGAACGTGTCCATCGCGCGGGAGATCACCAAATAACTGTTGGCGTCAAATCGTTCGTTGAAAATGCGTCCCTGGTAATCGAGATAGCCGGCGGCATCGTAGCGTGCGGCGTGGGATTGGAGAGGATCTTCACCGGAGCGATCGGGCTTGCGGCCAAATCGTTGATTAAATAGTGCCGGGGATTTGTAGGTACAAACCGCCAAGCCGCGGGCCAGCGCCAGTCCCCTTGTGGGTGGGGTGGATGCGTCGTATTCCCCACCATTCCACGCTGGATCCAGCCGAATGATTTCTCGCTGAAGATGATTGAGCGCCAAACCCATAGCAGAAAGTGGAGCTGCGCCGACAGAGAAACATCCAGCGACGCGCTCCGGGAAATCGATCGTCCACTGCAGCGCCTGCATGCCACCGATGGAGCCGCCAAGGACAGCCCGCAGTTGATGAATGCCGAGATGCTGAATCAGTTCGGCCTGGGCGCGGACCATGTCGCGAATGCTGACCACCGGAAAGTCCGCGCCGTAGGGTTTACCGGTGGTTGGGTTGGTCGAGCGCGGTCCAGTGGAGCCATAACAGGAGCCGAGGACGTTGATGCCGATCACGCAATGTTTGTCGGCATCGAGGGGATGGCGATCGTGAAACAGGTCCTGCCACCAGTCCGCAACGCGTGCGGAGCCGGTGAGTGCATGACAGGCAAGGACGGCGTTATTGCGACCCTCGTTCAATTTGCCATAGATGGCGTAGTGCAAAGAGGCCTGCGGCAACACGGCGCCGGAATCGAGCGCGAACGGCGCGCCCTGTCCCAGCAGATAGTCGCCTTCGAAGTCGGGTTGTAACGTGGGCTGCTTCATTGGATCCCGCCTTACGCTGTCACCTGAGTTTGTTGGGAAGCTTGCACCTTCTCGAATGCTTGTTCCAAATCGGCGATCAGATCGGTCACATCCTCAATGCCAACGGAAAGTCGAACCAGGTTGGGAGCGACGCCCGTCGAGGCCTGCTCTTCCACCGCAAGTTGCTGATGCGTAGTGGAGGCGGGATGGATGACTAGAGACTTGGAGTCGCCGAGATTGGCCAGCAGGCTGAAGATCTGTAGCGAGTTGATGAATTGCTTGCCAGCGTCGCAGCCGCCTCGAATACCGAACGTCACGATGGAACTGGATCCATTCGGCAAATATTTTTTCGCGAGTTCGTTGTACTTGCTGCTGGCCAGGCCGGGATAGTTGACCCATTCGACGCCGGGATGTTTCTCCAGGACCTTTGCGACCGCCAATGCGTTTTCTGAATGGCGCTGCATACGCAGATGGAGGGTTTCAATCCCCTGCAGAATGAGAAACGCGTTGAAGGGAGAGAGGCAGGCGCCGGTGTCGCGCAGGCCTTGTACGCGGGCCTTCAGGATGAAGGCGAGATTGGCGAAAGCTCCGGTATAGGAGAGCCCGTGGTAAGAAGGATCGGGTTCGACAAAGTCGCGAAAGCGCCCGGACTTGGCCCAGTCGAATTTACCGCTGTCAACGATGACGCCGGCGATGCTGTTGCCGTGTCCGCCGAGGAATTTTGTGGCGGAATGGATGATGATATCCGCACCCCACCGAATGGGATTGCAGAGGATGGGCGAGGGAATTGTGTTATCGACGATAAGAGGAAGACCGTGCTCATGGGCGACAGAAGCGAGCTTTTCCAGATCGACCACATCGAGCTTGGGATTGCCGAGCGACTCCGTGTAAACCGCGCGCGTGCGATCATTGATGGCTTTGCGCAACCCCTCGTCGTCGTCGGCATCCACAAAATGCACTTTGATCCCGAGCTTGGGCAGGGTGTAGTGAAACAGATTGTAGGTACCGCCGTAAAGCGATGTATTCGAAATGATCTCGTCACCAGAGTTCGCCAGCGTGAGGATGGTCAGCGTTTCCGCCGCCTGGCCGGAGGCTGTCGCCAACGCCGCGACGCCGCCCTCCAGCGCCGCGACACGCTTCTCCAGAACATCGGTGGTCGGGTTCATGATGCGGGTATAGATGTTGCCGAATTGCTGTAGGCCGAACAGTGCGGCGGCGTGATCGGCATTCTCAAACACATAAGAAGTTGTCTGGTAGATGGGCACGGCGCGCGATCCCGTCGTGGGATCGACAGACTGGCCGGCGTGAACGGCAAGGGTCGCGGGCCGATGTTGGTTGGGTTCCGACACTCGATTTCTCCTAAGACGGCACTGATTTTGTGATGCTGAAAAAGAAAAACCCGCTAGCGGATGGCTGCGGGTAACTGAATCTTCTGATCAGAGGTGGACTATAAAATCGCTCGCCTCTCCAGAAACAGCCGCCCGCAAACACAGATTGGCATTCGCATGGGCATTTGCATGTTGTGGAGACAGCGATTCATACCTACCATGGAGGTTACCCGATTCAGAAAATAATTGTCAAATGGGTACGAGGGATTGCGCCCTAAGGCTCGTGAGCCGCGAAGATGTCGTGTTGGCGGGGCTTTTCTCTGCGACATTAGTTTTCAATGTGATCGTCGTCCGTCGTACAGTCTTTCTATGACCAATTCTCAAGCGGCGCAGAGCCATCCGCCGGCACTGGGCGATTCGAAAGCCACGTATAACCGTTTTCTTCTTTTAGTCGCGGGCCTTGGCGGCCTGCTGTATGGAGTCGACGTTGGCATTATTGGCGGAGCTCTGCCGTATCTCGAAGCGACCTCGCATCTGAACGCGGGACAGTTGTCGATTATTGTTGCAGCGGTCCTGCTGGGCAGTGTGATTTCTACCCTGTTTGCCGGAGTGCTCGCGGACTGGATGGGACGCAAACCGCTAATGGTGGTTAGCGGACTTTTGTTTGTATTCAGCATTCCAGTGATCGCGCTTTCGCATGGTTACAGCCCACTGTTCTTTGGGCGGCTTTTGCAGGGAATCAGCGGCGGGCTGATTGGGATTGTGGTGCCGCTGTATCTTGCGGAATGCCTCAAGGCGTCGACGCGAGGGAAAGGGACCGGCGTTTTCCAGTGGCTGCTTACGCTCGGCGTGGTTTCGGCTGCACTAATCGGGATTTATTACAGCTATCGCGTCGCGGCTGTGGAACGGGTTGCCAGCCCCGCCGCGATATTCGCATTCAAGAATCAGGCTTGGCGGCGGATTTTTTGGGTGTCCCTGCCGCCGGGACTGCTGTTTGTTATCGGTAGTTTCTTTCTGGCTGAATCGCCTCGCTGGCTGTTTAAACGGGGGAAAAAAGATCAGGCGTATGCGGCGCTGCTTCGTTCGCGAACCAAAGAGCAAGCGGATGTTGAATTGAGCGAGATGGAAGAAACTGCGCTCACAGCCCGTGCGCAGGTTACTTCCGCCATTGGGGCGAAGGTGAAGGATTCGTTGCTGCGCCGCAAATATGTCGTCCCGTTTCTGCTCGCGTGTGGCATTCTGCTGATGAACCAAGCGACGGGCATCAATTCTTTGATCGCCTACAACACGGGCATCCTGCTGCAGAGCGGGCTTTCCGACGTCAGCGCGCACTGGGGGTATGTCATCTTCACTTGCGTGAATTTTCTGGTGACGATTGTCGGCATGACATTGGTCGACAACAAGGGCAGGAAATTCCTGTTCATTTTGGGGACGTCTGGAATCATTGTGTCGATGGTCACAGTGGGTTTGCTGTTTATCAATACGGAGCGAGCGAACCTGGATTGCCGCAACGCGATTCAGGCGATGGTCCAGCCGGACCAGACACTGACGTTATCGTTCGACGCGCAGGTGGCGAAGAAACTGCTGGCAGCAAAAAATTACAGCGGCACTGCAATCGAGCCGGACCGCGCGTCGCTGGAAGTCATCTACTCCTATGGCGGATTTACCGCTGCCACCAGCTTTGTCCGCTCGGATGAAAAGGGCGCAGTTCCGATTCACATTACGCGGGACGGCGCCATTCCAAACAGCAAGTTGGAGGCGCTGCTGAAGGATCCGTTTGCCAATGTGGAGGAGGCTCGCACGGCTCCGCTCAAGATCCAGAAGGCAGTTCTTGGTCAGGTCCCCAATTCAGGGCACGGTTGGTTTGTGGCGCTCGGTCTCTACATGTTCATGGCGTTTTATGCATTGGGTCCAGGGGTGTGCGTGTGGCTGGCGCTGTCGGAGCTGATGCCAACGCGTATTCGCTCCAATGGCATGAGCATCGCATTAGTGCTGAACCAGATGGTGTCGACAATTCTCGCAGGAATTTTCCTGCCCTTCGTCAGCAAGTACGGATATTCGCGGATCTTCTTCCTGTTCGCGACGTGCACCGTAGTCTACCTGCTGATCGTGGCAATTTTCTTGCCCGAAACGAAAGGCAAGACGCTGGAGGAGATTGAAGAATATTTCGACGATCCCAAGCGCAGGCGAGCAATTGCGAGCTGACCGGCTTCCCGAATTTCCTGGGCCACGACGGCGCGATGATCGGCGCGAGTTTTAGCGCGCCTTTTCCAGGTCTTCTTTGGAGACGCCTTTGATGTGGGTTGAAATGTACCATTTGTAGCCGAAGGGATCCTGAACGCCGGCCGTGCGGTCGCCATAAAACTGGTCTGCCGGCTCGCGCTCGCTTTTTGCTCC
>JAJXZK010000297.1 GCA_021780095.1 Acidobacteriota bacterium | reverse complement strand
GGGCACGGTGATGTCGATGAAGACGGGGACGCAGCGGTTCTGGATGATGGGATTGACGGTGGTGGGAAATCCGGCGGCAACGGTGATGACTTCATCGCCGGGACGAATGGCGCGATCGCCAAGCTTGGGAGAAGTGAGCGCGGAAAATGCGAGCAGGTTGGCGGAGGAGCCGGAGTTGACCAGAGTTGCGCCGCGCACATCCAGATAGCGCGCAAACTGGCGCTCGAACTGTGCCGCGAATCGGCCGGTGGTCAGCCAGCAATCGAGCGAAGCATCGATCAGGTTGCGCAGGTCGGCGGCATCGAGAACTTTTCCCGCTACAGGAACGGGAGACTGACCGGGGAAGAAGGGCTGCGCTCGAAACTCCTCTTCAAAATACTTTTCCGCGAGTTGCAGAATCTGTTCTCGAAGTTCGCGGCTCCGTTCGCTCATCTGTCTATCGTAATGCAGGCGGCACGTCTGGGGCAGCAGGGAGATAGGGAGGAAAATCGGACCGCAACGGCGGGGATATTTTTTGTGGAGATTTGAGACGAATGGCGGGGGATGCAACCTGGATAGGGAGGTTGCTCCGTGGGCGCAAACAGACATTGGAATTACAAAATCGTATGTTGCGCGTGGAGGGGAAGAACAGCAACCCGTTGCAGGATGCGGCTATCCGAGTACACAGCACGATAAGTTGGCGTGGATGCCGCGATGGAATGGGTGTTTAGGTCAGTTTGTTGCGCCAGACGAAATAAGGAGGAAACAAACTTGACGATCAAACGATCTCTCATGGTATTTGCAGCAGCGTGCGCGATGTCCGGTGTAGCGGCGATGGGCCAGGCCGGCGGGGCCGCTGGAGGCGCCACGGGTGGCGGACAGGCACAACAGGGAACCGGAACTGCTGGAAGCACGCAGGGCAACGGCTCCCGAAACGGCGGTACCCCTGGGAACGATAGCCAGGGTCAGATGGGAAACGGTTCGACCGGGAACGGACAAATGGGAACGGGTTCGACCGGCAACGGCAACAGCTCCGATCAAGCCAATCCCAATAACTCAAACCCCAATGGCGCGAATGGAACAACCGGCAACACCGGCAACGGAAGCACCACAAGTCCGGACAGCGGTAGCGGCAGCACAGGAAGTGGAACGACGGGTAGCGGCAGCGCAGGGACCGGAAGTGGTTCCGGCGCCGGAACCACGGGCGGAGCAGACACGGGCGCCACGCACTGATCGACGTTGCGGAGTTGGAGACTGCGTTTCACCGGTCCCCACGTCGAGTGGAAGTTGGAAGCAAAATAAGGAGTTTCGCAGGATGAAGAAAACCATATGGGTTCTTGCAGCGGCTTTGACTATGCCCGCCGTAGCAGTGCTTGGGCAGCAAAGCGGCATGGCAAATGGAAATGAGTCGAACCATGCAGGCCAGTCCAGTACGAACCGTTCGACGCATGATGAAAATCATGCCATGCAGACGGGATCACCGAATGACAACGGCGGCGGATTGAGGGGGGAATACGGCAATAACCAGCCTGGAACGAAGGCCAAGAAAAAGCATCACCATCATCGGTCCAAGAAACACAGCGCGCAAACGGATCGACGTGGCCAGGCCGGAGGCGATACCGGCGTAGGAACGAGTCCGCAATAGTGGAGCGAGTTCTTGGTGGAAAGTGGGCGCCTTCTTGACGAAAAAGCGCGCCCACAATTTTTTGGGAGATGACACGCCGATTCGAGCGAGCGAGACGCCGAGCGAGGAACCAGTTTAATGGGCGAAGAGGATCGATCCCAGCAGGATTACCAGCACCAGTCCGCTGACGACGACATACATTCGATCGCCTTCCAACGCGAAGGCGCCGACAAGAAACGCAACGCGGGCGACGGGAGTGGCGATCAGCAGCAGGACTCCAAGCTGGATGATCGCCAGCGGGCTGCCGTGGAACGCGTGCGGGATCAGCTTATATACGGATCGCAGCGGCTCCGTTACCGAATGAAACACATGGTAATTGGGTATCGCGGTGGCGTGGTGGACCAAGTAAAGACCCAGTCCGATGAGAGTGACGAAGCAGGACAGCAGGACGCCGGCTCGGAGGACCTGACCGATCAGAATTTCAACTTGTTTGTCGTTCAGTATGCGCATGACTATATCTTTCCTGCGATGCCGTTATAGATCATTTCCAAGGCAAGAAAAAAGATGACGACGGAGAAGACCAGGCGCAACGACTTGACGTGGGTTTTGACAAGCAAGCGAGCGCCGATCAGCGAGCCGATGAGGACTCCGACCATGACAGGAGCGGCCAGCGAAGGTTCGATGTAGCCGCGGCGAAGATAGATACCGGCGCTGGCGGCGGCGGTGACGCCAATCATGAAATTGCTGGTGGTGGTGGAAACCTTGAAGGGAATTCGCATGATGTGGTCCATCGCCAGCACTTTTACGGCTCCCGAGCCGATGCCGAGCAGGCCGGAGAGGATGCCAGCGCCGACCATGGTGCCGAAGCCGCCGGAAATGTTCTTGACTGAGTAGTGCTCCTCGTTACCGTCTGGCCCGGGGAAGGTGCCGTTCATTTTCAGGCGATCGGACCAGGGATTGTGCGCAATCAGTTCGTCGTCATGCCTCTGAAAAGAAAGATACACCGAGTAAAGCAGCACCACGCCGAATACAATCGCAATACCCCGCGTGGGAGTGCGGGTGGCGAGCCATGCACCACCGACGGCTCCCATGGTAGTAGCCACCTCAAGAAACATGCCGATGCGAATGTTGGAATAGCCCTCTCGCACATAGGCAGCGGCCGAACCGGACGATGTGGCGATGACAGAGATGAGGGACGCGCCGATGGCGTAGTGAATATCTACTTTAAACAACAACACCAGCATGGGGACCAAGACCACTCCGCCGCCCAATCCTGTGAGGGAGCCGAGTAAACCGGCCAAAAGTGAGCCCCCCAGCGTAAACAACGAGAAATCCAACTGATTCATGATCAAACTCGATTAATTCTCTAAACTAAAGAAGACAGTCAGGTCCAAAAGAGATGCTATCAACTTTGGATGAGAAAAGCGCGGGCAAGCGAGACTATTCCTTTGTCTGAACGTCTATATGAATTCCTTTTGCGTTTTCGCAGGATACACATAGAATCTCGGTATTTGGGCACCAATCAACAGAGAGCAAATTTAAATTGCAGGTACACCGATGACGGAACCGAAGTGCGGTCGACGTATGGATGGCAAACTGCATCACCGGGGCACTCCCTTGGTTTTAGGATGGATCGCGGTGCTGCTGCTGGGTGGGGTTGCGCTTCCACAGGCCAGCGCATTGACAGTATTGCCGAATCGCATCAACGGACCCATTCGGTCCACGCAGATGCAGGTCGTGAAAGGGACTGTATCTCCGCGGGTGGCGATGGCGGGGGATCAGGGGCGGATGTCCGGGTCGACGCCCATCGAAAATATGTCGCTGATGTTTGCACTTTCTCCGGCGCAACAAGCGGACCTGAAAAACCTGTTGCAGCAACAGCAAACCGTGGGTTCCCCGCTATATCACCAGTGGCTGAGGCCGGGGCAATTCGCGGCGCGCTATGGAATGAGCCAGCAGGACCTGGCGAAAGTGGCGGCGTGGCTGCGCTCGCAGGGGTTTACGGTGACGGAGATTCCGGCGAGCTATGACCGCGTGATTTTCAGCGGAACGGCGGCGCTGGTGAACGCTGTTTTTCATACAGAGATGCACAAGTATGTGTTCCAGGGACAAGAACATTGGGCCAACTCGACCGACATCAGCCTGCCGCAGGCGATTGCGGGGATGGCGCTGGGGGTGCAACATCTGAATACATTTCGTCCCGCGCCGCATGTGACACAGCGGCTGGTGCATGTAGCCCGGCAGTCGCTGCGGCAGCCGGTACGTCCGGTGAACTCGCATTACACGTTAACGGACCAAAGCGGAACCGAGTACAACTTTATTGCGCCGGCTGATGCGCAGACGATTTATGACGTGACTGGCTTGTACAACAGCAATTTTACGGGTACGAATCAGACCCTGGCGATCGTGGGTCAGACCGACATTATGCAGCACAAGAGCGATATCGCCAACTTCAGAACGTTGAGCGGTCTGAATGCTGCGAATTTGCCGACCCAGATTCTGGTTGATCCTCCGAATTCAGGAACGCCAACGGCGTCTGTGGGCGACCTGCAAGAGGCGGATATTGACGTGGAATGGTCGGGGGCGATCGCGAAGAACGCGAACATTCTGTACGTCACGGTGGGAAACAACCAGAATTACAACGTGCTGGATTCGCTGATGTGGGCGATCGATCACCCGCTAGTGAACAATACGAATTTCGTTCCAGTGATCAGCATCAGTTATGGCGGCTGCGAGGCGAGCTTCGCGGGCGGCAGCGCCATCAGCATTCTGGATCAGGAGTTCGAAAAGGCCAATTCGCAGGGGCAAACGGTGTTTGCCGCCTCTGGAGACAGCGGCTCCGCGGACTGTGACAGCGGCAATGTCAGCAGCGGAGGCCCGGTGGCTGCGTCACAGGGGCTGGCCGTTGATTATCCGCCGAGCAGCCAATATGTGACCGCTGTGGGCGGAACATCTTTCAGCGGCGACATCGGAGATCAGTCGAAGTACTGGAACAGCCAAAATACTTCGAGCAATGGATCGGCGATCAGCTACATTCCCGAGACGACATGGAATGACACCCCTGACATTACGGGACTGAATAACATTGGTTCATTAAGTGCGAGTGGCGGGGGCTCCAGCACTCTGTTTACCAAGCCATCGTGGCAGGTGGGCACGGGAGTTCCCAGCGACGGGAAGCGTGATGTGCCGGACGTTTCCCTTGCCGCCGATCCCAATCACGACGGATACGTGTTGTGCACGCAGGAGGTCGACTCGGCAGGCACGGCGTTTACCGGGCAAAGCAGTTGTGTGTATCCGGTGGGATCGAACCAGACGCCGTATTTTGATTCGACGGGAAGCGGCTACTTATATGGAGGGACTTCGATTGCCGCTCCGCAATGGGCCGCGATTGTGACGCTGATGAACCAGGAAGCGGGGAACGTGAGCGGCGTCGGCAACGTGAATCCCATTCTGTATCAACTGGCGGAAACGACGCCGGGGGCTTTCCACGACGTGACTACGGGAAGCAATGCGGTGGTGTGCGTTGCAGGAAGCCCGAACTGCGTCGGAAATAGCGCCGGCTATGGCGTGATGTCATGCTGCAGCGCAGGCGCTGGATATGACATGGCGACCGGACTGGGTTCTGTGGACGCCGCCGCGCTGGCAGCCGTATGGCCAAGGCTGATAGCGGTGAATGGACAATTCAGTTTGCTGCTAAAGCCGGCCGCTGTGACCGTGTCTCCCGGGGGAACGGGAACCACGTCCGTGGTGTTGAACCCGAGCAGCGCGGGGCCGGGAACGTCCGGATTCACCGGCACGGTGGCTTTGACTTGTTCTAATCTGCCGGCGGGGGTGACGTGCAGCTTCTCTAACTCGTCCGTGAGCCTGGTTCCGGGGACAGCCCAAACCGTGACACTGACGCTGAACGCCAGTAGTTCGGCGGCGGCGACATCGACGGCACGGATGAAGGATTCTCCATCGCCACTGCACTCCGGAGTGCCGGAGCGGATGGCTTTTGCAGGGATTCTGGGATTTGCGTTGCTAGGTCTGGGTCGAAGGCGGCGTAGCTTTTCATCGCGCTGGATGGCAGGTCTGGTGCTGTTCGGAGGACTGATGGCAGCCGCCACCTGCCTGACAGCGTGCGGCGGCGGGAATCCTGGAGGCGGCGGTGGAGGTGGTGGAACGCCAGTGACACAGGCGGTGACGGTGACTGGAACATCGGGGACTACGGTGGCGTCGACGTCAGTTGTTTTAACGATCACCTAGCGCAGTGCGAGACGGCAGCGCCAGCGGTTCAATCGTTCAAAGAGGTCTGGGGCGAGTGAGCGGAAAGATGAACGCATACGTCGCTCTGTTACGCGCTGTGAATGTCGGCGGCACGGGCAAGCTGCCGATGACAGAACTGAAAGCCATGTGCGAAGCCGCGGGATTTCTTGGGGTGCGCACGTATATCGCCAGCGGGAACGTGGTGTTTCAATCTGCGAAAACCGAAGCGCAGGTGAAGGCCGCGCTGGAAGCGGCCCTGAGCGCCTACGGCGGGAAACCGGTTGGAGTGGCGGTTCGCACGGTGGCGGAAATGGCTGCGGTGCTGGCACGCAATCCGTTTTCGAAATTTCCGGGGAATCGAACGGTGGCGTATTTTCTGGATGGCACGCCGGCGAAGGATGCGCTGCAGACGGTGACGAACCAGACCAGCGAACAACTTCAACTGGGAGTGCGCGAAATCTACGCGTACTATCCGGATGGGATTGGCGATTCGAAGCTGAAGATTCCCGCGGCGAAGTTTGGCACGGCGCGCAACATGAATACGATTGCCAAGCTTGCCGAAATGGCGGGCGCCTTAGAACCCCACTCAATCCAAAAGACGGATTGAATGTGCCACCCGGCGTTCCGATCCGTCACACGCCGATGCCGGATAGATCCGGAT
>JAJXZK010000067.1 GCA_021780095.1 Acidobacteriota bacterium | reverse complement strand
CGGAAAATGCGAGCGCGTGTTTTGCGGACATACCCATGTTGCATCGTCGCTGCTCTGCGATGGCGTCGAGTACTACAACTCCGGTTCGTGGGTCGACGCGCGCGCCACATTCCTCACAATCAACCAGCAAGGCGTGGAGATACAGACCTATGCCGGCGGAACTCACCATCGTTATCCCAGCGCGGAACGAGAGCCAGTCGCTGCCGAAGCTGCTGACCTCTTTGAATCAGCAGGACTACCTGCATTTGCCGGATACCAGAGGGTGCGTTGCTGATGCCAATTCCACCGACGGCACGGCGGAGATGGCCCGTTCGTTTGCGGCTAAATACTCCATCGACGTACTCCCCGGAGGTCTGCCTGCTGTGGGCCGTAATGCAGGTGCGCGTCGCGCTACCACACCTTATGTGCTTTTTCTTGACGCGGATGTAGAACTGCGTGATCCAACCCTGCTGCGCCGCGCCGTCCGCGCCATGCAGCGGCATCAGCTGCACTGTCTGACGACCAACATTCGCTGCATCGACGGGAATGCGGCCGATCGGTTGCTGTTTGGCGGAAGCAACGTCGTGCAGAAACTCTCCCGCTGGGCCGCGCCGTTTGCGACCGGCATGTTCATGATGTTCGATCGCCAGGAATTTCAGAAGCTCGGCGGCTTCAACGAGCAAGCTCTCTTTGCCGAAGATTACCTGTTGAGCAAGCAGGTGGCACGGAAGAAATTTGCCGTTATCCCCGGCGCGGTCATGACGTCGAATCGCCGCTTCCGCAAGATGGGTCACTTGCGAATTGCCGGAATGTTTTTCATGACCGCGCTCAACTCCGGCAACCAGGGTTACTTCCTTCGCGACCAGGGCTACTGGGAGGAATCGTAGCGCGGCCACGGTCGCGTCCGTGCTCGACTGAAGATTATTAAGTCAACTTCACTGGCTTGCCGTCGGCGCAGGATTTATAGATCGCGGCGATAATGCGCGCATCCCGCAACCCTTCTTCGCCGTTCGTTTTCGGCTCTTTATTCTGAAAAATGCACTCGGAAAAATAATCCGCCTCGGTGGCAAACTGCCGCGGCGATGGGTTGTTGAAGGCGACGTCGATCGGCGGTTTTCCTTGCGCTTTTCCGGTCAAGTGCAATCCTTGATAGCCAAACGCCGGATTCAGTTCCAGCATCCCTTCCGAACCAACAGCGCGCGCCCAGCCACCGATAAAGTTGGTTCCGTAACTGGTCGCGCAGTGCGCCAGAACACCGCTGGGAAAGCGGAAGGTCCACACCACGTTTTCTTCCACCTCATTGAACCTGCCATCATGATCGATGACCGAAGAATAGGCCTCGACAACGATGGGTTCCTCGCCGGTCAGGTATCGCATCGCCTGGATGGAATAAATGCCCACATCCACTAAGGGACCGCCGCCTGCCATCTTCTTATTCAACCGCCATTCGCCGGCGTGGATGTTGAACCCGTTCGAACTGCTCATCACTTGCAGCTTGCCCGCGTAACCCTGCCGCAATAAGTTAATCGCCTTCAAATTGGTCGGCTCATACTGGCAGCGATACGCGATCATCAGCTTGCGCTTGGCCTGTTTGCAGGCGGCAATCATCTGTTCGCACTCCTGAACGGAGTTGGCCATCGGCTTTTCGCAAAGCACATGCTTGCCGGCCTTGGCTGCGCGGATCGTGTACTCCGCGTGCATGCCGTTCGGCAACGCAATATAGACCGCGTCAATAGCAGGATTGTCGCGGATCGAATCGTAATTCTGATAGTTGTAAATCGCGTTGTGCGGGACCCCGTATTCGTCGGCAATGCGTTCGGCTTTGTCGCGATGACCGCTGACCAGTGCAACAATGGTCGAGTCCTTGGAGATCTTCACGCCTGGCATAAATTGGTCCATGGAAATCCGACCCAGCCCGACAATGCAGTAGCCGATTTTCTTCCCGCCCGTCGACGACGAATTCGACGAATCATTTTCCGCTTGAGGCATCGCGGTTTCAGCACGCGTCGCCCCCCTCAGCGATTCACCCACAAAGGCGCCAAATGCAACTGCGGAACCTGCCTGCCTGAGAAAACTACGTCGGCTGAAACTCATGGAATCACCTCACAACTAAGATGTCGATCGCAACGTCAGCAGCGCATTCCCCCCGGGAAAGCGCGCACTCTACTCGAGCCAGCGCAGCGGCGCCGCTTGCGGCAGCACGCCGGTTTCCGCGGCATAGCGGAAGAATAGATCCATCCCCGCCAGGCAAGCTTCATCCAGCACATAATGAATATGGCCTGAGAGATAGCTGCGAATCGTGGACGAAGGTACCGCGATGCGGGGAGCCCATTCCTGAACCAGGTCCTCAATATGTGCCATGCCATGATCGCGCGAACCGAGAAAATCCTCGGTGACTTGCGCCGCCGGGATCTTCGCCGCATCGATCGCTTCTGGCCGCACCGCCCAAACCGCCGACACCCAGGGCACTCCGGTGTGCTGCTTCCACACGTGCCCAAGATCCAGATATTCCAGCCGCTCGCCGGTGCGCGCCATCCGTGCATCCTGATCCTCCAGCGCAAGCAGCGCCGGATCGCCAATCAAAATGGCGGCGTCGCACTCCTCCAGCATGGCGTCAAGGTTCGGCGCAAAGGGAAGAAATTCCGGATTGGTGTGATGAAACTTGCGGAAAATGATTTGCGCGTACGCATTGGACGTTCGCGAGTCCGTATCCGCGGCGACGCGGCGGACCGCTCCAATTCCGTCAGCATTCTTGACGACCAGGAGGATGGAGCGCACCCGATCGAGCGAAGCAATGGTGCAGCCGCGAAGAACAGCCAGCCCAGGTGTGGTTGCGTAAGCGGCAATCGGGATGAGGCCAATGTCGGCGCTTCCCTCCGCCAGCTCGACCGCGCAGTGCGATGGCATGGCGCTGTGAATCTGGTAGCGTAGCGCGAGCCTCTCCATCTCAGGTGGGTGCTCGAAATCCCACATCAGCGGGGCAGGATTCAGAAATCGAATGGCGGAAATTCGAAGGCGCTCGGTCACCGATCAGTGTAGCAATCCAACCAGGCAACCGCCGACGGCCACCGCCAAGAACCGCCCGCCACGTCGAGGTACCCTAAGAACGCCAAAACGCGCGGAAAGTTTCTGGAGCGCGCCATGGAATTGAATTCCACAATACTGAAGCCTTAACTTGACTATTGTTGCGGCCTGCGCAATACTGAACTCGCCACTTAACTATTGGCAGAAAGGAACACCTCACATGAAAGACCAAAAAGACCCATCCGTCATCCACAGCACTTTTGTCCTCGAGCGCAGCTATCCCAAGCCGCCCGAGCGCGTCTTCTCCGCCTTTGCCAGCGCACCGCAGAAACGTCGCTGGTTTTTCGAAGGAGGCAAAACTGAAGTCGAGAACTATGAGTTGGACTTTCGCGTAGGTGGTAGCGAGCACGCACAAAGACGTTTCAAAGAAGGCTCCCCCTTTCCCGGCGTCGCCCTGATCACCGACACAAGTTACCTGGACCTACTCCCCAACCGACGGATTGTCACATCTTCCACCATGACAATCGGGGAGAGCCGCGTTTCGGCAGAATTGGTCACTTTTGAATTTCTTTCGACCGATAAGGGAACGGATCTGATCTGCACGCACCAAGGGGCGTTCTTTGAAGGCTCAGGCGGTCCGGAGATGCGGAAGGAAGGCTGGCGCAAGCTGCTGGATAACCTGGAAAATGAACTGGCGCACTAGGGTGGCAATCCTACGCGTCGGCTCGTTCCGCTGTACCTCGCCGGTGCAGGCAGTCACTCCTTCATGCACCACTCGCAAATGTGCCGGCAGACGATCCGCATTTGCCGGCGATTTCGGAAAGGGTCCCGGCTATGTCGCGTCCGAAGATTAACATTGACGGCCTGTTTCACGCGCTGGGAGACCCTACCCGCCGAGCCATTCTGGATAAGCTCTGCGAAGGACCTCTTTCCGTAACTCGGTTAGCAGCGCCGCTCGGCGTCACTGTGACCGCGGTGATGCAGCACTTGCAAATCCTGGAAGAAAGCGGATTGGTACACACAGAAAAGGTGGGAAGAATCCGCACCTGCCGCGTCGACACAGCGGGCTTTGCGGCGCTACAGCAGTGGATCAAGGATCACCGCACCCTGTGGGAACGGCGATTGGATCGCCTCGGTGAATTCCTTGAACTTGACGAGGAGGAATGACAAACACAATCCGAAAAGCGCCGGTTAAATTTCCCAGCGCAGCAAACAGGTGCCTACGGTATACCCTGCTCCCACAGACGCCAGCAGGACCACGTCACCCTTGTGCAGCTTGTTCTCTTCCCGCGCGGTTTGCATGGCCAGCGGAATGGTTCCCGCAGTGGTGTTGCCAAATCGGTCGATATTGATGATGACGCGCTCGCCCGCGATGCCCAACCGTTCAGCGGTCGACTCGATAATGCGCTTGTTCGCCTGGTGCGGAATAAAACAGTCCAGGTCGCTGCCATGCATTCCATTGCGCACCAGCAGCGCTTCCGTTGCTTCTGACATTTTGCGGACGGCAAATTTGTACACCGCCTGCCCATCCTGGTGGACAACGTGCATATTCTTCGCAACCGTTTCCGCAGTCGGCGGATGCAGGCTGCCGCCGCCGGGCATATAGAGCGACGCCGCACCGGAACCATCAATTTCGTGCAGATAGTCGATCATGCCGACTTCGCCCTCTTCGGCCGGTTCCAACAGAACAGCGCCCGCGCCATCGCCAAAAATAATGCAGGTGGCACGATCTTTGTAATCAATGATCGACGACATGACATCCGCGCCGATGACCATAACTTTTTTGTGCGCGCCAGACTCGATCAACTTGGTGCCCACCTGGAGGGCATACACGAACGCGCAGCACGCGGCGGAAACGTCGAAACCCCACACATTTTGCGCTCCCAGCTTGTGCTGCACCAGGCACGCCGTGGCAGGAAACATCATGTCGGGAGTCACGGTCGCCACGATGATGGCTTCCAGTTCGCTCGGTTCGATGCCGCGCTCGGCCAGGCAAACGCGCGCCGCTTCCACCGCTAGGTCGCTCGTCGCAACGCCCGGATCCACGATGTGCCGCTCGCGAATGCCAGTGCGCTCCACAATCCACTGGTCCTTGGTGTCGACCATCTTTTCCAGGTCCGCATTCGTCAACAAACGGGGTGGCACGTAGGTGCCAAGCGCGCTAATTTTTGCCCGGTGCAGCGACCGTGGTCGAAGATCAAATTTCAATGAGCTGGCCTCGAAAAATTCTGTTTTGCATGTTCGCCGGAATTGCGTGCATAAGGCTGGTTGGCTGGCGGAACGAGTTGCGCCGGGTATCCCACTGCACACGCATGAGCCCGTTGCCGTTGCTTCCTTCCGGACCTGGCGGGGTTGGCGGGATTGCGTCGCGTAGGACCCGGCACAGGTTCGATGATATCACTGCGCAACGTCGAATCGAGAGGCCGCAAGCATTTGCTGCGATTGCTAGAATAGAAGGTGTGAACAGTCTCGAACTCAATGCAGCCCCAACCATCCCAGGGCAACAGGTTCCGCGTCCCAGGATCGGATTTGTCAGCCTGGGCTGCCCCAAAAATCTGGTCGACAGCGAAGTGATGATGGGTCTTCTTGCGGAAGCCGGAGCCACCATCACCTCGGATGCCGAAACCGCTGATGTCCTGGTGGTGAATACCTGCTCCTTTATCGATAAAGCGAAGCAGGAGTCTGTCGACACCATCCTGGAAATGGCGCAGCACAAGACATCCGGCAAAGCGCAGCGCCTTGTTGTTGCTGGCTGCATGGTGGAGCGCTATCGCGACGAAATTCAGAAAAATATCCCTGAAGTCGATGCCGTCGTCGGCACAGGGGAGCTGGAGCAGATTCTCATCGCAGCGGGCCTGACTTCTCCGCAGCCGGCTGCAGCAGATTCTCCTTTTCGCATTTTGACAGTAGCCGAAGCGGAGGTTGTACATCGCGCCGAAGGCGATCATCGCGAACAGCAAGGCCGCTTCTCCCGCGAAAGCTGGGACGGCGCCATCGCTACCCTGCCGAATTATCTCTATAACGAGCACACGCCGCGGCTTCGCACCACAGCCCGCAGTTCGGCGTACGTCAAAATTGCAGAAGGCTGCGATCACCCTTGCGGCTTCTGCATCATTCCGCAGATTCGCGGCAAGTTCCGCTCCCGCCGATTTGAATCCGTTGTCGCCGAAGTCGAGCGACTTGTCACGGAAGGTGTGCAGGAAGTCACGCTGATCGGGCAGGACACCACCTGCTATGGCGAGGATTTCGGCATGAAGGACGGTCTGGCGCAGTTGCTCGATCGCCTGGCCCGCATCGACGGTGTCCGCTGGCTGCGTTTTCTCTACGCCTACCCCAATAAAATCACTCCTGCGCTGCTGGAAACCATGGCCCGGCATGGCAACATCTGCAAATACCTGGATGTGCCTCTACAACATGCGGCGCCCAATGTACTGAAGCGCATGAAGCGCGGCGGCGGAGCGGACATTTTCTTGAAAATGATAGAACGCGTGCGCGCCACCATGCCGGAGAT
>JAJXZK010000275.1 GCA_021780095.1 Acidobacteriota bacterium | reverse complement strand
AAAACGGGGTGCCCCATGTCTCGTTTTGAGACATGGAACTGCTCGCGTTACTGGAATCTCGGTGAGCCATCCTTGCGAAGCAAAGATGAGAGAGGAGAAAACTACGCAGTCTTTGTCGCCAGTGCCTTCACGCGAGCATTTAGGCGGCTCTTGTAGCGCGAAGAAGTGTTGTCGTGGAGAATGCCCTTCTGCACGCTCTTGTCCAGCAGCGAGACGGTCTGGTTGTACTGCGCCCGCGCCGCGGGAACATCGTTCCCAGCCAGGGCTTCGCGCATGGCGCGCAGGCCGTTACGCAGCTTGGTGCGGTTGGCGCGGTTGACCGCGGTGCGCTTGACGGTCTGCCGGGCGCGCTTTAACGACGAAACATGATTTGCCATGAAAACCTTCTCTTTTCGCTGAATCGAATGTCTGTTGACTCGGGCTGCTCCATCCTCTACCGGAGCCGCGCGTTACAAACGCGTCCTGGGAACTGGAATTCGCCTGAAGTCAGGATGCGGCGGGGGCGGAAAAATCGCCTTCCTGCGCAAGCATTTAGTTTACGTGAAGGGCCAATAAGGGTCAATTGGAGATCCGATAGCTCGCTGTTGGCGGCTCAGACGACTGGGCGTGGCTGGCCTGCCAGTCAGCCGATATGATCCCCTGGAGCAAGCGCCATATGATTAGCCCATGGCACCTATACCCCAAGCACAGATCCGGCTCGCTGCTCTTTATCAACACTGGCTGACTGCCGACAGTGTTAATCATCACCTACGAAGGTCCATCAAACAGCCGAGGAATGTCCTCCAGGCATGTCCGAAGAATGGGGACAGATCGCTGCGCTCATGTCAGGCGCATCGGTGATGTGGGTTTGGTATTCGTTGCTCTTTGTAGTTGTCGAGGGATATGTCGAACTTGGCTGTCATGATTGCGAAGTGGATGCATTGCTCGCAAACGAAGAGTATGTAAACCCTACTGAGACGGTTTCGGAACGCCACTTTCCATTATCAGGGAGATCTTATCGCCAAAGCTGGGCGAGTTCCTAGCTGCGAGAGAAAGCTCGCAATGGATCCACAATGTTAACCTGGCTCTGAAGGCGTTCTTTGAGCGCGAGTTGATTAATAACCCAGGCCTAAAGCATGTCAAAAGGCGATTGAAGGGGCCATCTCCAATCCCGTAGCAGCCTGGGCTAATGCAATCGCACGAATTACAGCGGTACACTGGCGACATGAAAATTTTTTCTCGAAGCGCGTCCCTGCGGTATGCGATGACTCCGATCCTTGTCGCAGCAACCGTTCTGGCGATGACAGCCCGAGCGCAGGAGGCTCCAGCCAATCCCTGGACGGCGGCGCAAGTGACGCAACCGAGCCAGCTAGCCGCCAGGCTTTCGAAGACCGCGAAGCCCGTCATCCTGCAGGTAGGGTTTGAAGTTCTCTACAAAAGCAAGCACATTCCCGGGTCCCTCTATGCCGGTCCCTCCTCCAGCCCGGAAGGACTGGAAGCGCTGAAGCAGGCGGTTCGCGCACTGCCGAAGAGCGCGGACATCTACATCTACTGCGGCTGCTGCCCGATTGAAAAATGCCCAAATATTCGTCCGGCCTTTGCGACGCTCAAAGCGATGGGCTTTACCCATCTGCACGTGGTGATGCTGGAGACCAGCTTCGGCAAAGATTGGGTCGCACACGGCTATCCTGTGGCCGGCGGTTCCGCCTCCGGCCAATAATCCAGCGACAGCACCGTCGTCCTGCCGGCATCTACCCGTTCGCTATGACGCAGCGGAAAATGTGGAGAAGAGAAAGGGCAGGATGAAGCCCAGGTAGGCGGCCAGCATGCACGCGGCCTTCAGACTAAATAAAAACCACGTGGGCCAGTTGATCCAGGCGGGTGCCAGAAATTCCCTGTCCGGCGGCGTGCCGGCGCGTTCCTTTTTGCGGAAATAAAGAAACCAGGTGAATGTTCCCAGCAGGTATTGCAGCAGGTCAAAGAACAGCGCCAGAAAAATGAACAGCGCCCCCTGCAGCAGCGGATGCGGCAACGCTGGTTTCGCTCCCGTCCCAATGTTGAACAGCCAGATCAACCCGATGCCGGCCAGACTCAACTGGCGAACGATCTGGCTGGCGATGCCGGACAGCGTCTCATAGGCGTTTTTGACGTCCTCTAATCGCACGGCTTTTCCTTCGCCTTCTTCGCCCGTGCTGCTGCGCTGGCGATCCGCGGTCCGGTTCCGTTCGTCCTTGGGCCGGTCCCAGAGGTTCCGCGCTGCACCTTGGCGGTACGCTTTGTCGGAGCTTTCTTGGCGGCAATATTCTTCGCTGTCTTCGGGTGCCGCTTGCTGGCGGATTTCTTCGTAGACTTTTTGGATATTTTCTTCGCCACCATCTTCGATCGACCTTCCCTTCTCAACTGCAATGGGAATCTCTGTCGCCGCTCACCTGCCCGCGCGACAGCATCATTCTGCCCGCTGCCCCGCCCAAGCAAATCCAGATCACAGCCTAAAACGGCTTACCGCGAAACAGATACACCAGTTCAATCACCAGAATAATGACAACCGTCAGCTCCAAAAAAAATGCGCGACTCTGGTTAAACTGGTCCACCATAAATCGATAGAGTTCTTCTGACGTGCGCACCTTTTGCGTGACAAGGTCTTTGTAGTCTGGGACGCCGACCTTCATCGCCGCCAGCTTGTATAGCCGCGCAGAAAACATGTCGCTCAAAAACTTGATGGCGTTGTCCGCGTGTTCCGTCAACTCCGCCACATCTAACAACACGGTGTGCAGCCGCGTTGCGGAGCGCGCCAGCCGCCATCGAGCAAACATGCCGGTGCCTTCGTCGAGCAGCGTGTACACGCGGTCCAGTTCCTTCGTCAGCAGATCGTCATAGTGGCGAAATTCCAATAACTGAGAGTTGGCATACTCAAGCAATTGGATCGCCGTTTCCGCGCCGGACGTGCTGTCATAGATGAACGCGGCATTCCATCCAATCACGGCAAGATCGTTCGCGTAATAGGAAATGCGCGACTGCAGCACCTCATTGCATTCACTTTCCGCCAGCTGGCCCATGTCGCCGCGCACCACCTGGGTAATGCGCGAACCATACATATAAATCAAATCGGCAACCGATGGCGAGCCGCTGATTTCGCGCACGTGGAAGATGAGGTAGTCTTCGCTGAGCCACTCGGCATACGGTTTCACCAACGCTGAAGCGGCGCGTGTCAGCCGGCTGCGGACAATTTCCGTCGCCTGCGCGGCAAAGTCGACATCCCACACCCAACGGCTGGCCAGACCGGTCAACTTTTCCCAGCCGCCAGAGAAGGCCAGCTCGAAGACCACGCTCAACACGCCGTAATCGTAGTATTTGATCTCCCCATGCAGTTGCTCTCCGCTTTCCAGCACTAGCGGCTCAATGGGCTCAACTACAGGCGGTCGCTGGAAGCGAACATATCCCGGAGGCGCATGCTTGGGAATGGTGTGTTCTACGGCGACGGGGCGGACCAGCTCCCGCAGTTGCTCCAGGCGGATCGTCTCACACACATCAAACTGCAGTAACACCAGCACCGACCCATGCAACATGGTTTCAGCGGATTCGATCGCGACCTCTGCCATAATGCCATCATCTTATTCCTGGAAGGGTGAACAGGATGTGGCTTGTCCGTGCTGATGAGCAGTGAAAGATCCCGCATTGTCACTGCCAAATCAAATGGATTCTGATGTCACAAAATATTTTTCATTTGTCGATTGACGCAATCTTCTCTCGGCGCTACTCTGTGCGCATCATCCTTGTGCCCAGCGACGTACTGCGAACCTCCCGACCGACTGGCCCATCCCACGGGTTTGAACCCGCCCGGAAAGATGCGGTGCTGCTGGCGGCTCAGCCATCCGAACACGGTTCCCGGCAATCCAACAGAGTGCAACGTCCGCAGGCAGCTCGCGCTGTCTTTCGCCTTGGCGCAACAAAATCCAATGGAGGCAAATAGTCTTATTGATGAAGAAAACCATCGAGATCACCCCCAACATCGAGCCCATCTTCGGTACCCGCGACGAAAACCTTCATCTGATCGAAAACACCCTGAAAGTTCGCATCGACCTCCGTTCCGACGCTCTCTACCTGGAGGGCGAACCGGAAGTGATTTCCCGCGTGGAGCAGATATTCGCCGACTATGAGTCACTGCGCCGCGGCGGAGTCACGCTGCAGAATGGTGAACTGAACGGGATGCTGAAATTGGTGGTCGCCGATAAGTCGGTGACACTTCGCAGCCTGGTCGACACCGGCAAGCAGCGTTCTACCGGCATTCGCCGCATGGTGCAACCTCGATCAGTCAATCAGCGGCAATACCTGGACGCAATCGAGCGTTCGGACATGGTGTTCGGCGTAGGGCCGGCGGGGACGGGTAAAACCTACCTGGCGGTCGCGATGGCGGTGGCGGCGCTGACGGCGAAAAAAGTTTCGCGGTTGGTGCTGGTGCGCCCCGCGGTAGAGGCAGGCGAGCGGCTTGGATTTTTGCCGGGCACGCTTCAGGAAAAAGTCGATCCATATTTGCGGCCTCTTTATGACGCGCTCTACGATTTGCTGGAGCCGGATCGCGTCGACAAAATGCTCGAGCGAAGCGTGATTGAAGTGGCTCCGCTGGCGTTTATGCGCGGACGCACCCTGAACGATGCCTTCATCATCATGGATGAGGCGCAAAACACCACTAGCGAGCAAATGAAGATGTTTCTCACTCGCATGGGCAATAACGCCAAGGCCGTGATTACCGGCGACATTACTCAGATCGATTTGCCAAACCCGCGCAAGTCCGGGCTAATTGAAGCGATCGATGTGCTGAAGAATGTGGACGGCATCGACTTCTGCTATTTTGAGCAGGGAGATGTGGTTCGCCATCAACTGGTACAGCGGATTGTTTGCGCCTACGATGGCTATACTCGCGGCCAACGGGAGTTGCCGCTAGAAATCGCTGAGCCTTTGCGCAGCGGGACGGACGGCAAGTCACCCGTGCAAACACAATAACGCGAGGATCGATAGGACTTAGGTATTTTCTGCGGACAAGACCGCCAGAGGGTAAGTCGGCGCTGAGTCGCCGTTTCGCGCGGGCGCGCTCAACTGAATCCGTGCAGTTCCAGTTCCGGCGAACGCTCTGCGGTATCATGCTTCATGCGATGATCATCATCGACCCTGTAGCCAGCAGCAGTACCAAAGGCAGAGCAGACGCGACGCTAGCTCTCTCCGCCCTGCGCCTGTTTCTGCGGCGAGCACGTAAGGCTGTGCCTGTGGCGGGCCAGGTCTCTGTGCTGTTGACGTCTGACATCGCAATCAAGCGCCTCAACGGGAAATTTCGCGGAATCCATCACGCCACCGATGTGATTTCTTTTCCTGCGCTCGAAATGCCGGCGCAAACGTCTTCTGACCAACGGCGAGCCTATCCCCCGGTCGCAGGGGATCTCGCCATCTCGCTCGATGCGGCCGCACGCCAGGCGAACCGCTTTGGCCATCCAGTGATCATCGAACTGAAAATTTTAACGCTGCACGGCCTGCTGCATCTGGCTGGATATGACCACGAAACAGATGCGGGAGAAATGGCTGCCCGGGAAGAACAGTTGCGCCGCCGCTTTCGACTGCCCGCCACCCTGATTGCCCGCAGCACGGCCCAGACCGCTCCGTCCAAACGGATGAGCGCGAAAAGCATCTCCCGCGCGTCAGGCGTTCGCACAAACGCAGGCAGAGAACGGGCCGTCCACCCATGACAATTCTGCAATTCATTTTGATTCTGCTCCTGCTTGCGATTCTTACGCTGGCCTCCTACGTGAACCGGCTGTATTCCGAGATGGGTAAATTTCTGTCGCGCGAGTTTCAGGAAAATATTGATGTTTGGGAACAGCAGATTGAACCCCGCCTGGGGATGACGCGAGAACATGCCGCCCAATCCGCTTCTATCTTGAAGCTGCTCTCCCTTGCGTCGCTGGCGCTGGTGTTTGCCCACGTTGCATTACACGCACATCAAGACTATTCCGCATCCTTCGCAAGCAGTGTCGCGCAGACGGTTCTCGCCATCGTTCTGACCATTCTGCTGTTCCATGATTTTCTGCCGCAGTTGTTTTTCACCCGCACTCGAGGCCAATGGATCGCGCAACTGACCGGCGTGCTGCGCGCGTTGTTCTACCTGATGTTTCCCATCACGTTGGTTTTGGGTTTTCTGCTTTCGATTGCCGCCTTGGCGGAGTCCGATCAAATGCCAGTCGAGGAAGATTCGGCGGAAGCCGTGGAAGCGCTCATTGAGGCCGGCAAGGAAGAAGGCATTCTGGACGAAAGCGATCGCGCTCTGGTCCGCTCTGCCGTGGAATTTGGCGACAAAATCGTCCGCGAAGTCATGACCCCGCGGCCCGCAATTTTTGCCGTTCCCGCCGCGATGAAGCTGGCTGAATTTTCAGAGCAGCTGCGGGCCCATGCGTATTCTCGCGTGCCCGTGTACCGCAGCAACCTGGACGACGTGGTGGGAATCGCGTTCATGCACGATCTGCTGCACATCTCCGACGTCGATGCGGCCGGTGTGACCG
>JAJXZK010000103.1 GCA_021780095.1 Acidobacteriota bacterium | reverse complement strand
TTCGTCATTCGACATGAAGATTCCCTTGGCCTTCATCTCGGGATAACGCTTCTCATACTCCAGCCATTCCTCGCCCTTCAGATGCACGCGATCCGACGGGCGGCGCACCCATTCGAGGACCGTCTCCTGATCGGGCACGTAGCCTGCTTCAAGGCTTCCGACCTTGATTCCTTTCTCGGCGCGCTCGCGGTCCCAGCGCACGCCGGCGCGTGTATACCAGTGCTCGGTGACGCCATCGAAGTTGCCCCAGTCGTGCTTGAGGAATCCGCAGGTCCAGTCGGCATCGGAACAGATGCCGGCCTGATCGACGGGAATGTGCCTGTCAGCGGCGACGCCTTCGAGAATCGCCTCTTCCGGCATGGAGCCGGAGGCCAGCAGCGTGATCGATGGATCGGCGGCACGCATGGCTCGCGCAAACTCATTGTGCTTGAGCAGGTAGTACTTCAGGTCGGTGCGGCCGAGCTGCCATTGGCCGTAGGGCTCGTTGCCGATATTCCAGAACCTCACGTGGTACGGTTCCGGATGTCCGTTTCGTGCGCGCATCGCGCCCATGTGCGTGCTGGTTGCGCCGTTCATATATTCAACTTCTTCAGCAGCCGAGTGCGCGTCGCCGAAACCGGCGTTGACGGTGATGTACGGCTCCACGCCAATCCGTTTGCAGAACGTCATGAACTCATCCATGCCAACGTCATTGGTCTGCATGGCGTTCCACGCGTAGTCGAAATCGGGAGGCCGCTGGTCGCGCGGACCAACCGAGTGATACCAGTTGAAGTCGGAGATGAAGTTGCCGCCGGGCAGGCGCCAGAAACCGGAGTGCAGCTGCTTTAGTTGTGCAATGACTTCCGGACGAAAGCCGTCGAGGTTGTCGGCGGGCATGAGCGAGACGGTGCCGATGTGGAAGCTGCCGGTGCCAGTACCGCTGATCTCAAGCGCGCCGGCTTCGGTGTCTGCTCCCGCGGTAAAGGTGAACGGCAATTCCTTGTATGTGCTCGTGAGCGCCGAGAGCGCGACGGTCTGCCTATCGCTTGTGCCTTCACCCCAGACCAGCGCGACCTTTATCGTCACACCGGGTGTTGCGCGGAGCCAGATGTGGCCGATATACCTTTTCCCCTTTACCAGTGTGAAGCCCGATTGCCGGATGCCGTGCGGTCTGGCGGCATCGAGCTCGATGCGCGGGCTCTGTTCGTCTGTGAAGGGATGGTCCTTGTCCATCGCGACTGCCTGGTCAGGACCGATTGGATGCCACTTTCGCAGTTGCATGCCGCGGAAAGGACCTCCCTGTGCCGGAGCTGCCGCCTGCGGTTCCTCGGCCTTGATCGGGAAGTAGAACTTGCGGTCATCAAGCATCTCCGACCAGAGGCTGCGATAGACAAGCGAGCCGATGTGCTCAATGAACATGCCGTATTCATACGGCGACACGGGTCGGGCAGTCTGTCGCGTATCGATGTCGACCTTGATTTTCTGTGGCGCAGTCGCAGCGCTTTGCTGGGCTGCTCCTGTTACAGGTGTGCCGGTTAGTAAGAGCGCGGCTGCTGCAACGATGACCTTTCGATTCTTCATATAAGACTCCCTGCGATGTCGTCGAGTGGATGCGCGTCTTCATGCCCGTCCTATGTTCCTTGCCAGATCTCCGTCCGATGTCAAAGGCGCCGCGGGCGGAGTCGTTGCGGTCCAGAACCCGTCACATCCGGAACATTCGACTTTGCCGGCTTGAAGCTATCCTGCTCCTGTGCACATCAGAAGCTCGCTGCCCGTAGCACTGCGGCCGCGAATTTCATACCGTGCCATCAGTGGATGGGATGCCTCGCGACAGAGCGGCCGATCGCTCCACCTCATCCGGTAAGCGGCATGGTAATGCACGAACTGGTCTTAGATAAAGCGATTTATTTTTCTTGTCCGCGATGCTGCTGTCTATGTATAGTTGTCAATTCCGCGGGGCGACAGGCGACACGGTGTGCGTGATTGTGAACTACGACTGCCGAGGCGTGGCGCCCCAGGGTCGTATACCGGCACGAACACCTGCAGAACCCGGAGAAACAATTCATGCTCTCGCTCAGAAATCTTGTGATCGACAAAGTGTCCTCATCGCTGCCGGTGCTAGCCGTAGTTGTACTGCTGAGTTCACGGGGCCCAGTTCTAGCCCAGGTTTCCAGCATCTCTAACACCGGCAAAACCAGCTCGAACGCCTGCGCTGATCTCGTCCAGCTCAAGCTCGCTGACATCGAGATCACCAAGGCCGAAATCATTCCAGCGGGCACGACTTTGCCGCCACCCTACCCCGGCGGTCCATCCATCGGACCTCTTCCCGCACACTGCCGTGTGGACGGAATCATTAACCGCCGCAGAGGCGTCGACGGCCAGGAGTTCGGCATCGGCTTTGCCCTAGCTCTTCCTCAACCCGAGGCATGGAATGGTGACTTCGTCATGCAAGGCGGCGGTGGTGGCAACGGGATCATCGCTTACCCCAACGGTGCAAACTACGCCGGAGACAAGCCCGCGCTCTCCCGCGGATTCGCCGTGGCCAGCACTGATACAGGGCACAAAGCCAGGACCGGCCCCTTCGATTTCTCCTTCATGCGCGACCAGCAGGCTTACCTCGATTTCGCATTTCTTGCCAACGCTGAGGTAGCCGGGGTCGCCAAGCAGATCATCGCGCATTACTACGCAAAGCCGACTGCGTATTCCTATTTCGTCGGCTGCTCCACCGGCGGGCGCGAAGGCATGATTCTTTCGCAGCGCTATCCCACGGTATTTAACGGGATCGTCTCAGGCGATCCGGCCATGCGCACCGGACTGTCGAACCTGGCCATCGCTCAGTGGATTCCGGTCGCATATAACCAGGCGGCGCCGAAAGACGCCTCGGGCAAACCGCAGACAGACAAGTTCCTCACCGACGACGATCGCAAGCTGTTCATGGACGGCCTGATGAAGCAGTGCGATGCGAAGGACGGCGTGGCCGATGGCATGGTCTCCGATCCGCTCGGCTGCGACTTCGACCCCGCTGTCCTCGCCTGTAAACCCGGCCAGAGTGAATCGTGCATCGCGCCGGAAAAGATAGCCGCTATCAAGAAAGCCTTTGCGGGACCGAAGAACGCCTATGGAACGCAGGTCTATCCCGGATTCCTGTATGACGCGGGCATCACCAGCAAAGGCCCAGTGCCCGGCCTGCTTGCGCTGGGAAAGAACGGGCTGTTTGGCCCCTACACCACGGCAACCGATCTCGACGTTGATAAGGCGGCGCTCCACGCATCGGATCCGCTCGTTGAGCCTGCTTCCACGAACCTGTCCACATTTTCCGGAAACGGCGGCAAACTCATCTTCTTTCATGGCGACAGCGATCCGTGGTTCTCACCGCTCGACACTCTCGGATATTACAAGTCGCTTGCCACAACGAATGGCGGCGCTGACAAAGTAGCCGAATGGAGCCGCATGTTCCTCGTTCCCGGCATGGCCCACTGCGGCGGAGGCCCATCGCTCGATCATTTCGACATGCTCACTGCAGTCGTCAACTGGGTTGAGAAGGGCACGTCGCCCGACTCCGTCATCGCAACTGGCGCGGCCTTCCCGGGCCGTAGCAGGCCGCTGTGTGCGTACCCAAAGCACGCACAGTACACCGGAACCGGAGACACCCACGATGCTCGCAACTTTCAATGCCAATGACTTTCGCGACTCGTCGCGAGAGATATGCATTCGACTCGTTCGCGCACCTCATCTCCGGTTCGCGCCGATGAAAGGTGCGCCCTGCGTCGCTCAGCGTGGCTTGGATGGTGCGAGGCGACGGTTGTGGTTCTTTGAATGCTGTTAAGGCTTTGCGGCTGGTTCTGATTTCAGCCAGGCCTTGTGAAGGAATTTATCCTCCAGAGTCCAGCCTTCGGCGGGCATCCATTTGCAATAGAGGACTCTCGCCCACTTCGTCGTATCGGGCGGATCCCAAGAGCATTGCGAATTTGGATCGCCCTTGTGCTCGCGGACTTCGACAGCGACATTGACCATTCCCGCATCGTTCTTCGCGGGGTTACGTCCCATCCGAACCACCACGAGGTCACCCACCTGAACCTGCTGCGTGGACGGAACATAGAACCAGATGGCTGAACCGGCATCGGTCGATGGATGGCAGCAATAGACTCGCGCCATCGCAACGCTTCCATCTTTGAAATCGGAATCCTTGAGTCCCGAAGCATGTAGATACTCCAAGTTGGGGCCCATGTGCAGAATCTCCTCGCGCGTGGCCAAAGCCATCACTTCCGCAAGCCGCAACTTTCCGGTTTCGCTCTTATTCTCTGGGAAAAATCTTGAGGTTTTCGCGCTGGCATGCGGGCAAGCGATGCAGAGGATCAAGAGCAAGGCCAGCGGCAGAAACTTCAAGGCCTGGCGGCATGGCTCTTGCGAATTCTCTCGGTGCTTCGCTGCGAATCTGGTCGCTTCCATCTGTCCCCCCTGCTCTTGCTCGTTGAGACCTCCGATTGTATCTCCCCATCGCTCGCTGACATCTCGGTTTGTTGCTGCCAATGGTAGTTGATTCAATGCAACAGTTATTTCGACGTCACTGGCGGCCATCGTTGCCGTTCACATGCGCAAACCGCAACGGGAATGCGTTGATGAAAGACGGCGTCGGCGACTCAAAATCGCCGTACGGAGTATCTGGAACCTCTTTGGCCCGAAGCGCCGAAGAGGGCACCAAGGTCAACATTCCTTCAGCGCGGAGATGGGTTCTAGGTTTGCGCTATTTCTTGAGGTGTGAATATAAGTTGTTGGCTCGCTATCTTTCTCAGATATGTGACTTGTTTATTGCGCCAGTGCATCCAAGAGTAAACTCATGCTCAATCGTCTTGAAAACCGAGATGATGCCGGATAAGCGCAGTGACCTAGTCGGATTGCATAAACATCGGCAGAATCAGTGACGCACAATTCATTCGCCCAAATGTGGCAGTTGGCCGAATTGCTTGGTAAACAGTCTGATCATCCACTGCCGATGCTCCATCATGTATTCGGAAAATCGCTCGGGATGGGCCGGGTTGAACGTTGGCTCATCCCAATCAAGATTTTCGGCGTGGTAGTCTCGATCAATTGTCGCCTTGGAATCCAGCGGTAGATCGATATTTCGTCCGAAGTATCGATTCCCTTCAAATTTGATATCCCTTGCGCCGCCCCATCCGGGTGCAATTGCATATTTGCCATCGTCATCGCGGTAAAGCTCGTGACCGTAATGTGCAGTTCCAGCCACATCAAAGATGTTGTTGCGGAAGATTGCCCCGCTCGCCCAACCTCCCCAATTGCTCACCAGCAGCACCTGCACGTCATCCATCGGAGCCGTATAGATGGCATTTTCTTCAATCTTCGTCTGGGCTGCTCCACTAAGGTTAAAAATGCGGTTGTGATCATTTCGGCTGATGTTGCGCTCAATAAGTGTGCCGGTGTTACCAAAATTTTCTCTGGGGTCGCGCTTTCCTGGCGTGCAGATCAACATAAAGCCGCCATCGTTGTCGTGGCTATAGTTGTAAAGAAAATGGGTATTTCGTGAGTTGAAATCCGAATCGAATCCTTCCCCGTCACGGGTTGAATGTGTATAGGCAGCCTCATTTAACTCAAAGAGGGAGTTATCCGTGCTCCATGGCCAAATTCCCGCGTTGTAGCTTCCGGCACGGTTATTGCAGTGAAGAGCAATATTATGCTTGATCAGTGCGCCATCTGTGGCGATGGGGACGATTCCGTCACCACCTATGTCTTCTACGTAGTTGTCTTGAATCACAACATGGAGGCTTGGAAACCATTTGGAGCGAGCAACTTGATCGCTATGGCCTGCGATCGCTGAACGATCCACTTTCCAGATGATATTGCGCTCAATCCTCAGCCCATCGAAACGACTGGGCACTCTCTCCCCTACGGTTCGAAATAGAATTCCACCGTTGTCCTTGCGCCCATTTGTTCCATTTACATCGTGGATATAGAGATCAGACACGACTATGTGATTCGCCGTTCCAAAATTCGTCACAGAAACGAGGAGTCCACGCCGAAGCCCCTGATCCGTGCCATGATTTGTCAGCTCCAAATGATGCACTTCCACTTCTTGTACGTTCTCCAAGCGCACCACATCAACTACCCTTCCGTCTCCATCGATACGCGGTAATGGCCCCGTGCCAAACCAATCAATTACGATCGGTGCGCCTTTCGCGCCAGAACTCTTTAAGGACAACTGGCCCTTCCAACGCGAACCGCATCGAAAGAGTATGCGGTCACCAGGGCTATAGTGACTCTCATTCACCATCTTGAGACTTTTCCATGGATGAAATGGCGACGTACCACTGGAGAGGTCATTGCCTGTTTTGGAATCCACAAAATAGGTGGTTGCTCGGAGGTAAACGGGAGTGAAAAAGAAATTCACGATTAATAGAAATACGATGCGAATTCTCACAAAGAATGGCCTGCCCCCATTTTCCGCATACAAATCATACTCAGCTCGCCGCAGCCGTAGCGGTGGGAAAGTGGGAAACGCCAGGGGCGTTTTCCAAGCAGGCGAAGCCTGCGTCTTT
>JAJXZK010000210.1 GCA_021780095.1 Acidobacteriota bacterium | reverse complement strand
GGACAAACCGCAAATCGCGTGACCGTCACCGACCTGGGCTCGAATACGTTCTACTGTGGTCTGGATGAAATGTTCCGGGGTCCAGTCGGGCGCCACCTTGCAAATGTGGAAGAGAAAATTTCGCAGCAGTTCTTTGCCCTGTCGGGTGTGGTGGACTTCCGGATGGAACTGCACGGCCCAAATGCGACGCGACTCGTTGGCAATGCCCGCCACGGCATTCGATGTTTTCGCGGTCAGCAAAAAGCCTTCGGGTAGCTGCAGCGCTTCATCGCCGTGGGACATCCAGACGGGAAGATGGGTGGGCAAGCCGTCAAACAATGCCGTGGGCAAAACTACTTCGACGTCGGCATGACCGTACTCGCGGCGATCGGCGGAGCGAACTTTGCCGCCCAGTTCATGCAGGATGAAGTGCAGGCCGTAGCAGATACCCAGGACCGGCACGCCCATCGCCAACACACGCGCATCCGCGGGCGGAGCATCGGCGTCATACACGGAACTGGGACCGCCGGAAAGAATGACGCCGGCGGGGTTCAATTGCTGGACGGAGTCAAACGGCGCAGTGCACGGAAGCACGACCGAAAACACGTTCTGCTCGCGAATGCGACGCGCAATCAATTGCGTGTATTGAGAGCCAAAATCGAGGATGACGATGGTGGAGGGCTCGGCTGTTTGCTTGGTTTCCATGGGTTACTGCCCAGTGTATCGCAGGGCAGTTTATTCGTTCGCGGGCGTCGCAAGCGGGAATGAGATTTCCCGAGGCTGCGGGTTGCGGTTGGCGACGCGCCAGAGTTCCATGAATCCGATGATGCGAGCGACCTGAAAGAAATCCGAGGCGACGCAGTAGCACACGCTCACGAGCGCCCACCAGACGTAGAGCGAGGTTCCATTGATTTCTTCTTTGAATGGAACCGGGGTGGCGCAAAAGACCATGGCGAGAACGATCAGCGCCGCCTTCACAATGCCGAGGACCAGGTTGATTTCCACCAGTTTGGAGCGCAGTCCGCGCAACGAGCCGCGTCCAAAGCGGACAGAGTTGCCCAGGCTCGCGATCAATCCCGTGCCTTCCAACAGAGCCAACAACGGCGCAATGCTGAAGACCCAGCTAACGAGCGCCCAGCAAAAGAAAATGGCGAAGGAGAGCGCGATCGCCTGGATGAAATACAGAACCAGGCTGGGCGCAGGACCGCTAAGCGAATTCCACGCCGCCCAATGAAGCCCAACGAACCACAGCGCGAAGCTCGCACCCAGTACCAGGACGCGGAGCAATTGAAGCCCCACCATCAACCACGGAGCGAAGCGCAATAAGGGATCATATCGGCGCAGCATCAGGGAACGGCCAAAGCCAGACGCGATCGCCCAGGCCACCGCCAGCACGGGAAGAAGCCAGCGCGCCACCTCACGAATGGGCGGCAACAGGATGTCCGCCGTGGCAGCGAGAATCTGCGCGGCCGTGACTGTGTCGATCAAAGAAAAATGCGTAATACCGGTGCCGGCCAGAGACACGGACGAGAGAATTTTGTACGCTTCCCACGCCAACACGGCTGCCGCGGGGATTCCGAACCCCCAGCGCCACAACAACTCCAAGCCCAACAGCGACGGGTGTTTCCAACACTCGCCAATCGTCGCCAGAAACGACTGCGTTCCGCGGATTTCTTCGTGCTGCGCTGGCAGTGGGGATGTGGATTGCAATTCGATCTGTCCTTGCCTCACGTACATGATTTCTAGCGCTCGGTGGGATGGCGCCTCTCGAAATGGCAGGGAGCTCGGAGACGTTTTTGCCCGCAACCGGAAATCTAGCGGACGACGAAATTGACTAACTTGCCCGGCAGCAGCACAACCTTGACGATTTCCTTTCCTGCCAACCCCGCCTGAATTTTTGGATCTTGTTCGGCGGTCCCGCGCAGCAATTCTCCGTCGCTTCCAGCCGGCACGGTCACCACAGCGCGCAACTTCCCGTTGATTTGCACGGGCACCTCCAGTACATGTTCCGCAGCGAGGCCTTCGTCATACGCGGGCCAGGCGGCGCGCAGTAACTGCGTACCTTCCCCCATCTGCAACCAGAGTTCCGCGGCCAGATACGGGGCGAAGGCTTGCAGCATCAACACGAGATTGCGCGTGATCGCGTACAGAACAGAGTCCGCAACGCCGCCGGAGGCGATCGCCTTTTCGTCCGCAGTCAATTCGTTGACCAGTTCCATGATGGCGGCGATGCAGGTGTTGAAATGCCACCGGCCGTCAAACTCCTGTGTCAGGCGGCGCAGCGTCTGATGTAATTTGCGCATCAATTGCCGCTCTAGCGGATTCAGCGTCGACGGCAGCGCCTGAGAACGACCGGCAACAACGCGCGGCATAGCCTGCATGGCAAAGCGATACACGCGCGACAGGAATCGGCTGATTCCGGCGACGCCATCTTCCTGCCAGTCCAGGTCGCGGTCGGGCGGCGCGGCGAACAAGGCATACATGCGCGTTGCATCGGCGCCATAACTCGCGATCATGTCGTCGGGCGAAACCACATTTCCCTTGGACTTCGACATCTTGGCGCCATTTTTGATGACCATGCCCTGCGTGAACAAACGCTCCACGGGCTCATCGTTTTTCACCAGGCAAAGATCGCGCATCATCTTGGTCCAGAAGCGGGAATAGATCAGGTGGAGAATGGCATGTTCGACGCCACCGATGTATTGATCAATCGGGAACCAATAGGCAACTGTATCTGTGTCAAATGGCGCGTGGTTATTTTTGGGATCGGTGTAGCGATAGAAGTACCACGACGAGTCGACAAATGTGTCCATGGTGTCGGTCTCGCGCCGGGCCGTCCCGCCGCATGTCGGACAAACTACCTGGGCAAACTCCGGCACGCGCGACAGCGGCGATCCGCCTTCCTGCGTGATCGCGATGCTGTCCGGCAATAACACGGGGAGTTGATTCTCCGGCACCGGCACCAGGCCATCCTTGTCGCAATAGATCATCGGTATCGGCGTGCCCCAGTAGCGCTGGCGACTCACACCCCAATCCTTCAGGCGAAACGTGGTGGAAGCCTTGCCGAATCCATGCTGCTCCGCGAAGACCGTCATTTGTTTCTGCGCTTCCTGGCATCCCAAACCGGTAAAGGGGCCAGAGTTGATCAGCAGGCTGTCTTCATGTGTGTAGGGCAGCAGCGGCTCTGCGTTTCCCTTTTCGCCTTCATTGGCGTGGCGCGGCAATACGACGATTTTCAATTCCAGGCCAAACTTTTTCGCGAATTCAAAGTCGCGTTCATCGTGCGCGGGCACGGACATGATTGCGCCTGTGCCGTAGTCCATCAACACATAGTTGGCGACCCAGATGGGAATAGCTTCCTGGGTAAAGGGATTCGTCGCGAAGCGACCGGTGGCTACGCCCTCTTTCGCGAGGACTGCCAAGTCACCCTTTTCCTTGGCGATTTTCTGTTCTTCCAACAACTCGCGAACTTTCTTTTGCAGATCAGGGTCTTCCGATGAAAACTGTGCGACTAACGGATGCTCGGGCGCCAGTTGCAGCGACGTCGCGCCGAAAATCGTGTCAATGCGCGTGGTAAAGACGGCGATTTTCTGCTCGTCGGGCGAAGGTTCCAACATGGTTTCCGTCAGGTTCAGCTTGACCGGCGCGTACCTCGGCCCGCGGCGATCCTCATCTTTTGGGATCACCGTAAACTCGACCAAGGCTCCTTCGCTACGATCGATCCAATTGCGCTGCATGGTGCGAACTTTTTCCGGCCAGCCAGCCATCTTGTCCAGCTCGCGCAGCAACTCGTCCGCATAATTCGTGATGCGGAAAAACCATTGCTCCAGTTCTCGCTGCTCGACGATGGTTTCCTCATGCCGCCAACAGCAGCCGTTCACCACCTGTTCGTTGGCCAGGACGGTGGCGCATTGCGGGCACCAGTTCACTTTGCTGTTCTTGCGATAGGCCAGGCCGCGCTCGTACATCTTGAGGAAGAACCACTGGTTCCAGCGGTAATAATCCGGCAGACAGGTGGCAATTTCTCGTTGCCAGTCATAGCTCAAGCCAAGGCGTTTCATTTGGCCGCGCATGGCGGTGATGTTCGCCAGTGTCCAGTCGCGTGGAGGGGTGTTATTTTTGAGGGCCGCGTTTTCCGCAGGCAAACCGAAGGCATCCCAGCCCATGGGGTGCAGCACATTGTAGCCGCGCATCCACATATGCCGCGCCAGCGCATCGCCAATGGCGTAGTTGCGCACGTGTCCCATGTGCAGCTGGCCCGACGGATACGGCAACATTTCCAGCACATAGTATTTCTGCTTGCCGCTGGTGGGCGGCTCGGCGGCGTAAAGATCCGCTTGTGCGTCCCACAGTGCCTGCCAACGCGGTTCGATTTCGGCAGGGCTATAGCGCGGGACTCGATCCGTCGCGGCAGGGGCAGATGGCTGGCTGGATTCGGCTTTCGACATACTGGTTTGATTCTAAATGGGACGGCAGGGCGATAAGAATCTCACCTGCCCACGCGTCCAGGACATTGAAGTTTCTGTTGCCTGCGGAACACCATGTTGTCGGCGACTCTCTCGCTTCAGCGAGGCGCGAGCGAGCCTGCCAGTCCGCGCAGGGTGAGGACATTGCGCTCTTCATCGCCGGGGGCATCGACGGGAGTTTCGGCGATAAATGCGGCGTGCGAAAATCTGGGCTCGCGCAATAGACGGCGAAACGGATCCAGCCCGATCTTCCCTTCTCCGATATGCTCGTGCCGGTCGAGTTTCGAGCCGCGCTCCGCTTTGGCATCGTTACAGTGCCAGACGCGGACGGTTTCAAAGCCAACTGTCTTCTCAATCTGCGCCATGGTTTCAGCCCACCCGGCCTCGCTTACAATGTCATACCCCGACACGTGGGTGTGGCAAGTGTCCAAGCATGCCGCGACGGGGGCGTAGGGGCGGAGATGCTCGATCAGCTCCGCAACCTGCTCGAATGATCCGCCCAGCGAATGCTCCGAGCCTGCGGTATTTTCGATCAGGATATGAAATGGCGTCTGCTGCCAGGGCAGATTGGCGATGGCTTTCTGGATGGATTTCGCGGCCAGCTCAAGACCCTGCGCTCGCGTCAGGCCGCGGTAGGAGCCGGGATGGACCACGAGATACTCCGCGCCCAAAGCCAACGCGCGTTCAATCTCGCCACGAAACGCCAGCACGGATTTCTCGCACACTTCCTCCGATTGGCTGCAAAGGTTCACCAGGTAGCTGGTGTGGATGACCAGCGGACCCACGCCCAATTCCTCCCGCGCGGCGCGGGTTGCGCTGGCCTGATCCGCGGTGATCTTGGATGCTCGCCACATACGCGGGCTGGAGGAAAAAATCTGCAGCGTGTTGGCCCCGATTTCAGGGGCGCGGCGAACAGCTCCGGCGACTCCGCCGGTAGTCGAGAGATGAACTCCAATCAATTTGCTAGCCGGGATTACCAACGGCGTCGCAGTTTCAGAAGTTTTCGGTTTCGCCGACGCAACTACACCTTTAGACATAGCCATCAGGATAGTCGAAGCCTTGGCTTATTTGTTCGACTTGACCGGTACCGGATTTGCCGTCAGGAAATCCTCGATGCGGCGAATTTCCTCATGCTGCAGCCGGAAGGTTGCGGCACCGATGATCCCATCCACCTGTTTCGCATTGCGCGCGCCGACAATGGCGGCCGTGACTGCAGCATGATTCAAGGTCCAGGCAATTGCGACTTCTCCGGGAGAGCGGCCGTGCGCGCTGCCAATTTCCCGCAGCAGTTCTACCAAATTGAGATTGCGGCTCAGTTGCGGCTCCTGAAACCGGGCGTTGTTGCGACGCCAATCGTCTTCCGGAAGCTGGGCCACGCGCTCCTTCGTCATCGCGCCCGTCAGCAGACCCGAGACCATGGGAGAGTAGTTGATGACGCCAATGTTGTGCTGCTGGCAGTAGGGGAGAATTTCCTTCTCAACGCCGCGGTTCAACATGGAATACGGGGGCTGCAATGAAGTGATGGGCGCGATCTTCGAGATGCGATCCATCTGCGCAACAGAGAAATTCGATACGCCGATGTATCGGACTTTCCCCTCCTGCTTCAACTTCGCCAGCGTTTCCCACCCTTCCTCGATTTCACCTTCCGGATCTGGCCAGTGGATCTGGTAGAGATCGACAAAGTCCAGCTTCAGGCGGCGGAGACTCGACTCCAATTCGTGGCGGACGGAATCGCTCTTCAGGCTGCGATGAATTTGATCCTTGGTCTGCCAGAATTTCTTGCTCCAGATCATCGAACACTTGGTGAAGACGTACGGCCTCTGCTGCCGGCCCTCAAGCGCGCGTGCCACCACTTCTTCAGAATGGCCAAGCCCGTAGACCGCGGCGGTGTCGATCCAATTGATGCCGAGGTCTAGCGCGCGCTGGATGGCGGCGACGGAATCGTTGTCGTCCTGCGATCCCCAGCCGAACTGCCAGTCGCCTCCGCCGATGGCCCAGGCGCCAAAACCGATGGCAGTGATCTGCATGTCAGAATTGCCAAGCTGCCGAGTTGTTGCGGATACATCCTCTGCGGTTTCCATATGTTTTTCGATGCGGC
>JAJXZK010000134.1 GCA_021780095.1 Acidobacteriota bacterium | reverse complement strand
CTCCCAATGCCCGGAGATGATGACGATTGCGTCGGGCTTCGTCCCAAGGGTGCCAGGCAGCGATCGAAGCCAATTCTCCATACGCTTCCAAGTATCGGGTGGGTCCCAGTCCATGAAGAAGCATGGGCCGCCGCCATGCGGAATGAACAGCGTTGGATATGGTGCTGGATGCATGAGCAACTCCAAATCGAATTGTTACTCCTCCGAATCGGAGCGTGATTGACGACTGAAGGTTGATAGAAACTTGTGAATTGGTTCCTTGAGATCAAATTCCTTTTCCCGTACAGATCAGAAGGAAATTTCATTCTCTCGGAAGCCGAGGCAAATCGATCAACGTATGCCAAGAATGTCGCATTGGGCATGCAACGCTATCCGATGGGCCGTTCCGCCCAGAATCCTGCCCATCATGCCCTGCCCTTGTCGGAGTCCAACGACCAAAAGGTTCGGTTGTATTCGGTCCAGTACTTTCAACAATGCTTCTACCTCATCACCTTCCACGAGTGCGGTACGTAGGGGTACTCCAGCGTGTTCGGCTTCCGTTTTCGCCTTGTTATGTAGATCGATATAGAACGCGCGCCGCTGCTCTTTCAGCAGTGCTGGGACACCAGGAGCTTCGGCATATACATAGCTCATGTAGGCGGGGAAGTTCTCAATGACGGTGACAAGATAGATTTCGGAAGAAGCAAGCTGCGCCAGGTTCATGGCGGAACGGAAGGCCCGCTCCGCCTCAGGTGACTCGTCGAATGCCACCGCAATTTTCTTGAACATCTTCAATTTCTCATTTTCAGGCAATTTCTTCAAAATTCATTCGACGAAGTCGCGTCATAGGTTCTCTTGCATGGTTCTCTTGCATGGCCTTTCAACCGAAAAGACGCTGAGCGATTTCTGCTACATGCTTTCCCTGAAAGCGGGCAATCGCCAGCTCGTTCGCACTGGGCTGACGGCTGCCATCTGCTTTGGCAAGTGTACTCGCCCCATACGGGCTGCCGCCAGCGATCTCCTCCATGTTCATTAGCTCCGGACACGAATAGGGAACACCTACAAGGATCATCCCATGGTGCAGCAAAGTAGTGTGGAAGGATGTGATTGTCGTTTCCTGGCCACCATGCTGGGTGGCGGTGCTGACAAAAACGCTGCCAACCTTTCCGACCAGCTTGCCTTGCTGCCAAAGGTTTCCGGTGCGATCCAGAAAATTTCGCATCTGTCCCGCCATATTGCCAAAACGAGTAGGAGTGCCAAACAGGATGGCATCATAGTTTGCCAACTCATCGGGATCGGCCTCAGGTGCTTTTTGATCCAGCTTGCCATGGATTGCGGCAACGGTTTCGGCGGACATCGTCTCCGGCACACGCTTCAATGCGACTGTACTGCCGACGACACTGCGCGCGCCTTCGGCCTCCGCCTCCGCCATCGTCTCTATATGTCCCCAGGTGCTGTAGTAGAGCACCAGTATCTTTGCCATTGCATTTCTCCCTTTCCAGGTTTTTGTGGAGCGCTGTCCGACGATCACCCGATTCCGTCTTCGGGCCGAAACAAATCCTGTTCCATGGATAACATCTTTGGTATATTTTGGGAAGTAGGTACTGTTAAGTAACCAAGGTGTTATGAGTCGAAAATCCGAAGCCCAGATACACTGTCCGATGGACGCACTCCTTCGTCTCCTCATGGGGCCGTGGACGACCGTCATTCTTTGGGTCCTCCGTCAGAACGGCCCACTTCGTTACGGACGAATCAAACGCCACGTGTCAGGAATTTCAGCTCGTATGCTTACGGAGCGTCTTCGCTTGTTGGAGGATGCAGGCATCCTATACCGCACATACCTACCGACCATCCCTCCTCAAGTGACCTACGGACTGACCGGACGCGGCGAGGAACTGGGTCCCGTACTGGATTGTCTGGACGATCTGGCGCGCAAATGGCAGAAGGAGGACAAAAAGCGCGTTGCACCGCGCAAGGAGAAAGCGGCGAAACAAAATGGAGCCAAGCATCGTCCGGTAGCGTGAACGCGAGATCTTCAGATTGCAGATGCATTTCCCTTGGAAGCGGGAACAATAAACCTGGACTTTCGGCCTTACTCGTCGCGGGCAATAGCACATAATGGAACGTCCGATGCTTGGGCCGCTGCGTCGTTCGGAGCGAGGGTGGTGTTCCAGAGGGAAGCATTGAAGCGTTTGCCGCTCACATCGTCGGCGGCGTCCGAGACCAGCCAGAGCAGCGGCGGAACCATGATCTCCGGCGAGATCAACTTTTCCCGGAGTTCCTGAGGAACTTCGCTGGGGATCATGCCAGTCAGGCTCGCGCCGCCCGGAAGCAGGGCGTTGACGGTCACGCCGGTTCCGGCCAGGTCCTGGGCCCAGATGATCGTTTCGGATTCCAGGGCGGCCTTCGATGGTCCATACGGAGAGAAGCCGCGCCGTCGCATGGTTTCATGGTTCATCGAGATGTTGATGATCCGGCCCCAGTCGCGCGCGATCATGCCTGGTACTACGCCGCGCGACATAAAGAAGGGACCGTTCACGTTGGTCCCAATCACCATCTGCCACGTCTCCGGGTCCGTCTCCCAGAAGCGGGTGGGATCACTGAGAAAGCGCTCGGAAACATAACGCATACCCCGACCCGCATTGTTCACCAGGACATCGACCGGCCCCAGCCGCGCTTCGACTTCTTCGATCAGGGCAGCGCAAGCAGACTTGCTGCTTACGTCCGCGATTACGGGGTGTATCTGTCCTTGCGGAGCTTCTCTGGCTACTGCTTCGATCTCATCCCGCATCCGCGCAGCAGTGATGGCCACGCGGAGGCCTGCACGGGCCAGGCCGAGCGCCATGGCCCGGCCAAGCCCACGGCCTCCTCCCGTGACAATCGCGACTTTCGCGCGGAGCACCGTCGTCATAGATTGACTCCGCGCATCCCCTGTTCGTGATAGCGCGCTCCGGCGGTGGCGCCCACGGGAAAGACTTCATCCAGTCGATGAAGATGTTCCTGGGTCAGGTGGACCTTCAGCGCCCCAAGGTTCTCTTCCAGATAGCGCGTGTGTTTTGTCCCTGGAATGGGGACAATGTCCTTGCCCTGACCGAGCACCCAGGCAAGCGCCAATTGCGCCGGGGTGCAGCCGATCTCTTCTGCGAGTTGCCTCACCGCCTCGGCCAGATGCAGATTGCGCTCGAAGTTTTCTCCCTCGAACCGGGGGTGATGACGCCGCCAGTCGTCTTGCGGAATGTCATCCTGCGTCTTGAAGCGTCCTGTGAGGAAGCCGCGCCCCAGCGGGCTATAGGCAGCAAAGCCGATGCCCAGGCTGCGGCACGTCTCCAGAATTTCCTGTTCTGGGTCGCGCGACCAGAGCGAATACTCGGTTTGCAGCGCAGCGATGGAATGCACCGCGCTGGCGCGGCGGATGGTTGCGGGGGCGGCCTCCGACAACCCTAAAAATCGTACTTTGCCCTGGCGGACCAATTCGGCCATGGCCCCTACCGTATCTTCAATGGGAGTATTGGGGTCGACGCGGTGCTGATAATAGAGGTCGATGTGCTCCACGCCCAGCCGCTTCAAGCTGGCGTCGCACGCCTGCTTCACGTACTCGGGCCTTCCATTCACGCCCAGAAATTCGCCTTTGTTCCCGCGCACGTTTCCGAACTTGGTGGCAAGCACCACTTTGTCCCGCCGGTCACGAATGGCACGCCCGACCAGTTCCTCATTCTTCCCCACACCGTACATGTCCGCGGTGTCCAGGAAGTTTACTCCGAGTTCGAGGGCGCGATGGATGGTCGCAATCGACTGCCTCTCGTCGGACGCTCCGTAGAATTCCGACATCCCCATACAGCCCAATCCAATGGCCGATACTTCCGGTCCACTCCTTCCAAGTTTTCTTTGCTCCATGCTGCTTCCTCGTTTTCGACTACACAATTTCAGATGCAGCTGCATCTGAAATTGTCGCAAAAATGAACCTTGGATGCCATCCAATGCATCCGATGGAATGGATGCATACGTGCATGTATGTTCCATATAATGAGAGACGAGTTTGGCCAGCTGGTCCGGCTTGACCCATACCCGCATGGCATACTGTCCTGCAAACAAAATCCCAACCCGCCACCAGGTAGGCCCATCCAAAGCCCACCAGCCAAACGCTGGTGTAAGTCCGCCGTGTTCCGTTACGCTCCAGAACCATACTTCCAGCCTATCTGTTGGCCGATTTTTACTCTGAAATACTTTGACAATCCCAATCTGACCAGCGAGGCCGCATGCCTTATCAGGAACGTCCCACTCCAGATCATGAAGGGCTTCGGCACGCTCTATGCCACAGCCCGTAGCAAGGATAGAATGGAAATCGCCGTCGAATTCAAGGTTGCCCTCAGCGCTTACTTGAAGTTGCGGCTCTAGTGGTCTGTCGCGGGGAAGACGTTACTGGGGCGGAAACGCGCCGCAGAAACCCTTTTATCACTGCTCCAACGCCACAGCAGACTGTGGTCCGTGCAAGGATGGTAACGAACTCTCTGCGACAGGCCACTAGTGCGCACCGGCGGCTGCGGCCTCCTCGGCCTTGCTGGGTTTGCGCAAGAGAAAAACGATGGGGGCAAGAACTGCTACGAGCATGCTCATGACCCAGAAAGCATTGACATATCCGACCACCCTCGCCTGTTGAGAAACGATTTCAGAAAGCTGCGCGAGCGCTTTGTGACTGGCCGTGAGGCGGTTAAAGCCCATGCTCATAAAGTTGCTGGTAAGTGCGGCAAGCTGTTGTTGAAAGAAGGGGTTGGCATGATTGGAATGAGCGGTCATATTGACCCGCTGAGTTTGTTGTTGGCGAGCCATGAACGTGTTGAGGATTGAGATCCCAATCGCTCCGCCGATGTTGCGGGAAAAATTGCTCAGGCCAGAGACCTGGTTGTGCTTTTCCGGTGGCACGCCCACGTAGTTGAGCGTTGTGATGTTGACAAAGATAAAGGGCAGTCCGATGACCTGAATGACGCGCAGCCAGAGCATTGTCTGGAAGCTTATGCCGAGATAGACACCGGTGAGGTGGTGCAGTCCGATCGCCGTCATGATAAAGCCGAAAGCCATTCCCCAACGGCGATCGAACTTTGCGCCCGCGATTGCCGCCACGGGCATCAGCAGCATCAACGTGAGGCCGCCGGGCATCAGGGCGAGACCGGCGCGTTCCGCAGTGTAACCCAGTTCATTCTGCACGAATTGCGGGATAAGGATGGTCGAGCCGTTGAGCACGAAACCGAGCACGAAGCTGAAGAGAATGGACGTGGCGAAGTTGCGGTTCTTGAGCAGCCGCAGATCCATGATCGGATCGTCGTGCGTCCATTCCCGGATGATGAGGAATGTGAGCGCAATGGCGGCGATGATGAAGAAGATTGTGATTACGTGCGAGCCGAACCAGTCGTCCTCCTGTCCCTTGTCGAGGACGTATTGCAGGAAGCCGATGCCGACGACAATGAGCCCGATGCCCACATAGTCGGGACGGATGCTGGAGCGCTTCAGGTTCTTGAGCCAGGGTGGGTCATGCACGATGCGGTGCGTGAGAAAAAGCGACAGAGCGCCGATCGGCGCGTTGATGAAGAATATCCAGTGCCAGCTATAGTTGTCGGTAATCCAGCCACCCACAGTGGGGCCGATGGCTGGAGCGACGATGACCGCGACTCCATACATCGCAAAGGCCATGCCTCGTTGCTTTTCCGAAAAGGTATCGGCCAGGATCGCCTGCTCACTGGGCTGGAGACCGCCGCCGCCTGCACCCTGCAGGACACGAAAGAAGATCAGCATCGGGAGACTGGTCGCCAGGCCGCACATGACCGAACTGATGGTAAAAATGGCGACGCACGTCATGTAGAAGCGTTTGCGGCCCACAACCGTGGTGAGCCACCCGCTGAGCGGCAGCACAATGGCGCTCGAAACCAGGTAGCTGGTAAGGACCCAGGTCCCTTCTTCGGTACTGGCTCCCAGATTGCCGGAAATGTGCGGGAGTGCGATGTTGGCGATCGAAGAATCGAGCACCTCCATGAACGTCGCCAGGGTGACGGTCATGGCGATGATCCATGGGTTCACGCCTTGGCGGGCGACTTCTGCCGCGCCGTTGTTGTTGGTGGAGGCCATCAGTCGAGGTGGACCTTTGGCTCGGCCGACATGCCGGGCCGCAAGCGGGCAAGCTCCGCCTGTCCCGGGTTGAAGCGGATGCGGACCGGCATACGCTGCACGACTTTCACATAGTTGCCGGTTGCATTTTCCGGAGGCAGTACGCTGGTGATGCTGCCGGTCGCGGCGGGCATGCTTTCCACCGTACCGTCGAAATCCCTGCTGAGCGCATCCACATGGATAACGACATGCTGGCCGGGATGCATGTGGATCAGTTGGGTTTCCTTAAAGTTCGCAGTCACCCAGAGATCGTCGGTCTCAACGATCATGAATAACTGCTGGCCGACGCTGATGCGGCTGCCGACCTCGGCGCTCCGCTGCATGGTGACTCCGGAAACGGGCGCGACGATACGGCAATACTGCAGGTTGAGCCTGGCCTGTTCCAGTTGCGCCCGCATGGAGACTGCATTGGCGGTCTGCGATTGAATGTTCGCCTGCTGAATGGCAATCTGGTGGGGCGCGTTCTCGATGTCCTGGGTGAGCCGGGTTTGCTGCTGGGCAAGCTGTGCCTTGCGCTGCTCAATGCTCTTTTGCGCTGAAGCGACGGAAGCCTCGCTGGCAGCAACGGCGGCCTGTTGCGCCGCCGCTGTTGCTGCATAGTTATCATATTCGGCGCGCGCGACTTCATTCTCGCCGTAGAGCGATTTGTAACGCGCGTAGTCGGCCTGAGCGCGGTCGTTGTTGGCTCGGGCCTGCTGGAGCATTGCGACAGAGTTGTCATACTCATGCTGTGCGACTTCGAGCGCGGCCTGTGCATTGCCCACCTCGGATTTCTGGGTCGAGACGCTCGTCACGTTGTTCAATTGCGTGATTGGAAGATTGGGATGCTGCGCGGCAGTTTCTGCGTTTGCCTGGTGGTACTTTCGCCTCGGCACTGGCGAGGGCGACCCGGCTATCGGTTGGATCGAGATCGACCAGCGGTTGTCCTACTTTGACGTACACGTCGTTCTCGACGTAAACGGCACGAATGTTGCCATCGACCCGCGCGGCGATGGGGGCGATATGACCGTCGACCTCCGCATCGTCGGTGCTCTCATAATTTCGCGAGTAAAGATAGTAAACCAGCGCAGCGAGGAGTAGAACCGCGATGACAATGGCCGCAATGATGATCGGTCGCGATTTCTTCTTTGCCGGCACTTCGTTGATTGCCGGAACTTCGCTGCCTGAAGCGCCAGATGTTGTCGGGTTGGTCTCAATTTGTTGCTCCGTCATTCGATAGGTCCTTTACTTCTCTTGGAGCAAAGTTGGAACACTCTGTTCCGCTTCGCCCATGGCGCGCGCTAGACTGATGCGTGCAAGGTTCTCGGCATAGAGAGCGTTGACGTAATCGCGATTCGCCGACCCGAGAATCTCCTGTGACTGCACCACCTCTACGGAATCGGCAACGCCAGCGGTAAAACGATCCAGCGACTGACGCAGGGTGTCGAGTGCCAGCACACGGTTTTCCGCAGCGAGCTTCACCTGTCCCGTTGCCACTTCGAGATCGAGATAGCTGTTGCGAACGTCCAGTTCGACCTGACCGCGCTGGTCTTCGATTTCGGCACGGCGCTGCACCACGGCTGCGTTCGCCTGGTCGGTGTCGGCCTGGATGCGTCCACCATTGAAGATTGGCAAATTGACCGATGCAGTCGCGGAGAAGACGCTCGTCCCTTTGTTTGGATTAACGCCCTCAATGCCATAATTGCCCTGCACGGCTGCCGTCGGCAGACGTTCGGACCGGGCAGCCTTGAGCGCCTCTTCGGCAACCCGGAGTTGCGCCTCTGCCGCCTTGAGATCCTGCCGGGAGGAGAGTGCCTGGCGCAGTGCCGCATCCAGAGGAAGAGGAACTGTCGTGGCGCTGTTCATCTTGCTGGTCAGTGTGATCTCCGCATCGAGCGGAATGCCGATAAGACGGGCCAGCAGCAACTTCTGCTTCCGCGCATCGGCCAGCTCGGAAGCAAGGCGCTCCTGTTCCGAGTGCAATTGCACCAGGCTGCGCGTGGAGTCAATCTGGGCCTTGGTCCCGGCCTGATACTGCGCCGCCGCCTGGTCGTAGGAGGCTTGTGCATAGCGGACCTGGTCTTTTTGATAGGCCAGGAGAGCTTCGCTCGCCAGCACCTGCATATAACTGCCGCATACGGCAAGAACGACAGCTTCGCGCGTATTTTGTGCGTTCAGCTGAGAACCTTGCGCGTTCGCGGCCGCCGAACGAAGATTGTGGAGCGCGGTCAAGTTGAGCAGGTTGTCCGAAACGTTTGCTGCTGCTTGGTAGTAGTGGAATGGGCCGACCGTGGTGGGGAAGGCAAGTCCAAGCGAGCCAAAGGAGCTGAGCGTCGAGGCGCTGAGACCCTCGGCCTGGAGATCGACCTTCGCGCCTGTCTCAGACGCGCTTGCGCTCACTGCAGGTAACAGGTCGGCCAGCTCCTCACGGCGCTGAGCGCGGGCCTGACGCAGAGCGGCAGAGGCGCCGATCTGGCCGAGGTTGAACTCCAGGCCGCGACGCACAGCCTCTACAAGAGAAAGAGCCAGGGGACCGGTGACGCTTGGGTCGCGTACACTGCCGGCGTAAGGGCCTTGGACCTGAATGGATGGGGAGACGACATCCACGCTGCCTCCGCCGCCCGGCTGTGCAGATTGCTGGGTGGTGACGGTTCCGCTCTGCTGGCGTCCCGAGAGCGGAATGGGTGTCGATCTCGAAGCAGGCTGCGGGCTGGGGCCCGCCATCTGTGCCTGGGCGCCGGCGATTGTGGCCGTGGCGAGTACGAGGACAGCGCCGATACATTGCAGTCGCATCATCGGGACCGGCACCCTCCCGCAGGTTGGCTGAATCCTCTCACATCAAAAATAATACACGCGCGTATGTATTTATTCTAAGAATTGCAGTAGATTATTTCCATGGGCGCAATGAAAGACCGCAGTAAGACCGCTGCTCTGCCCAACAAGCACCAGGAGCGTACGGAGGCAACCCTGCGCGAGCTGCTCGACGCAGCCGAGCGCATATTTGTGCGCGACGGCTTTGAGCGCGCCCAACTGGAAACGATCGCTGCCGAAACAGGCCGCACGCGTGGCGCCGTCTATGCCCACTTCAAGAGCAAGCAGGACCTGTTCCTGGCCTTGCTGGAACGGCGCGCCCGCACCCGCATGGACGCGGTGAAGGACGAAGTCCAGCGCGCGAAGTCACAAAGGGAACGGAAACAAATTGTGCGCAAAGCGTTTGTCGGCGCGATGCTCGATCCCGACTGGGCATTGTTGCTCCTCGAGTTCAAACTGTTTGCGCTGCGCAACCGGGAATCCCAGGCACGATTGCGTGCACTGAAGGAGATGCTCTCCCAGGAGAAGAACAGCCTGTTCTCTGGAGGCGCGAAGATCGGCGACAGGCAGCGGGCCGCTCTCGACTTGAGCTTCGCCATACTGCGCGGAATTCCAAGCGCTTTGGTGCTGGAGAGTAAATTCGATCCCGCGCTGGCTTCGGTGGAGAAAACCAGGGCCTTGTTGGCCGCGATCTTCGACGCCGTCATGCCGGAGGAATGAGGCCCGAATTTGGCTTTGGCCTGTCGTGAGACGTTTTCGTCTTACGTGCATCGAAAAGAAGTTGCCCTCGGCCCTGCCGGAGGACACTTTATAACGCAACCTGGAGGGGAAAATGAGCGAGACAGTGAAACTGAAGGCGAATGACGGCCATGAATTCGATGCCTACGTTGCGCGACCGGAAGGCAAGCCGAGAGCGGGGCTGGTGGTTGTCCAGGAGGCCTTCGGGGTGAACCATCATATCCGTTCGGTGGCTGACAGGTATGCGCAGGATGGATTTCTTGCCGTAGCTCCCGCGCTGTTCGACCGCTATGAGCGTGGCGTTCAGCTTGGGTACGACGGGGCCGACATGCAAAAAGCCATGTCCTTTTTACCCAAGCTTAATATGAATTGGGCTGTCCGACACCGCTGCTGCGCTTGGCTACACACGCACGCTGACCGGTCAAAAGTGCGGTGTGATCGGCTACTGCTTCGGCGGTACGGTGGCGTGGCTTGCCGCCACAAGACTGCGACCGGATGCGGCGGTATGCTACTATGGCGGTCACATTCCCGCTTTTTCCGGCGAACAACCCGAATGCCCCGTGATGCTTCACTTCGGCACACTCGACCGGCATATTCCCAAAGAAGCTGTGGACAAATTACAAGCGGAACACCCAGAGGTCCATATCTTCCGGTACGACGCCGACCACGGCTTCAATTGCGACGAGCGCGATAGTTACAACGCTGCGGCGGCGAGCCAGGCACGCGCACGTTCCTTGGAATTCCTAAAGCAGCATCTGTTCTAGCCGGTTGCAAATTTCTGCAGAAACGCGACGCTTGCAGCGTCGCGTTCGATTTGAGAGCAGCATCGTTCTGATCAGAACGACATTCAATAAGAAGCAATTTGGTCCTGAATTTGCGTATGTCCGACCCCCAAGAAAAGCCCACAACGACGCCGGAAGCACCCGCGGGCCGAAGGCCCGATCTTTCCCATGCCTGGAGGGCCTTGCATCACCGGAATTTCCGGTTGTTCTTCGGGGGGCAAAGCATATCGCTGGTAGGCACCTGGATGACGCGGATCGCGACCTCCTGGCTCGTCTACCGGTTGACCAAGTCCTCACTGCTGCTGGGAACGGTCGGCTTTGCCGGACAGATTCCGACATTTCTGCTGGCGCCGTTTGCAGGCGTGCTCGTCGACCGGCTGGACCGGCGGCAGGTGCTGGTCTGTACTCAGACGCTGGCCATGGTCCAGTCGCTCCTGTTGGCATGGCTGACACTCTCGAACCGCGTGAATATCCATGAGGTCCTTTGGCTCAGCGCTTTTCAGGGAGTGATCAACGCCTTTGACATGCCAGGCCGGCAGACCTTCATGGTGCAGATGGTGGAGGATCGCGCCAACCTCTCCAATGCCATCGCCATCAATTCGTCGATGGTGAACCTGGCCCGTTTGATCGGCCCTGCTCTGGCCGGTGTCATCATCGCGGCCAGCAGTGAAGGATATTGCTTTCTCATCGACGGCATCAGTTACATCGCGGTCATCGTTTCCCTGCTGCTGATGCGCGTAACGGCAATCCAACGGAAGCATGCTGTCACTTCCATGGCCGAGCAGCTTCGCGAGGGCTGGGCGTATGTATCGGCATTTGTGCCGATCCGCAGCATTTTGCTGTTGTTCGCCGTGGTCAGCCTGATGGGGTGGCCGTTCCTGGTGCTGATGCCGATCTTTGCGGTGCAGGTACTCCACGGCGGTCCGCATACGCTGGGATTTCTGATGGGAGCTACCGGGGTCGGCTCGCTGGTTTCTGCTCTGTCGCTGGTGGTGCGGCGCTCGGTCCGCGGACTGAGCAAGGTGATACCGGTCTCAGCGGCAATCTTCGGCATCGGGCTGATCGGGTTCGGATTCTCAAAGACTATGTGGATTTCGATGCTTCTGATGCTGATTATTGGCTACGGCATGATGCAGGGGCTGACGGCGAGCAACACCGTCATCCAGACACTGGTCGACGAGAAGATGCGGGGCCGGGTGATGAGCTATTACACCGTCGCCTTTGTCGGGATGGCCCCTTTCGGCAGCCTTCTGGCAGGTGTGCTGGCACACTGGATTGGCGCGCCGCGCACCGTCATGCTCAGCGGAGTGGCCTGCATTGCCGGAAGCGCATGGTTCTGGAGCCAGTTGAAGACAATCCGGCGCGACATGCGGCCTATCTACGAGCGGTTGGGGATCATTGAACGAAAAATGTTGCCGGTCACCGAAGCCGCGAACGGATGAAGTGCCGTCGCTACGCTGGAGAAATGAATCCTCGTCGGCGTGCATTGAATCTGCTCTTGCAGCATGCCGATCAGGGAGGAACGGAGAATGGTTGTGGTTTCGATTACCATTTTTATTGCCATGCTGTCCCTGCTGATCGTAGTTGGGGTCCGGCCACCAGAGACCGGCATGTCATCGAGCAGCACACCATTACACCGGAGGCCCTCCATGCACTTTTGGCCTCCAATCCGGAGGTGCTGCTCTTCGACGTTCGCCAGCCTCTCGACCTGTTGGCCGATTCCGAGATCATTCCTGGAGCGAAAAGAATTTCGCCCAAAGAAGTGCTGGAGAATCCCTCCCTCATTCCGCAGGAGAAAGACTCGATCGTTTACTGTACCAGCCCAAGCAATAAAACCAGCCTCCGCATCTTGCATCGTGCCCTCGCCCTGCATCTCACGCGGATCAAACTCCTCAAAGGTGGGTTGGATGGCTGGAAAAAGAAGGGCTATCCAGTGGAGCCGTACACCAAGCCATTCCATCTCGACACGGGCAGTCCGGATCTTCACGATTTGCAATCGAGACCATGATTTTCGTTCTTCGAAATATCGGGGTTCAAGTGGCAGCTTCTTATCTGCGCCGGTGAGGAGAGCCGCAATCCTGGTTTTTACCACACTCGCACTGATCGATCAATCATGCCGACAGCAACGGATGGAATGAGCGCCGCAACTGAAACACTGACGCAGCAAGACCACGACTGGAAACCGAAAGCAAACCCGTGGTTTATCGCCTTTGTGGTTTCACTGGCGGCATTCATGGAAGTGCTCGACACCAGCATCGCCAACGTGGCCCTGCCACACATCGCGGGGAACCTAGGTGCCAGCCAGGACCAGAGTACATGGGTACTGACTTCGTATCTGGTCTCGAACGCCATCGTTCTGCCTATCAGCGGATGGCTGGTAAGCCTCTTCGGACGCAAGCGGTTCTTTATGGCCTGCATCGTCATCTTCACCGTCAGTTCTCTTATCTGCGGCATCGCGCCCAGTCTCGGACTCCTCTTGATCGCACGCGTGATTCAGGGCGCGGGCGGAGGCGGGCTGCAGCCGATGGCGCAGGCCATCCTGGCCGACACGTTTCCGCCCCGGCTTCGCGGGCTCGCCTTTTCCTTGTATGGCGTAACGGCCATCTTCGCGCCCTCGATTGGCCCGACTCTCGGCGGCTGGATCACGGACAACTATACCTGGCGCTGGATTTTTCTGATGAACCTGCCTGTGGGCATTCTGGCGCTCTTCCTTGTCTACCAATTCGTGGAAGACCCTCCTTATCTGACCAAAGCCCGGGCCCTCGGGAGGCGTGCCCGTCTCGATTACATTGGCTTTTCCTTGCTGGCCCTCGGCGTTGGGGCTTTGCAGATACTGCTCGACAAGGGGCAGGAGGACGATTGGTTCGGTTCCCACTTTATCGTGACCCTGATCGCGATTGCCAGCGTCTGCCTGGTCTCGCTGGTCGTATGGGAGTGGTTCCAGAAAGACCCCATCGTCGATGTTCGGCTCTTCACAAATTTCAACTTCACGACATCCAGCATCATGATGTTTATCGTTGGCGGAATGTCCTTTGCGACGACGGTATTGGTCCCGCAATTCCTACAGGCCAATATGGGTTATACGGCGGAGGCAGCGGGCATGGTGCTTTCCGCCGCAGGCTTCGTGCTGCTGGTGGAATTGCCCTTCATTGGAATGCTGGCGGGCCGATTTCAGGGCCGCTATCTCATCGCCGCAGGCTGGATTCTGCTGACAGGCAGCATGTATCTGTCCACGCAGCGCGTCGATCTTCTCATCAGTTTTAAATCGGCCACACTGCTGCGGATTGCCCAATACGCACCGATGGGCCTGGTCTTCATCCCGACTACCGCTGCCGCTTACTACGGCATGGCCAAGGGGAAGAACAATGCTATTGCCGGGCTGGTAAATTTTATGCGGAACATCGGCAGCAGCGTCGGTACTTCTGTCGTCACCACGGTGCTTGCGCGACGCAACCAGTTCCATCAGGAGAGGCTGGCCAGCCATCTCACTCCAAGTAACCCGATCTTTCGCAGCACTGTCAATGGGCTGGCACAACAATTCCAGCAGAGTGGCTCCAGTACTCCCGACGCGCTCACCCGCGCCTATGGGCAGGTGTATCAATCTTTACAATTGCAGGCTTCTACTTTGTCGTACATCGACACATTCTGGCTGCTCACAGTGGCTGCGGCCGCCATGTTCTGCATGACGTTTGTCTTGAAGAAGAACGATCCGCGCGGGGGAGAGAAGATTATCGCCCATTAGGCGAATTGCTTCAGGTTCGCATGGAAGTAGATGTTGATGAAGTGCTCTATGGCGGCGCGATCTTCCAGCGGCATGTTGAAAATTTGGCGCATTACTGATCCGACCCTCGGGATCTTCTGGACATACAGCGCGCTCCTCGAGAATCGTGAATGCCATACATCTCCGTCTTTACGGAAGCCCGTACCAAGTGGAACGCCTGCCGCCATGTCGCAGGAGCAAGCCCTTATCAACAAGCGAGGTAAATGTAGCTTTGAGGGTATTCGGGCTCGCGCCGATTTCGCGCACCATATCGCGGGTAGTGACTCGTCCCTGATCCCGTACATAGTCAAGAATCTTGACTGCAAGCTCTGGGAGAGTGGCAAGGGCGTCTTTTCCCGTTCCACCTTTACTGAGAGCCGGCGCTTTTGTTGTTGCAGTGCACGCATGAAGAAAAGCAGCCACGGTTGCCAGTCGGTTGCCGACGTCCAGAAGTGGCGGATTGTCGGTGTCTTCACTTTGGCTGCAATGAGCAATATGGAACATCCTTATCGTCGTAGTTGTGCTCAAATGTAAGATCGCTTGCATAGCGGAGTGAAGCCTGTGGCCAAACAAAGATGTGCATTCAGCCCCGAAGTCTTTCTTTCAACCATCGGCGTGGGCAGGGAGATGCTGTCTTTTCGGAAAGGTCAGTCACTTTTCGCTCAGGGCGACACGGCTGACGCGGTGTTTGTCGTTCAAGCAGGAAGGGTAAGACTCAGCGCAAGGTCCCCGAGCGGGAAGGAAGCAACGCTCGATATATTGGGCGACGAGGATTTTGTTGGCAAAGACTCAATTGCCGGCCTGCCAGTCCGCACAGCATATGCCAACGCACTGACAGACTGCAAGCTCCTGCGAATTGAAAAGGAGGCCATGATGCTCGCACTTGCGCAAGAAGTGACGTTGTCAAACAAGTTTTGTGCATACGTGTTGGCGCGGAACGTCCGCTACAGGCAGGATTTGGTGGATCAGCGGTGCAATCCCAGCGAGAAGAGACTAGCGCGTATTCTCCTGCTGCTTTCCCATTTTGATGGGCAATCCTCCCCTGAGACCGCGATTGCGAGGGTAAACCATGAAACCCTCGCAGAAATGGTAGGCACTACGCGGTCGCGGACTTGCTATTTCATGAAGAAGTTCAAGGACGCAGGCTTCATTGATTACGACCTCAAAAGTCAGCAGATACGGGTACGTCGTTCACTTCTTGCTTTCTATTGCGAGGCTACGCGGCGATTTGGAAAATGTACGAAATCATACGACAGTCTTTGCAGGTAACGTTGGCTCCAGCAGTGTGGATCAGAAGACTAAGATCTTTACGTCCGCTGTCGTCAGTCTGAGGTAGTCGCATGCGGCATGATCAAATTGAGGACTTTAGCGCTCAGTCGCTGCTCTGCGTCTCGCACTACGGAGCGGATTGAGAATGTTTACGCCGTGAAAGGCTTCTCGTTGTCTGTGACAACAACGCACTCATTCGCCTCGACGATTGCGGCCATGACATATCGAAAGCGCTTCTGGGCCGCCCTGCGGCAGTGCCTTCCGACATGAGACGGGCTCAGGCAAGTGCTGCATTTTCGTCGAAAGCCAACACGCGTCATCGAAACAGCGCCTGAGGTCCTCCTGACCGTGAAACCGTTCTTCAAGCTGCCTGCGCTTTCTCCCTGCCGACTTCTCCAGAACGCCGCACCGGATTTCGGCCAGGCTCAATGCAGAAATGAACAAATCATCGTCCACCCGTTCCTCCATCCATTCGATGAGCGGCTACGAATGGCTTGACTTCGTGGCATTGCTGATGATGTCGAGGAGATACCTCATAGATCGACTTCCCTGCCAGGTCAAAGGGACGGTCAATCTCCAACGCCAGTCCGACCAGCGGCGAGCGACGAAGAGCCGCAAGAATGCCCCCCTTCTTTTGAGGTAGATCGGAGACTGTCCGCCTGACCTGCGACCGAATTTGATTGGCCTCAGCGTCGTTCTGGGCGAGCCGCTTTGCGAACGAGCGAATCTGGTCGCGATCGGCGTCGAGGCCGAGAACTTCAAACCGCACGATCCCTCGCTTGCGGAGGCGGTACCGGTAGTTCTTAATCGCCCGCTTTTGTGCTGTATTGTTCATGCCCTAACCCACTGTTCTATATCCTGTTGGCCTGCCCGATGTTTTGAACCAGTGGGATAGTTAGTGTAGCGCACGCTCATTCGCTATTACGGCTTGGCCCAGCGATATGCCGCCATCGTTTGCCGGCACCACACTGTGCAGGAAGACCTTAAAGCCATGGCGTCGCAATTCCACTGTTGTTTGTTTGAGGAGATATAGGTTCTGGAATGTCCCTCCGCTGAGGCATACCCGGTCTACTCCGTCGCTCTTCCGGATGCGACAGCACATCTCCACAGTGGCCGCACTCAGGGTATTGTGAAAACAAGCAGAGACTTCTCCCGCCGTTCTTCCGGATGACAAATCCTGCGCAATCGCCGCGATTGTCGGACGAAAATCCAGAATCAACGGTTCCCCTTCTTCAATGTTGAAGTCGTAGCACCGGTCGACTCCTCTTGCAGCTATCGTTTCCAGCGCGATCGCTGCCTGCCCCTCGAAGGTGACCTCGGATACGAGCCCAAGGAGCGCAGCTACAGCGTCAAAGAGTCGCCCACAGGACGATGTCTCCATCGTATGAATGCGCCGGGAGATCATTGTGTCCACGCGTTCCAGGTCCTTCGCGGGAATTTCTCGAAAACATCCAAATTCTCCGGAGATCTGCCGGCCAAAAGTATCTCGCAGATAGGCGAGCGCCATCCGCCAGGGCTGCCGCACCGCAGCGTCGCCGCCGGGAAGCGGCACATACCGGAGATGCGCGCGGCGTGAAAACGCGGCAAAATCCGCGACCAGAAACTCACTGCCCCATATTTTTCCATCCGTGCCATACCCGGTGCCGTCGAAAGCCACGCCGAGTACTTTGCCCTGCAGATGGTTCTCAGCCATGCAACTCGCTATATGCGCATGGTGATGCTGCACGCCGATCTTGCGTTCGCACCCGGACTCGATGGCCATCCGGGTGCTCATATACCCTGGGTGCAGATCGTATGCAGCCACCCGTGGCGCAACCTTGAAAAGGCGTTTCATCCTGGCGAGCGTTTCTTCAAAAAACTGCATCGTTTCGAGGTTCTCAAGGTCCCCGATATGCTGGCTCAGAATCGCGTACCGGCTCTTGGTCAGGCAGAAGGTATTCTTTAGTTCACCACCGAAGGCCAGCACTTCTTCCAGTGCGATTCCCAGATCGATCGGCTGCGGCACAAACCCACGGGAGCGGCGCAGCACGCGTTCACGCCCCTCGAAGACGCGTACGACAGAATCATCGACGCGCATTGCGATGTCGCGGTCGTGCAGTAGAAACCAGTCGGCAACTGCATCGAGGCGCCGCATGGCCTCCGAGTTCGACACAACGATTGGCTCTTCACTGAGGTTGCCGCTCGTCATGACCAAGGCGGCGAATTCGGACTCCGCCTCAAGCGAATCACTGAACAACAGGTAATGCAGAGGAGTGTACGGCAGCATCACTCCCACGGTGTCGTTTCCGGGCGAGATGCCTGGGGACAAATCCGCTTCTGCGAGTCGAGGCAGAACCACAATCGGCCTCCGCAAATCGAGAAGAGCTGCTTCGTCCTCTTCAGATACCAGGCACGCCGTCCTCACAGCCGCGACATCTCGCATCATCAACGCGAAAGGTTTGTCCGCGCGGCGCTTGCGCTTTCGAAGCTCGGCGACGGCAATGTCGTTGTTTGCATCGCACGCCAGCAGAAAGCCGCCGAGACCTTTCACCGCAAGAATCTTCCCATCGCGCAGCAGCGTTCTTGCCTGACGGATGATTGCCAGCGAATCCATGTCGGTAAATGAACAATCGGCAAGTGGCGCGCCGCGCGGGGCCAGGGCCAGCGAAGGTCCGCAAAGAGCGCACGCGTTTGGCTGGGCGTGAAAGCGCCGATCCTCGGGGTCTTCATATTCAGACCCGCAGGCGCTGCACATTGTGAATCTCGACATGGTCGTGGTCGCTCGGTCGTAAGGGATGTCATGGATGATGGTGTAGCGCGGGCCGCAATGGGTGCAATTGGTGAATGGGTACCCATAGCGGCGGTTGAGGGGGTCGCCAAAATCGCGCCAGCACGCATCGCAGGTGCCGGTGTCCGGAGGAACGAGGGCGAATTCACCCGCCGCTTCCCGGCTCTGAAGGATGGAAAAGCCGGTGTCCCCCTGAAGCTCCATGCTTGAAATGCTGATCTCGGCGATGGTTGCGAGTTGCGGAGGTTCGACTCTCAGCCTTCGAATAAATTCATCCGTGGCGTCCTCGGCTCCTTCAACTTCGATGGTGACGCCCGCCGACGAATTGAAGACATGTCCTGCCAAGTCGAGAGCCTTTGCCAGCTTATATACAAATGGGCGAAATCCGACTCCCTGCACGACGCCTCTTACCTGAATGTGCTTGCGCGCAAGCGTCGTGGTGGGCAAATTCGCCATAGCTGGTGACCCCTAGGATAGTTGAGGCCTGTCGATATAAGAAACCCGGATCGATCCGGATTACAATTCAGACGGGGAAAAGCGATGCCGCAATTGAGCAGAATCGGGGTTTCACTCGAAGAAGACCTGTTGAAGGAGTTCGACCAGTTGATTGCCAGGCGCGGTTATGCAAACCGCTCAGAGGCCTTCCGTGACCTTATCCGGGATGCGCTTCTCGCACAGATTGTCGACTCGAACAGGCCCCTGGTCGGCACATTGACGCTTGTCTACGACCATCATGTTCCGAATCTTTCTCAAAAGCTGACTGAGGCACAGCACGGCGCTGGCGCAATGGTTCTGGCGGCCACACACGTCCATCTCGATCATCACTATTGCCTGGAAGTAATCATCATGAAAGGACGAAGCAGGGATATTCAGGGGATCGCGGACCGCATGTTGGCCTTGCGCGGAGTCGAACTGGGAAAACTCGTCCTGACAAACTCCGGGAAAGACCTCAAAGGCAGCAAGCACACGCACTCGCATTAGAAGTTGAATTTAGCAACGAGTTGCACCAGACGAGGCGCGGCAGCGCTGATAATATGGCCGAAGTTCGCGGTATCGCCTACCTGCCCATCCACCGATGCCGGCCCATAAAACTGCGCATGGTTGAAGGCATTAAACGCCTCCGCTCGGAACTCAAAAGATCGCGCATCGGTCAAGCGCAGGTTCTTTTGAAGGGTCAAATCGAAATCATTGATGCCGGGTCCATAGAAGAAACGGCGTTTGGCGTTGCCCAACTGGCCCATATTCTCTTCCGGGAATAAGGCTGTATTGAACGCTGGGCGACCATTGCGGCCATTGGTATTAATTTTGAGCGGGCCTGAAAGATATTGGGGAGTATCGAGCAGGTAGTTATTCACGCCGTTGCCCAAGGCTCCAAGCAGCGAATTGTCTGAATTGTCGTACAGCGTCACAGGAAAGCCGGTGGCGAAGCGAGTCGTTCCAGAGAGGCTCCATTCTGTGGTCAGACGGTTGGACCTGCGAAAGACCCACTCGGTGGGCAACGCCCAGGTATAGCTGGCAACAAAGGAATGCTTCTGGTCCCAGGCGGAGATTGCCCTGCTCTGCCTTGGATTGAGCGGATCAAGTTGCTCACCGATGTTGGAGCCCTGATCGATCGACTTCGCATAGGCGTAGCTCAACAAGAACTGGGAGCCGTTGCGCTGGTAACGAAGAGTCGTTTGAAGCGCGTTGTAGTTGGAGTTGGCGATGGAGCTGTCGGAGGTATTTTCACCATAGTTTTCGCCCGGTCCGACTCGTGCTCCACCGTTCTGTCCGCTGCGGGTGCCATAGACGGTCTGGCCTGCTGCTGTGGTGTAGTTCGAGTCTTCGCCAAAGGGACCGCATCCGGGGAGGCTGAGGCATAGGGCAGGATTGCCTGGGTTTGCTGACACCACGGCGAGGACGTGGTGCCCCTGGTTGCCGACGTAGCTGACAGTCAGCAAGGCGCTTGAGGTAATCTGCCGCTGGATGGAGAGCATGTAGTTGTTGATGTAGGGAACGCGATTGCGGTAGTTGAAGAAGGGGTCCGCTGAGAGCGGCGCAAAGTTGGCCCAATTGATGGAGGTATCTGGGTGAGACGCGGAGACGTTCTTGGGCGGGAATGGGAATGGAAAGCGCTGCCCGTTATTCGCGCCGGTAGCGGCCGTGATAAACGGCGTGGCGAACAATGGTGGCGCCGGGCTGAGGTAGTTGTAGCCAAAGGGAGGCACCGAGTACATGATGCCGGCCAGTAAGCCCGGAAACTCCGTGTAGAAGATGCCGTAGCTTGCGCGAATGCTACTTTTGCCACTGCCTCCGAAGATCGTTCTCCCGAGTCCCTGCTCGAACTTCGGCGTATAGGCCATCCCGATTCTTGGCGCGAAGTTCCTGTAGCCTGTCGGCGCGAGTGTCTTTGGAATTCCGGGGTCGCCCGCCACCAGCAGCCCAGGGAGTGCTCCGGGATAGAGAGTTGACTCGGCTCCGGGAACCCAGGTCTGTAGCTGGTTGTACTTCTCCCAGAAGGGCGTGATCAGGTCCCAGCGCAAACCAATATTGATCGTGAGATCATCTCGCGCTCGCCAACTGTCCTGTCCGTACAGGCCGAGATAGCGGTTCCGCAGATAGAAAGGCTGACCGGAGGACTGGGTGTAGTTACTTGGTACGCCGATGAGGAAGTCGGCATACGGGTCCCCGGTCTCAGTCCCATCAATATTGAACGTTCCGTTGAACGTGGCGTTCGGATGCTCATTCACCTGGTCGATATGGAACTGTCCGCCAATCTTCATCGTGTGTGCGCCGATGACTCTGGATAGGCCGTCGCTCAGATAGTACGTGTTGTTGATCTGCGTGCCATTGGTGATTGGAACACCCATGACGAAGGTGGGGAACGTAATATTCTCGACGCCTTCGAACTGGGGCGCCTGAACGAATATTCCTGAGTTGGCTCCGGATGCGAAGCCCTGAGATGCTAGGCTGATCCCGAGTCCACCTTTTGGCTGCCCGATGATGTTCGCATTGCGCAGATAACCAAAGTGAAATTCATTGACGGTCTTCGAGCCGATCACCTTGTTATCGCTCAGCGACAGCAACTGCGCACGCCCAATGAACAGCGCATCAAAGCCGGGAATGCTCGCTCCGGCGACAGAGCCCGGATAGGGATTGTCGAGGCGATAGTTGTCGATGAAGTAATAGCCGGAGATCTGACCGAACCGGCTGTTGCCATCAAGACGCACTGAACCCTTGTCGTCGCGGACGGTCTGGGCAAAGGTCGAGGTCGAATACTGACTCGCACTGACGTTGGGAGATGGGATGTACTGCAGCAGGTTCTTACCCGGTGCCGACCACGCGCTCTGAGGGATGATGCCCCCGGGAAAGACGCTGGCATACGGCTCGCCTGACGTAACGGCGTAACCAAGTTCCTGCGTGAGCAAAGATGCGAGATAAGGGCCGCTGACGGAACCTGTCAGATCATTGAAGTCACCACCCCGTTCCTCGACGGTAGGCACAGAAATATTGCCCGTTGAGATGCCCTGGGTCGTCCGCGTTCCCTGGTAGTCGGCGAAAAAGAAGAGCTTGTCGCGCCTCACAGGCCCGCCGATTGTTCCGCCAAATTGATTCTGTCTGAACGCGGACCGGGTTGGATCGAAGTACCCTCTCGCATCGAGCGCCGTATTGCGGAAAAACTCGAAGGCATCGCCATGAAGCGCATTGCTTGCCGATTTGCTGACGACGGTGACGATGCCGCCATTATAGTTCCCATACTCAGGATCGAAGTTGTTGGTCAGCACCCTAAACTCTTCCATCGAATCGAGATTGGGAATGATGGAAGTGCCCCCATTCATGTGCTCCTGCACATCGATTCCATTCACAAGAAAGCCGTTGGACGATTCGCGCTGGCCGTTGATGGAGAGGTTCCCGGGATTCAGATCGCCCGATGGGTCGAGACTTCCAGTGACGCCTGCCATGATGACGGAACTGGGCAACAAGGTCGAAATAGGGGCCACTCCGGGCTGAATTGCCAGAAGATCGGTGTAGCTCCTTCCATTCAATGGGAGCGCGCTGATCTGTGCGCTGGATACCACCTCGCCAAGGTGAGTTGCGGCAGTCTCAACCTGCACCCCGGCCTCGCTCGTGACGGTCACGCTGTACGACTGCCGCCCGACTGCCAGTGTCACATCGACTCGGAGGATCGAATCCGTGTCCACCATAAGATTCGTTTTTCGTTGGGTCGTGAATCCGGTTGCCGAGACGGTGAGCTCATAGTGGCCAACCGGGAGATTCGGAAAAGAATAGAAACCTTGCCTGTCCAAAACAGCTTGATAGACCGTCTGCTGGCCTGTGTTGACCAACTTGAGGACGGCCCCCGCTACCACCGCTCCACTTGGGTCTATAACTACCCCGGAGATGCTGCCACCAGTAGCTGCGCCTAACGGCCCCGTCGCGAAGAGACAAAAGAAGACGATGGCCGAATGAAAGAGACGCTTTCCTGCGATCATTTTTACCTCAAAATGCTTGCACAACTCTCACAAGCACATGCGGAGTTGGAGTAGCGAGTTTCTATCCTGCGGGAGGAGTGATGCTGCATACAAATTAGGAAATCGTGCTACTTGAAGGCTAATTAGAAATTAGTACGCATCGGGGATCGGCGCAGGCAATAGCAAGAACCAGCTATTCTTGAGGTCCCGCGTTCAGGCGCTTGCTCTTATTCCTCCCGACGTAGTATTACATTTCCTGAATACGTGCTACTTTGATCGTGCGCGCAAAGCGGACCCGAGGACTTCTCTTCTGCGAAGTTTGTTCCATGACGAATCTGCCGATACCCAGACCAGGGTCGTCGCCATATACGGCATCTTGTTGGTGTTCAATCTGGCGGCATGGTTCTGGGCGTTCTTCGCATTTCATCGCTATCCGGTTCTCCTGGGCACTGCATTTCTCGCGTACAGCTTTGGACTTCGCCATGCCGTGGATGCAGACCATATCGCCGCGATCGATAACGTCACGCGCAAGCTGATGCAGGAAGGAAAACGCCCTGTCGCCGTGGGGTTCATGTTTTCGCTCGGGCATTCCACGATCGTCGTGCTGGGGTCGATCGTGATCGCTGCGACGGCGCTCGCGCTGCATCACAGGATCGATGCTGCCAGAGACATCGGCGGGGTGATCGGCACGCTGGTGTCGACTCTTTTCCTCTTCGGAATTGCGATTGCGAATTTAATCGTTCTCCGGTCGATATACCACGCGTTCAGGCGGGTTCAGCGCGGAGAGCCTTATGTTGAGGAGGACTTTGACCTGCTGCTCGGCAACCGCGGCTTTCTGGCTCGTCTGTTCCGTCCGGTTTTCCGGATGATCCGGTGTAGCTGGCATATGTATCCGCTCGGCGTTCTGTTCGGTCTCGGTTTCGATACGGCCACCGAGATAGGGCTGCTCGGCATCTCCGCTGCCGAGGCTTCCAAAGGCTTATCCCTGTGGTCGATTCTCGTATTTCCGGCCCTCTTTGCTGCAGGTATGTCGCTGATCGACACGACCGACAATATTCTGATGCTGGGAGCCTATGGCTGGGCCTTCGTGAAACCCATTCGCAAGCTTTACTACAACCTCACCATCACCTTCGTTTCGGTTGCGGTTGCCTTCGCAGTGGGCGGAATAGAGGCGCTTGGGCTGCTGGCCGGCCAGTTCCGTCTGAGCGGAGTGTTCTGGGATATGGTGCGCAGGCTCAACGACAATTTCGGAATGCTCGGCTACTTCATCATCGGGATTTTTGCCGCGAGCTGGATCGTGTCCATCGCGATCTACAAGTGGCGACAGTTTGACGGTCTTTCCGAAGTGCGTTGCGCGGAGTAATGGCGTCGCGATGCTGTTCGACCGAGACCCCGGCACCGCCGCAGACCTGATTTGCGCCTTCGGCATCCATTGCAGGTACCGGGCCTGCCACAAAAATAGCAAGTTCATGCCATAACCAGCCGTACCGGGGCAGCTATACAATCGCGGGTGTCAAAGTCTGAGAGGGGTATGCAATGGGCACATCTGCCGTGGCTGAGAGACCGGGTACGCAGGATCTAGTGGCGCGATTAGAACAGCCGGAGACCGCTGAATTGCTCCATCGGTTGCTGGATCGGCTCGATATTATCGTCTTTGCAACCGATGCGGCACAGGAGCTGCTCCATCGTAGCGACGAAATCACCAACTCGATTGCCGAAAATGTTGATGAGCTGCGCCGGGTTTCCGTTCCCTCCGATGCCCGCAAGCTGGCGGAAAAGCTGCCGCAGCTGACGCGAACGGGCTTGCAGGCTGCGGACCTCGCCGGCAGTCCTGCTTTCGGGCGGCTGCTCTCCTCGGGATTGCTGGAGCGCCTTGGCAACCCGGATACGATTGCCTCTCTCCACAGCCTGCTGGACCATCTCGACCTGGCTTCCTTCGCTCTGGCATCAGTTGATGGTTTTATCAGAAGGAGCGACGTCATTGTTGAATCGGTTGCGGAGTCGATTGCCGACTCCGCAAAACTTGGTGCGACACTCGACCTCAGCCGTCTCAAAGAGCTTACCGCAGCCCTCCCCGCTCTTATGGACATCGCTGTGCAGGTGGCGCGATCCGGACTACTGACACAGGCGAAAGGAGTTATCGATACCGTAAACGAATTGCATGAGGCTGGTGTTCTTGCTCCCGAAAGCATTCGAGTCGTAGGGGATGTGGGAGCCGCAGCCACGGCTACCAGCGTGAAGCATGAGTACGCTGCGTCTGTCCCCAAGGGCGTCTTCGGACTGCTTGGTGCGTTACGCGATCCAGATGTGCAGGCCTCCCTGGGTTTTGCGATTGCCTTCGCGCGCAATTATGGACGAAAACTCCGGGCTGACCCCAGGTAGCTTCTTATGCATGAACTCTCCATTGCGTACAGCCTCGTGGAGCTTGCCGGCCAGAGTGCGCGCGATGCGGGCGCCATCCGCGTTCGCGCCGTGCATCTGCGTCTCGGAGCGCTTTCCGGCGTAGTCCGCGGAGCGCTCGAATTCGGCTATGAGATTGCCACGGCGGATACGCTGCTGGCGCAGTCTCATCTGCATGTGAAAGAGCTTCCAGTCAGGGTCTATTGCGCGACCTGCATGGAAGAGGTGGAGCTGGGCAGCGTGCAGCGGTTCCGATGCCCTCGATGCGACACGCCCAGCGGAGATATTCGGCAGGGTCGCGAACTGGAGATTGAATCGATTGAGATCGAACTGCCGTAGTAAAAGGACAAAAGCATGAACACACGAGTTCTGGAGATTCGCAAAGGCGTTTTGAATAAGAATGACGAAATCGCGCGTAACCTGCGTGGGCGGCTTCATGCGTCCGGGGTGCTGACCGTGAACGTCGTCTCCAGTCCGGGAACCGGGAAGACCGCTCTTTTGCAGCGGACATTGCGTGAATTACGGGACCAAGGGTACTCCGTAGCCGCGCTGGTGGGAGACCTGGCAACAGATAATGACGCGCGCCGCTTGGCAGAGGCCGGCGTGCCGGTAAAGCAGATCAATACGGATGGACGATGCCATCTGGAAGCGCAGATGATCTCCGATCATCTGTCCGGTTGGGACCTGAATCAACTCGATTATCTGTTCATCGAGAATGTCGGCAATCTGGTGTGCCCCTCCAGCTACGACCTGGGCGAAGACATCCGCGTCGTCCTGCTTTCCGTTACCGAGGGCGAAGACAAGCCATTGAAGTACCCGAATATCTTCAACTCAGCCGATATTGCTGTCCTCACAAAGATGGATTTGTCTGAGGCCTGCGAGTTCGACATTGAAACGGCACGGGCCAATATCGAAGCGGTCCGGCCGGGCATGCGGATTGTGCCGACCTCTGCAAAAAACGGAGCCGGCATTCATGAGTGGCTTGCCTGCCTTGTGGAGGAAAAGCAGGCGCGATGCATGAGCGTCTGAGATTGGCGCATACCCTCCGCGCCCGGGAGCGCTATGATAGCCCTGTGTCTTACGGGTTGAGAGAAAATGCGTCTGATCATCAGAGCGTTTCAGCCTCGCAGGAGATCCTTGAGTTAAAGAACCAAGTCGCCGGTCTGAAATCGGAGATCCGGCATCTGGCCGTACAGGTTGAGGCATTGCGAAGCGGCGCCTCCTCGGTTCTCCATGAGCTGGATACTGGAATGCTCGCGCGCGCGGTCGCCCGCCAGGCAGCCCATCTGCTGAACGCGGAATACGCGCTCGTTGAACTCTACGACCAGGACCTTCCATTTTTCCGCACCTTGCATACCCATCACCACGTTGAGTCGACCCAGGACCTGAGCTCTGAGCTGGAAGCGGTGAACACACTTTCGCTATGGGTCCTGCGCCATCGCCAATCCCATCTCTTCGACGCTTCGCGTCCCAGCCTTCGAGCGCCCTGCGCCGACCTCGTGGAATCCGGGTGCAGGAACGCTCTCTGTGTGCCGATGTTGAATCATCAGGGACTGGTAGTCGGAGTCCTGCAGGTACAGAATCATCGAACGGGCGCCCATTTTGTTCAGCAGGATCTGGCAATCGCGGAGACGCTGGCCGTTCAGGCAACGATCGGTCTTGAACGAACGCGACTCTTCGACCGAATGCAGGAGTGGACCCAGTCACTGGAGATTCTGCTGGCGTTCAATGCAGCGGTCAACCAGCACCTGAATCCGTCCGAGCTGGTGCGCAGACTGGTCGAAC
>JAJXZK010000253.1 GCA_021780095.1 Acidobacteriota bacterium | reverse complement strand
TTCCGCATTGGGTTGCGCGTTTGCCTGGAGTTGGCCCGCGCTGATCTTCTTTCGCTTTATTGGCGGCCTCGGCATCGGCGGTTCTTCAGTTCTGGGGCCCATGTACATTGCCGAAATCGCGCCACCAAAATGGCGCGGACGCCTGGTCGGAAGCTTCCAGCTCAACGTCGTTGTCGGCATCCTGCTGGCCTATCTTTCAAACTTCCTGATTGGCCGCCTTCAACTTGGTGCGACGGAATGGCGATGGCAGCTTGGCATCTCCGGAGTTCCGGCGTTTTGTTTTCTCATCGCGCTATTCGGCATTCCGCGCAGTCCGCGATGGCTGGCCATGCAGTCAAATTTGAAGGAGGCGCTGCACGTTCTTCGGATGACCGGCGTCGAACATCCGCCGCAGCAACTGGACGAGATTGTCGCTTCCATTCATCTGGAACGATCGTCGCCCACGGATCCGCTCTTCTCGCGGCAATATCGTTTTCCTGTGTTCCTCGCCATCACTGTCGGAATGTTCAGCCAGCTATCGGGAATCAACGCGATTCTTTATTACTTGAACGATATTTTTGCCATGGCAGGCGCCAGCAAAATCTCGGGTGACCTGCAGGCCGTTGCCGTGGGAGCGACCAACTTGGTTGCCACGTTGCTTGCGATGACCGTGATCGACCGATTTGGCCGCAAGAGATTGCTGCTGGTGGGAACCGTTGGGTTGACGATTTGCCTGTCAGCGATTTCGTACGTTTTTGTTACCCACCGGCACTTGCACTGGCTGGTGTGGCTGCTGATGGCCTATATTGCCTGCTTTGCGGCTTCGCAAGGCGCAGTGGTCTGGGTGTACATCAGCGAGGTATTTCCCAACCGCGTGCGCGCCAAGGGGCAAGGCCTTGGAAGCTCGTCGCATTGGATTTCAAACGCCGTCATCTCGCTCATATTCCCGATCATGGCTGGGACCTCTGGAGCATATCCATTCATCTTTTTCGCCGCGATGATGGCGCTCGACTTCTTGCTGGTCCTGTTTTATTACCCAGAAACTACTGGCATCTCACTGGAAAAGATGGAGCACAAACTCGGCATCGATTAAGGGAACGGCCGCCGGTCACGCGAGAGAACCGCCTTGTGCGATGAAGCCGTGCCTGTTATGTGTCACTGGGCTTTGGATTGTGCCAGCCGCCATCTTTAGCGATCAACGTATCCGCGGCCTTCGGTCCCCAGCTGCCTCGCTTGTACGGAAGAACCCGGTGATGCTTTTTCAGGACCGGCTCAACCACCGCCCACGCCGCCTCCACGGATTCCTCGCGAGTAAACAACGCACCATCGCCCTTCATGGCATCGCCTAACAGGCGCTCGTACGGGCTTTCCGCGCCCACTTGTTCTTCAGAAAGAAACAGCTCCCGCGGCTCGCCTTTGAATTCCTCTCCGGCAAGTTTGACCCGCGCGGCCAAGGCAATCGCCGAGTCAGGAGAGAGGCGGAAGCGCAAATAATTCGATCGATCCGTGGCCAGTGCAGAATCGGCAAATAGTTTTTGCGGCGGCGGCTTTAACTCCACCATCACCTCCGTGGCAGTATCTGCCAAATACTTGCCCGACCGCAGATACCAGGGCACTCCGTCCCAACGCCAGGAATCGATCATCAGGCGCAAGGCGCAGAATGTTTCAACATCGGAATTCTTCGCCACATCGGTCTCTTGGCGATAGCCATCATACTGACCGCGAACCAAATCTTCCGGACGAAGCGGACGCATCGCTTTAAAGACTTTGGCTTTCTCAGCCTGCACCGCGCCAAACTCGCGACCGGAGGGCGCTTCCATCGCCAGCAGCGCGACAATCTGGAACAGATGATTTTCAACCACGTCGCGCAGACATCCGGCCGTTTCGTAAAACGCGCCGCGATCCTTCACACCGAAATTCTCAGAAAGCGTGATTTGCACGCTGGCCACATAGTTGCGATTCCATATGGGCTCCAAAAACGAATTGGCAAAGCGGAAATAGAGGATGTTCATGATCGCCTCTTTTCCAAGGAAGTGATCGATGCGGAAGATGCAGTCTTCAGGAAATACCGATCGCGCAACACGATTCAGTTCGCGCGCCGATGCCAGATCGCGACCGAACGGCTTCTCCACAATCACGCGCCCGTTGTCCGCGAGCTTCGCCTTACCCAGTCCCTGAATCACAGTTCCAAACAGCGCGGGCGGAATCGCAAGATAATACGCAGGACGTCGAGCCTTCCCCAGGGCCGTCTTGATTGCGGCGTAGATTCCCGCGTCATTGTAATCTCCACTCACATAGGTGATCAGCGACAGCAGATGCTTCAAGGCTCGCTGGTTATCGATGCCGCCGGACTTGCGAATACTATCGGTCACGCGCCTGTGCAGCCGATCCAGACTCCACTTCGGGAATGCGACGCCAATCACAGGAACGTTCAGGTTCCCTCGCTTCGCCATCGCGTACAGCGCCGGAAAAATCATCTTGTGGGCAAGATCGCCCGTCACTCCAAAAAGCACCAGCGCGTCGGATCGAGTTTGGGTCATCAGGCAAGTCCTTTCAAATTGAGAGCGGTCGGAATGTCGAAATTGCTGAAGTATTCAGGAGTTTGCAGATCAGCGAATCGCTGCCCTGTCGGTCAGACTTTCTTGCTGGCGAACAGACGATTGCGTCGTGGTAACCGGACCGATCAGGTACTCGCGATACTCCCGGTCGACGACCCCGAGGCTTCGCGCCAGCGCAATTTTCGCGACATTGTATTCATACAGGCTGTTCACTAACTGGGCCTCCGCAGCGGCCAGGGAAGATTGAGCCTCAACTACAGGAAGATCGCTATCCACTCCGTTGCGAAAGCGGTCGGTCGCATCGTTCACCGTGGCATGGCTCAGGTCGACATTGCTTCGAGCCACATCCACAAGCTGCTGCGTGGCGGCCACGTCGAGCATGTTATCGCGAATCTCGGCCTCAATCTGCTGATGAAAGTTGGCCAACTGCGCCATGGCATCACTGGTAGCCGCGTCCGCAACATCGCGATCGCCGCGGAATTGTGCTTCTTTGAACAGGGGCACGTTCAGTGTGCCTTCCGCCAGAAAGGTGCCGTGATAAATGCCACCAACCGTACCGGTGACGCCGTAGTTGCCGTTGAACGTCAGCGTGGGCAGTCGCTCGAAGCGGGCGGCGTGGCCCTGATATTGGGCAGACCGCAGCTTCGCCTTCAGGTACAGGTACTCCTGCCGATTGGCGTAAGCCATCTGCAGTGCCTCGTCCAGCGGGATGGTCGCCAGCGTCGCATACGGACTGCTATCCGTCAACTCAATGGGCCGGTCGGCAGCAAGCCCAATCTCCCGGTTCAAGTCGACCTTGGCCTTCTCAAACGCGTTCTTTTGCGCGATGACCACCTGCTGCTGTTGCTGGTATTGCACTCGTGCCCGCAATTCTTCGAGTTTCGCAACTACCCCGGCCTCGTGCTTCAGTTTCGCCTGTCGCAGAACTTCCGCATCGGTAGCCAAAAGGCCCTTTGCATTCGCAACGTTCGCGGCCCTCGCTAGCGCACGCAGATAGGTATCGGCCACGGTCTGGATAACCTGCCCTCGCGACGACTGATAACTGAAGTCAACCGCTTTGATCTCTTGTTTCGCCGCACGATATAGCTCAAACGACTGCAGGTCGAACAGCGATTGCGTCAGTTCAGCCTGCCCGATCACGGTGTTCACCGTCACCACGACCGGAATGTTTCCCAGCTCGGCGGGAGGAATCAATCCCGGCGGAAAACTATGGATCAACTTCGAACTGAAGCCTTCCGCCTCAAGATTGATCTGCAGTCGCTGACGTTCCGCCTGCCAGGTGAGATTCGGCATCAGGTAATTGATCGCCCGCAGGCGTTCGCCGGAAACAATCCGCTGATCCTGTTTCACCAGCGTTGTCTGCAGATTTCTTTGCAGCCCCCGACGAATCGCATCATCCAGCGAGAGCGGCAGAACGGTGGTGACCGGTGGCCCGGAACTGACGCTGCCGTACACCGTGTCAGGCGGGGCGTTCAGAGTGAGGGGCCGGACCATGTCGATGTTTTGCGCCTGCGCCACAGGCATGAATACAATGGCCGCCACTAACGCGCCAAACAAGCTTTGTCGTCGAGGAATTCTCATCGTTACCAAACTGATTAGATTCGACCGAACCGCGGTAGTTGCCAAAGTTGTGCCGCCGCGTGCAAAAATGCCGGCTCCAGTGCCTTCCACCTCTAGACTACCGAGTTTTTGCCTCAGACACCTCAAGGGTGCAGGATTCTACTGCCGCAAAAAAGCATTACACGAAGAGGCTGATACCGGGGTAACCGTTCCGCCTGCGATACCGCCTACAATTTTGCTTGCCTATTTGCAGGATGGCATGTTAACTACATAGTCAATACAATTCAGTTGCTCGGCCACGCCCTTCCGGTGTGGCGATCCACGGTAGATTTTTCCAGTTCAATCGTTCACTTGCGAGGCCATCATGGAAGCACTCAACATCGGGACTACGATTCGCGGCGTCCGTTTGCAAAAGGGTATGTCGCAAGGGGACATTGAAAAACGTACCGGACTTCTGCGCTGCTATTTGTCGCGCGTAGAAAACGGTCACACGGTTCCATCGCTCGACACGCTGCACAAAATTGCCAGCGCGCTCGACGTCCCCATGGCTCACTTCTTCGCCGAAAATGCACTGAGCTATGAAATGCCCGCACAGCGGTTCAGCGAGGACGAATTGCGCTTTTTGACCCAGATTCGACGTTATTCCGCCAATTTGAATGAGAGCGATCGCAGGTTGTTGCTGGCCATGGTGAAGAAATTTGCCGGCGCGGAAAAGAATTAATTCGATATTTGCAATTTGCCGCCGGGCGGCGAAGCCTTGCGTGACCCGGGCCCCTCGCGCCGAGACTCAGGGCCGATCACGCTACTGCGATTCTTCGAATCGCGGCTTAGACTCTTCGAAAGTGAATCATCCAATTCGCAAATAACAAAAGAGACAGCGCCACGACAGAAAAGACAATTTTCTGTCGCTTGAAGTAAGGTTCTCTTCCAGTTCCCAGAATCGGTGCCAGCGGTACCCCCATGGCCATGCCCGAGAGGAATCCCCCAAGGTGGGCCATATTATCAATCTTGATACCTCCGGAATACATCAGAGTGGACGCCCCGATCACCAGATTGATGGCTGCGAAATAGATCACACTGCGTCGCAACCGGCGCAACTCCGCCCGAGGAAACGGCAAGTGCGGCGAGTTCAGCAGCAGAATCAGGATGCCCGCGATCCCAAAGACAGCTCCCGAGGCTCCGGCCCCGACCACGTTTGGGTTCACCGCCGTACTGAGGAGATTTCCCGCGACGCCGGTCAGAATATAGACCGCGAAGATGCCAAAAGGTCCGAGCAAAGGTTCGCCGAGCAAACCCAGATTCCAAAGGCACCACATGTTTGTCCCGATGTGGATGATGCCTACATGGACAAAGGTCGCCGTTACCAGGCGCCACCATTGTCCGTAATAGATTTCATTCACACCACGATTCGCTCCCCAATGCAAAATTTGCTCCGCCGTCGGGTCCCACCATGAAACGCCCCTCAACACCATCGCCAGATAGACGGCACAGCTGATGCCGATCAGGATGTAGGTCGCAGGAGCGTAGGCCCAACCCGTCAGAATTCGCGAACGCGTCTGCGAGGGCGGCGGTGCCTGCGTGTAGTATCCGGATCGCAGGTCGTAGTCCGATGGACTGTCTTGGGCCACGCCCCGACCGCGCTTCATTTGCTTCGGCGCAGGCGGCAGAATCTCAGGCCCGCCACGTCCTCTGTCATTGTGGTCGATCAGATCGAACTCCCCAAGGCAACAACCCTTTGCGACGAACGCTTAGACTGCTTACAGGCTACCCACCCGCCATGCAGATTACAAATGACAATGTACGAGAGCGGCGTGACAATCTGATGGTTTTCCCGCGCCAGCCGGTGCAAAAGTCCGCCGCAATGGATGGATTAGACTGAATGTTGCTCCCATTCCGTTCCATCGAGGATTGTTAGGTCCATGAAGCCAATTCGGCGAGTGCTGCTCAGCGTCACAGATAAATCGGGAATCGTCGAATTTGCGCGAGTTTTAGCCGAGTATGGCGCAGAACTTGTATCCACCGGCGGTACCGCCCGCACCCTGCGCGAAGCCGGACTGACGGTGTTGGATATTTCCGAGCTGACCGGATTTCCCGAGATGCTGGATGGCCGCGTCAAGACCCTGCACCCGAAGGTACACGGCGGCATCCTTCACATCCGCGCCAACCCGGAACATCAAAAAGCCGTCGCAGAGCATGGCATCCAGCCCATCGATATGGTGGTGGTGAATCTCTACGCCTTTGAAGCCACGCTGCAAAAGCCCGGTGTGCACTTCGCGGAAGTGATTGAGAACATCGATATTGGCGGTCCGTCGATGGTGCGCTCCGGGGGCAAAAACTTTGAAGATGTCGCCGTCGTGACTTCCACCGCCGACTATGCCGCATTGACGGAAGAATTGCAGTCGCACCATGGCCAACTCAGCCGCGCGACACGCTGGCGACTGGCACAAAAGGCCTTTGCGCTGACCGCTGCCTACGATCTCGCAATCGCGAATGCGCTGGAGACTCTTCCCGCGGTTCCCCCGGAAGCGACCGCACAGGTGGCCGCTCTCAAATCCGGTCATGAACCCCTCCCCGCAACCTTGAGGCTGGCATATCCGCAAACCATGTCGCTGCGCTATGGCGAGAATCCACACCAACGCGCCGCCTTGTACAGCAACGGCAGCGGCACCGGAATTGCCGGGCTGCGGCAGTTGCAGGGCAAGGAGTTAAGCTACAACAACCTGGTCGACTTGGATGCCTGCTGGGAGCTGGCGCAGGAGTTCAGCGAACCCGCCGTCGCCATCATCAAGCACACCAATCCATGCGGAGCCGCCACTGCGGCAACCATCGTGGAAGCGTACGAGAAGGCGCTGGCGTGCGACCCTGTGTCGGCCTTCGGCGCAGTCATCGGAATCAATCGAGAAGTGGATGGCGACGCCGCGGCACAGATTATCAAATTGTTTGTTGAAGCGATTGTCGCGCCGTCCTTCAGCGCCAAGGCGAAGGAGATCCTTTCCGCCAAAAAGAATCTTCGACTGGTAGAGGTCAAGCCGGCCGCGAGCGCCCCATCCATGAAATACATCTCCGGCGGCATGCTGATGCAGGATGCGGATCGCGGCCACGTTGAGGCCAGCGAATTGAAGGTTGTCAGCAGGCGCGCGCCCTCCAAGGAAGAGCTCACCGCTCTACTGTTCGCCTGGCGAGTGTGCAAGCATGTCAAATCGAACGCCATCGTCTACGCACGCGACGGGCAGACGCTGGGGATCGGTGCCGGCCAGATGAGCCGCGTGGACGCGGCTAGATTTGGCGCGATGAAAGCCGTTTTGCCGCTGCATGGCTGCGTGGCGGCTTCCGACGCCTTCTTTCCGTTTCCTGATGGGCTGGAAGTCGTTGTTGAGGCGGGCGCTACCGCCGTCATCCAACCGGGCGGCTCCGTTCGCGACGCAGACGTAATTGCCGCCGCAGACCGACTGAATACGGCCATGGTTTTCACGGGAATAAGGCATTTTCGACACTAGGTCGTGTCGACACCGGGACGCCATTTTCCCCAACCGACCCAGGGCCTGGCGAGGCATTCCGGCGTACAATCAGGGAAAAGGGGCCAAATTGCTCCATTTCCGTGCGTGAACACCGCGGCACAAGGTGCGAGGTAGTGTTTCGAATGACGAAGGATCGTGTCGCCGAAGGGAATCCCCTTTCTCTGTGGAGATGGCAAAAATCCGCTGCGCTGGTCGCAGTGTTTGCATGCTCCGCGGCTGCAATTGCCCAAACCAATTCCACGCCGGAAACAACGCCGCAAAGCGCGCCAACCGGAATCAGCGCTCCTCCGGCAGCACCTGCCCGCACTTCCGCGCAGGGTTCAACTCAGCCTTCTCCAGAACCCGCCGATGAGGCTGGCAAACGGGCCCAATCCTATTACCATTTCGCGCTCGGCCATTTGTACGAGGAGTCGGCCGAACAGTATGGACGGCCGGAACTGGCAGTCCAGGCGATCGAGCAATACAAACTCGCGATCACCCACGACCCCGATTCGGTCTTCTTGCAGAACACTCTGGCGAATACGTATTTCAAGCTGGGGCGAATCCGCGAGGCCATTGAAACCGCGCAAAGAATCCTGAAGGCCCATCCGGATGATCTGCAGGCGCACAAACTGCTGGGGCGCGTGTATCTGCGATCGTTGGGCGACACGGAGAATGGCCAGCAGCCCGGTCCCATGTTGGATCTCGCCATTCAGGAATTTCAAAAGATTGTGGCCCTCGAGCCCAACCAGGTGGAAGATCGACTGCTGCTGGGTCAACTCTACACCTTGAAACATGACACCAAGGCCGCCAAAGCGCAGTTTGAAGAAGCTCGCCAAGTCGACCCGAATTCAGAAGATGTGGTGTTGAATCTGGCCCGCTTGTATGGGGAGCAAAACAATCTGCCCGCCGCCATCGGCGTGCTGCAAAGCGTTCCTCCGGATGACCGTACATTCAAAATTGATTTGGCCCTTGCGGCTGCCTACGACCAATCCGGAAACAACACCAAGCTCGCTATCGCCGCCTATCAGGATGCGCTGACGCTGCAACCCGACAACCTGGATGCGCGGCGTGGTTTGGCGGAAGATATGCTGGCCGACAATCAGCCCGATGCAGCGCTCAAACTTTTTCAGGGCGTTGCCGCGCAGGATCCTGAGGACGTGCATTCCTTCCTCCGCATAGCGGAACTGGAACGGACCCAGGGCCATCTGAAGAAAGCCGCGGCCGCAATGGATCGCGCCAAGGTGCTCAATCCTGATTCGCCCGAGGTACGATACAACGAGGCTTTGATCGCGCGAGCTCAGGGTCACCTGGACCAGGCAGCGGAACTGCTGCAGGAACTGGCCGACAGTACCCATCATGTCAGCGAAAAATATACCTCGGACGAAAAGAATAATCGCGCCATCTTTCTCGATCGACTGGCGGCCGTGTACCGCGACCAGAACAAAACGCAACAGGCCATCGACGTCTACAAGGAAATGATTCTCCTGGGAGGCGACAATGCCGAGCGTGGTTATCAAGGCGAAGTGGACACCTACCGCGATGCCAAGATGCTGCCGGAAGCGACCTCAGCTGCGCAGGCGGCGGTCCAGGCGTTGCCGAAGAACGTGGATCTGCAACTGACCCTTGCCGGCCAACTGGCGGATACCGGAAAGGTGAAGGAAGGGGTCGCGCTGGCCAAAGGGCAATTGAGCGGCTCCAAGCAGGATCGCGTCGTATGGTTGACGCTGGCGCAAATGTATACCCGCATCCACAAATGGAAAGACGCTTCCCTGGCGATCGATCAGGCGGGGACGCTCAGCACGACCAAACAGGAAAACAGTCTGATCCATTTTCTCCGCGGTGCGCTGCAGGAAAGACAAAAGCATATCGATGCGGCCGAGCAGGAATTCCGGCAATCGCTGACGCTGGATCCTGACAACGCATTGACGCTGAATTACCTGGGGTACATGCTGGCCGACCACGATCAAAAACTGCCGGAAGCGCTGCAACTGGTGGAGCGCGCCGTCAAGCTCGACCCGGAAAACGGCGCCTACCTCGATTCACTGGGCTGGGTGCATTACAAGCTCGGTCAATATGAGTTGGCCGAACAGGCGCTGGAGAAAGCCATCACCTTGATCCCCAAGGATCCAACGGTCCACGATCATCTGGGCGAGGTGTATGCATCGACAGGGCACTTGCAACAGGCGGTCGCGCAGTGGGAAAGCTCGCTGGCGAATTATGCCAACTCTGCTCCGGCGGACGCAGAGCCCGCAGATGTAAACAAGGTCCGCAAACGCCTGGATAAAGCCAAGGTCAAACTGGCGAAAGAAGATTCCCACTCCGTTCCGATCGGGCACTAGAGTTCTCGACCACCCTCTCATGCAGCCAACTTCGCTCAGCAACTGCGCAGTGATCGGCGATGCTTCCGATCCCTTGACTGCACGCGAGCATGCCGAATCTCCCCACGCCTATCGCTCCGCCTTTCAGCGGGATCGAGATCGCGTCACCCATGCACGAGCCTTTCGTCGCTTGGCGGGGAAAACGCAAGTCTTCACCCATCGCGACTCCGATCACTTCCGCAGCCGACTTACGCATACGATTGAAGTGACACAGATCGCTCGCACTGCAGCCGCGGCCCTGAACTTGAACGAGGAGTTAGTCGAAACCCTGGCGCTTGTCCACGACATCGGACATCCGCCATTTGGCCATGCCGGCGAGCAGGCGCTCGATCGTCAGCTGCAAGTCTATGGCCTGCACTTCGACCACAATTTGCACGCACTGCGCATCGTGGAATATTTCGAGCAGCGCTACGCAGCATTTCGCGGACTGAACCTGACTTTGGCGGTGCGTGAAGGCATCATCAAGCATTCGCGCGACTATTCGCTCGCAGACCACCCCGAACTAGAGCCATACCTGCTGGATCAATTGCCTCCCCTGGAAGCGCAATTGATCGACCTCGCCGACGAGATCGCATACCTGACGGCGGATATGGACGATGGCGTCGAGGCGGAGATTCTATCGATCGAAGACTTGCGTCACAATGTTTCCCTGTTTGATGAGTTTTATCGAAAGATGGAGCTTCGATATCCGACAGCCGCGCCGAAATTACTTTTCCATGAAGCGCTCAAGCGTATGTTGAACGCGCTGGTCAATGACCTGGTAGTCAATACCCATCGCCGTGTGACAAACGGCGGAATTCAGTCGCTTTCCGCGGTTCGCCACGCGGGGCATCGCCTGGTCGCGTTTTCTGATGAGATGGAACAGCGCCGCCGCCAGGCCAAACAGTATCTGCTTCAGGAGCTGTATCACGCTACCTACCTGGAACGAGATCACGCGCTGGCGGAAGAAATTATCGCGGGACTGTTTCAGTACTGGATGCAGAATCCGCTCGAATTACCTGCCAGCCATGAAACACAGATTGCCAGCGAAGGCGCTCCCCGTGTCGTTGCGGACTACATTGCGGGAATGACGGACCAGTTCATTGAGGATCAGTGGCAGCACGTGCAGGCGTCTGCGAAAAAATAGTCCCTCACAATCCATCTGGGTCCGGCTTCGTTCGCGCGCGCTCGAGCCATGCGGTGTAGATCATGTCGCGCAGCATGGTTGCGCCTGCCGCCAGCCGTTCCGCCGTAAAACTACGCGATGCCGCGGTTCCATGACCGTCGAATGCGCCCTTCTTATCGAAGCGGTAGACCTCAGCGACTTGTGCATGAGAAGTCCTCAGATACAGCATAAAAGCCTGAAACGGCACCTCGAGAGTGCGTGCCGTCGGAATCAGCGGTCCGACGTCCCGCGCCTGGACATTGTCGTGCACAAATTGTGTTTCAAACCGGCTGTGAATTCCTCGCCGACGCGAGAACCTTTCGGGATTCTCCGCCTCGACCCACCCGTTGTAGTTGACCGTCGTGTGCAGCGGCTGCGAGCCGTCTCCAACAAAATGGCCCAGACATCCAATGTCGTACAAAATCGCCTGCTCCGCGCCATAGGTATCCGCGCGCGCGCGCTGCAGTTGACGATAACGGCTCATATCCACCGTCAGCCGCTCGAGATCTTCCTCGACCTGCCACGGCAGCCATCCTACCTTTTGCGGGTTGAGCCGATCGGCCAGATCCGGATGCCGGCTGTCTGCCGCGTTTAAATCATCGAGAAAATGGTAGCGCTCTGTAGGTAGGCCATCGGGAGCAGCCAGGTCCGCCCATTCCAGATCAATAAAATGCTCCGGAGCGAAGGTAGAATCCAGCTCGGGCTCGGCTGAAGAACGCCAGCGGTCTGGCTCCGGCCCCAGATATTCAATTTCATCGAGCGCGTGCGTCGTGCGCAGGAATGCCGGCATACTCGCCGGCAACGTCTCCATCGCCACCCGATTCATGATTTTGTGTCCATCGCGTCCCCAGGCGAAGGAACGCGGCGCGTCGACAGAGAGCAACATCGCAAGAATTAAAAGTCCAAGGACAGACGATACACCCGATCCGGACTTCGAAGGACTCGCTCTACGAAACCGCTCCCACCACCCATCAAATTGCTCCAGCGAGCGTTCACATTGCAGTTTGTGCCTCTCGCGCTTATCGCGAACCCTCCGTCGCAGATCCTCTTCCAGCGGCTCCAACAAGTCAAACGTAATGTTCGCCGGCTGAAAACGCGCAGGGTCCGCGTGGGTAATGTAATGCACCAGCGACCCCAGGCCACTGGCTCGCGGCACCGGCTCCGGCTGTTGCCCTTGCGCCAACGCCCCCGCGTACAAGCCCGCCAGCATCCCCGTGGCAATCGATTCTGTGTAGCCTTCGACTCCAGAAATCTGCCCGGCAAAAAGAATGCGCGGATGGTCGCGAAGTTGCAGCGTTTCTGTCAATAATCTCGGCGCATTGATGTAAGTGTTGCGATGGATTTGGCCGTAGCGCAAAAATTTCGCATTCTCCAGGCCCGGGATCAGCCGCAGCACCCGCCTCTGTTCGCTGAACTTCAAGTGATTCTGAAATCCGACCAGGTTGTAGGAATCTGCCCGCAGATTTTCACACCGCAGCTGCACCACCGCCCACGGTGTCTTGCCGGTTCGCGGATCGCGCAAGCCCACCGGCTTCATCGGCCCAAAGCGCGGCGTATCGCGCCCTCGGCGCGCCAGCTCCTCAATGGGCAGGCAGCCTTCAAAGTAGGTCAGCTTCTCCCATTCCTTCTCCTGCACAGATTCCGCCGTCACCAGGGCATCGTAAAAGCGGTCATACTCTTCCGCCGTCATGGGGCAGTTAATGTAGTCAGCCGTGCCCTTGTCCCACCGCGCCGCCATGTACACCCGCTCCATATCGATCGACTCGGCGTCCACGATCGGGCTGATCGAGTCATAAAACGCAAGATGCTCGCTGCCGGTCAATTCAGCAATAGCAGCCGATAGTGCGGGAGAGGTCAGCGGTCCGGAAGCGATCACGGTCCACCCGTCTGCCGGATCGAGCGCAGTCACTTCTTCCCGATGCACAGTGATGCCCGGTTCGGCTGCAATCGCTTCCGCAACCAGCCGGGAGAATTCCACCCGATCCACCGCCAGCGCATGGCCTGCGGGCACCGCAGACGCGTCGGCGGCCTGCAATAGCACCGATCCCCCGCGTCGCATCTCCTGCTTCAGCAGCCACGGCGCCGTGTTCTCGCTCTCTGACTTCAAGGAATTCGAGCACACCAATTCGGCGAAGTCCGCTGTCTGGTGCGCTTCCGTCGAGCGTACAGGCCGCATCTCGTACAAATCGACGCAGCACCCTCGCCGCGCCGCCTGCAGCGCGGCTTCCGGGCCGGCTAGTCCGGCGCCGAGAACTCGAATACGAGGAAGATCGTTTGTCATCCGAGGTAGTTTGCCCTAGATCTATGGTAATGGCTGCGGCAGGCTACCAGTTCGAGATGCCATCGCGCACCAATTACGGGCCGCGACGAAGAGTAAGGTAGTAGAGGGATTCGCTGATCCAGGACTCACCGTTCACCGTAATTAGACTCGCAATCCGTATACACGCTATTGCCCATGATGCTGCTCTACAGTCTGGCCCTGGTGGTCGCCCTCATTGTCGCCTCGCCGTATTGGCTTCTCCGGATGGCGTGGAGCGGTCGCTATCGCCACGGATTGAGCCAGCGGTTGGGACGGATGTCGCCCGGTCTTTGCAAATTTGTCGGGGAGCGCTCCACGATCTGGATCCATGCGGTCTCTGTTGGAGAAGTAATCGCCGCCACCCGCCTGATCGAAATGCTGCAAGAGCTGGATCCGAGCCTGCCCTTGGTCATTTCCACTACCACAAGAACTGGCCAGAAACTGGCGCAGCAGCGGTTCGATACCGGCCATAAGCAGACGAATGATATCGGACCGCGCCCGACGCGCGTGTTCTATTACCCGCTCGATTTTGCCTGGATCGTTCGTCGCTATCTGAAAGCATTGAAGCCACGCGCACTCGTCCTGGTGGAAAGCGAGCTGTGGCCTCGCATGCTGGTCGAAGCCGAACAGGCAAACATTTCTGTCCTCGTCGTTAACGGTCGCATCTCAAATCGATCTCTCCCTCGATATCGCGCCCTGCGATCCCTGTGGATGCCGCTGCTGCGCAAGTTGACGCTTGTCCTCGCACAGAGCGAGGAAGATCGACTGCGTTTCATCGACATCGGCGTGCCCTCGGAGAAAGTGCGTTCGGCTGGCAATCTCAAGTACGATGTGCGGGCTGCGGTTGAATTGCCGATCACGCGCGAATTGGGCACGCATCTCCCTCAGTCGGGCAAGTTGATTGTCGCCGGCAGCACCCTTGACGGCGAGGAGCGGCTTCTTCTCCACGCCTTTCGCGAATTGCGTCCAGATATTCCCCAACTCACCATGATCCTTGCGCCGCGCCATCCGGAGCGCTTTCGCTCCGTCGAAAAATACATCATAGACGCGGGCTTCCCGCTGATTCGCCGTTCTGACTGGATCCGGAAGCCGCAGCTAATTCCGCCAGGAAGTATATTTCTGCTCGACACCGTCGGAGAGTTGGCCTCGGTCTATTCACTGGCGTCGGTGGCCTTCGTCGGCGGCAGCCTGATCCCAGCCGGCGGACACAATCCGCTGGAGGCAGCGCAGTTCGCGGTCCCCATCGTGATGGGTCCTTATACTGAAAATTTTCGCGGTATGGTCGCCGCGTTGCTGGAGCAGGAAGCCATTCGCGTCACTCCGCCGGAGCGTTTGTGTCCCGCGCTGCAGGAACTGCTGACGTCTCCCGAGGCACAGGCGATGGGCAACCGGGCCCGACACGTATTCCAAGAGCAGGCGGGCGCTTCTGAAACCTGTGTCGCCGCCATCCGGAAAATTTTGGCCAAGTTTTCTCCCGCATCGACAGAGGCGGTCCAGCAATGAACCGCCAGACCAAAAATCTTCAGCGCAGCGCCGCATCGGCTCTGCTGTGGCCGTTCACGGTGCCCTACCGCATCGCAGCGCATTTCAAAAACTGCGCCTACGACCGTCGCTGGCTGCAACCACGAAAACTATCCTGGCCGGTCATCAGCGTCGGCAATCTCTCGGTCGGTGGCAGCGGAAAGACGCCCTTGGTTTTACTGCTTGCAGATCAACTGTTGCAACGCCGCTGGAACGTCGACGTCCTTAGCCGTGGTTATGGGCGCAGCGGCAACGCGGTCGCCCGCGTCGATGCTGCCGGCGCGCCAGCGGAATTTGGCGATGAGCCTCTCCTGATGTCTCGTCATGGGCTTTCCGTGTGTGTGGGAGCGAACCGGTATGACGCGGGGCAATTATCTGAAAACGAAGTCGGCGCGAATCCCCGTGACGTGCGCAAACTGCATATTCTCGATGATGGTTTTCAACATCGCAAGCTGGCCCGCACTGTCGATATTGTTCTGCTGCAGCGCTCCGATCTGGGTGGGGAGCTGCTGCCGGCCGGTCGCCTGCGAGAACCGCTGGGCGGGTTGCGACGCGCGGACATATGCGTATTGCGTGCAGACGATGCCAACCTCTCAGAACGCGTTCTGCAGCTCATGGGTCAGCATGGCCAAACCTCCGACTCCGCTCGCGTTTGGATCGTGGAGCGTCGAACGACCCTGCCCGTCGATGCAGCCGCTGTGCATAACCCGCTTGCCTTTTGCGCCATTGGTGATCCCGCGGGATTTTTCGATGGCCTGCGATGCGCCGGCCTAACGCTCCAGCGCTCGATTGCGTTTCGCGATCACCACCTCTACACCCGCAGTGACATAGCCCGCCTGCAAGAAGCCGCGAGCCGTTCGGGAGCGAATTGCTTTGTGACGACTGAAAAAGACAGCGTGCGACTCTGCCTCGAGCTTCGCTCAGAGCTGGAAAAGGTTGGCCGCCTCGTGATTGCAGGGCTGGAGCTTCGGCTGCATGAGGAGAAGCATTGCATTGACGGCTTGGAATCGCTCCTGCAGGAACGTCTTCAACTCCACCCGCGCGGCGTGCGATGATGAATCGTTGCCCACTCAATCACAAACTCTGCGTATCCTCGTCGTTCGTTTAGGCGCGATGGGCGATATCCTCCACGCCTTGCCGGCAGTGACAGCCCTGCGTGCGGCGCTCGATACAAAACATCCCGGCAGCTGTATCGGCTGGGCCGTCGAACCGCAATGGAAACCCCTTCTCTGCGCCGACTCCGCTGGACAGAACTGCGAACGTGGCCCGCAGATGCCCCTCGTCGATCAACTCCATCCGGTGCCCGCCAAGCAATGGGCCCGCAATCCGCTTTCACTTTCCACCCTTCGCGAAATTCAACAACTTCGTGACGCATTGCGCGCCCAACACTACGACATCTGCATCGATCTGCAGGGCGCGATCCGATCAGCATGGATCGGGCGCATGGCGAGGGCGCCGCGCATGATCGGCGAAGCCGCCCCACGGGAGCCAATGGCGCGTTGGCTGTTTCGGGAACGCATCGTAACCAGCGGCGTGCACGTTGTCGAACAGGCCAATGAAGTCGTGAATGCAGTCTTCAAAGAAGACCTTCCTTATCAAGCGCCAATCTTGCCCGTCGATCCTGTTGCCGAAAAATGGTGTGACAAATGGCTGGCGGAACGAGGCATCGATCGATTCGTCCTGATGAATCCCGGTGCGGGCTGGGGAGCGAAATGTTGGCCCGCCGAGCGCTATGCCGCCGTCGCCGCGAAACTGTCGCAGCGTGGATTTCCGACCGTGGTCAACATTGGACCTGGAGAATCAAAATTGGCGGATGCGTTCTCGTCCGATGCGAACGTGCGTGTGTTTCCCATGACGGGCAGCATTGGTCAGTTGATCGCGTGCAGCCGCCGTGGCAGCTTGTTTATCGGCGGAGATACCGGCCCGCTCCATCTTGCCGCCGCCCTCAACATTCCTGTGGTCGGTATCTATGGGCCCACCAATCCAGCGCGCAATGGCCCCTATGGAACCCGCGCGATCGTTCTCCGGCATCCCGCCAGCAAGCGCGATCACACCCGCAGAAGCGAGCCTGAGGCCGGCCTGCTGACGATTACAGTAGAGGATGTGCTGGAGGCGGCCCGACAACTCCTCCAGCCGCAGGCGGCTCCAAAATGAGTTCTACCCCATTCAATCAGCGATGGAAAAAGATTTCGCGGCGCATTCGCGTTCCGCTTGGTTTTCTCTCCGTCATTTTCTATTTGTGGTTCGGACATCCCATGTGGCACTCTTTGCTGCTGAGTCTCATTCTGGTTGTGCCCGGGATTCTACTCCGCAGCTACGCCTCAGGTCATGTCACAAAAAATGTTCAGCTGACGACCACGGGCCCGTATCGGTACACGCGCAACCCCTTGTATTTTGGTTCGATTCTGATCGCGTTCGGATTTGCGATTGCGGCGCGCAGCGTGTGGGTTGCTCTAGCTTTCCTGGTGCTTTTCCTCATCATTTACTGGCCCGTCATCGTGGATGAAGAAGAATATCTGCGCGCAACATTTCCCGATTACGACGCCTATGCAGCTCGCGTGCCGCGTCTGATACCGCGCCTCGGGCGGTCGCTGCCCGGTGGCCAGGGAAAATTTTCTTTCCAGCTGTACCGCAAACATCGCGAATACAACTCGATTTTAGGCGCCCTATGCATGTATCTTGTTCTGGTAGCCCGCATATTTCTTTGGCACTGAGAGCCAAAGGTGGAATCTCAATTTTTCTGTCCTCGGCGAAGACACTTGCAATCAAGAAAAGGAATATGCGAAATTTTTTAGCTGCCTTTGTCGCCGCATCGCTGCTCCTTGCTGGCCTGTCTCCTGTCGCGCTCGCACAAACGCCCAGCCTTCCTCCTCCTAATCCGCAATTTCAAATTCCAGTAAATGAATCGCTCACCTATGCCGTCGATTGGCGCGTGTTTCCCGCTGGCACGGCCACCTTTCACCTGCAGGCCCAGGGCAACAATGTGCACGTCGTCGCCACAGCAGCCACCATCGGGACCGTCAATCTTCTGTTTCCAGTCAGCGATCGATACGACAGTGTCTTCGGTCGTCTATCCGGTTGCTCCTTCGAATACCGCAAGCAGATTCAGGAGGGCCGTCGACGGATCAGTGGCCTGATGCAACTGGACTACGCCCACCACCTGCAAAAGATCACCGAAAAGAACCTGGTGTCCGGAACCTACAAGCAACAAACGTCGCCGATTCCCAACTGCGCGACCGATGTCCTTTCCGCCATCTTCTATGTCGCATCGCAGCCGTTGCAAGTCGGTCACGATCTCCACTTCCCTCTGGCCGACGGCGGGCACGTCGTTCCGGTCACCGTCAAGGTGGAGGCCAAGGAATCCGTGATCGCTCCCGCGGGAACTTTCGCTGCAATTCGCGTGCAGCCCACCGCTGCCGCTGGCGTGGTGAAGAACCGCGGAAATATCTGGATCTGGTATACGGATGATGCTCGCCATCTTCCGGTGCAGGTGCGAGCCCACTTATTCTGGGGAACCATCACGATGCGTCTCACTCGCGTCGACCATCCCTAACGCCACCGCAATGCCGCACAGACAAACATCGCGAACCGGCTGATTGCCTATCGCATCGGCTGGATTGTGGTCCCATTCAATAAGAAGCCGCTGAGCCCGAGCGTATCTGTCCGATAGACGCGCACGTGCGCAGACCCCAGCTCATCGAGCACCGAGACGCGCGGGTGGCCAAATGGATTGTGGCGGCCGGCGGATATCACCGCGAACTGAGGATGAACCGCAGCTAGAAAGGATGGAGTCGTCGAGGTATTGCTGCCATGATGGCCCACCTTCAGCAGTCCCGCTGCCAGCGGTTCCGTGGCAACCATCTGTTCCTCAACTGGCGCTTCCGCATCACCTTCCAACAGCGCGGCCGTCTTCTCGTATCGAATCCGCATCACAAGGGAATCGTCGTTCGTCGCACGCGCTTCCGGATGATAGCCTGCGGCCGGCGCAAGAATGCGCACATGAATCCCGCCAAACATAAAGCGCTCCCCCGCGCTCATCCGTTGGACTGGAATTTTCTCTTGCGCAGCCAGCGCGAGTAACGATTCGTAGTCAGGAATCATAGGATTGTTGCCCACCCACAGTACCTTAGGACGGAAATTTATCAGGATGGCTGGCATGCCGCCCATATGATCACTGTGCGCGTGGGTCAGCGCAACCGCGTCCAGATGGCGAATATGGCGTGACCATAAATACTGCGAGACCACTTCCTCGCCAATATCGAATTGAGGATCGTCCGTGCGCGGTCCCCCCACCGGCCCCCCCGCATCCACCAGCAACGTATGACCGTCCGGCGTAACAACCAGCAGAGAATCTCCCTGGCCCACGTCGATCGCTGTCACCTCCATCGCCCCACGATGACGGCTAATCGCGACCGGCCACAGCACCAGCAGAGAGCCAACAAAAATCGCCGCCAAGCCAGCCATCTTCCATCTACGGGAGAGACGAACCAGCCACAGGGCCGTGATCCATGCGACGGCGAAGCAGATCAGCGACCACGTCGGTGGATTGGGAGTTCGCAAAGAAGAGGCCGCCAGATTGCCAAACAAATGGATCAGCCAAGAGATTGCGTGAAGCAGAAGCGCCGTGACTGCTTCGCTGGGCAGCGCAAGCGCCGGATGAATGCAGCCCAGCAAGAATGTCATCAATGCCAGCGGCAGCATAAACGCCAGCAATGGTAGGCCGAACAAATTCGCCGGTAATGCCACCACGGTGATTCGATGGAAGTAGACGGCCATCGGCAGTACCATCGCCAGTTCCACCACCAAGGCAACGATCATCGCCTCCGTGAATCGAAGTCCCCAGCGAACAATTCCAAATGGCAATCTCCAACCCCAACGCGGACCAACGATGTATTGCAATCGTTCGACGTACATGCGCAAAAGCACCCGCATTTGAGCCACCTTCGGCGGCAGAAATGGATCCAGTCGCAGCTGACGCGGCAGGCGAACACCGCGTAGATATGGCGCAAGGGTGGCCTCGATCAACGGCATGGCCACGCCTGCAATGGCCAGCACCGCGAGGAACGTCATCTGAAAGCTGGCATCAAATAGCGCTGATGGATTGTGTACCAACACACCGATCCAAGCAATCCCAATCGCGTTCAGAGCTGCACGTTCGCGGTACAAAACGCGACTGACGAGATAGACCGCACTCAGCCACAGGGCCCGCTGCACCGGCGGCGCAAAGCCTGTCAGAAAGGCGTAGGGCAACGCCAGTGAGATCGCCAGCAGCGTCGCGGACAACTGGCCCATCCGCAGTTTGCGTGCCAGCCAGAAAATCAGCCCAATCACAATGGTGATGTGCAGTCCAGATACAACCAGCAGGTGAAAGGATCCGGTGCGTTCGAAAGCGCTTCGCATGGAATGCTGCAGACGCGTTCGATCGCCGAACAACATGGCACTCAGCACGCTGCTGTCCAGTGAATTCAGGCGCATCCATTGCGGCAGCCAGCGGTAGGAGGCGCTGATCGTAGCGATCTGATCCAGCCGCATCCCTGCCCATGTCTGCGCCGCTGTCGCCAGACAACCGAGCGATGGACGGCTGTGGGTAGACGACACATGAACGGCGCTGGCATCCGCACTCCCCAGAACCGCAATGCCATGCTGGGCAAGATAGGCAGGATAGTTCCACGCACCTGGATCGAGAAAATATTCGGGCCGATGAAAGCGCAGCTCAACATTGAGCCGCTCGCCACAGCGAAGTTGTGGCAGGCTCTCTCCCAGCTTGGCGTACAGATTGAGCCGCAGACCGCCTGTGACCGCCGTTTGCCAATCGCGATCGGCATTGAAGCCCTCCACATAGTTCAGCGACAAGTCAATCTGCTGTGTCTGTTCTGTTTGTGCCGGCCTTCCAAACGGATCCAGTCGGGTCTGTACCCGCGACGAGTGAATCGCAATGACTGTTCCTATGACATTGCGCTCCAGGCCGTCGGCAAGCTGCACAAGCGCAGGAGAGGTCGGAGGCGCGGGAGCCACCAACGCGCAGAATTGTCCCGCGGAGAACCACAGCAAGAGCAACGGCAGCCACAGTGTGCGCGCCGCGATCCGCCCCGCCAGCAACGCCAATCCAGCGGCCAATACTGCGCTCACCAAACTGAGAAGTGGAGGATGCCAGACCCAGCGCGCATCAATAATGCCGAGCGAAAATCCGCCAGCTGCCAGCAGCATGGGCGCGCTGCCGAACGACAAGCGTTCTTTTCTCAGTCGATAGCGCGTCGCACGCAGAGGCGCAGGTTTGTACCCGCTCAACCTTCGTGCGGACCGCATCGTCTCCGGAAGGGTTGTGCCTGGAACCATGTTGATTCTCGCGAACTCAGCGCTGAAGCACCGCGATGGTTTCCATGTGGTACGTTTGCGGAAACATATCGACCAGTTGCAGGCCAAGGAGGCGGTAGCCGGATTGTATCAATGCCGCTAGATCGCGGCCCAAGGTCGCCGGGTCACAGGAGACATAAGCGATCCGTCCTGGCCCCACGTCTGCTAGCATTTTCGCAGCCTCGACGCCCGCGCCGGCCCGGGGAGGATCGAGCAGAATCAGGTCGGGTGCATCTTGTTTGCGTGCGATTGCCTGACGAAGAAAGTTCACCGTCGACGCCTGCACGCATTCCGCCCGGCTGCCCCGCAGGTTGTGTCGCAGGTCATTGCAAGCGGCTGCGCTGGATTCCACCGCGATCACGCGCTGAAATCGCTCCGCCAACGCAACGGAAAACAACCCCACCCCGGCGTACAGATCCCATGCGAGCACACCGCTCTCGTCTCCCATAACCGCAGCGACAAACTTGTCGAGCAGCGTGCAATTCACCTGGAAAAACGATCCCGCGCTCACCGTATAATCGCGGCCGGCCACTCGGTAATTCACGCTCTGGCGTCCCCATTGCAGCGGCGCTCTCGGCGAACGAACTTTCCCTTGATCCGTCACGAGCATCTGCGCGCCCACCAGCTGTGGCATTTGTCGCTGCATGCTCTCGAAAAACACTTGATGGGCCTTTTCGCGTTTGCCGGAGTGAGGGCGCGCCCAGATCGTGACGAAAAGCTCGGACTGATCGTGGTTCGTGAACATCTCAATCTCCTGCGCATCCACAGGAACCACTCCGTCCGCCCCAAGCGTCCGCACGACACCGATACACTGCTCCAATAACGGTGCCGCGATAGGGCATCCCTCAACGGCGGTCATGCGATGCGACTTCGCCTGCCGATATCCAATGGAAAATTCCGGCCGCGTCTGCATCTGAAGGCGAACCCGATTGCGGTATCGCAATGGCTCGGCGACCAGCAGGGAAACTTCCGGTAGATCACGCACTCCCGCTCGCGTGAGACTTTCCCGCAGCATCTCCCGCTTTAGTTCCAACTGGTAGAAATACGCGCCATGCTGCAGGTGGCATCCGCCGCAAGTTGCGAACCACGGGCACGGGGGCGTCACGCGGAATTCCGACGCATCCACAATCTTCTGCGCGTCGGCTACGGAATATCCTCGGTGCTCCTGTGTGATCTCCGCTTCCACGATTTCCCCAGGCAGCGTAAACGGCACAAAAACGCTGAGGCCACTGTGCGCCGCGTCGTCCGCGGGCAATCGTGCCAGGCCCTGACCGCCGTAAATTACTTTTTCAATCGTCAGCTTCATGTGTGGCGCATATAGAAAAGGCTTAGGCGGGGAAGATGGTTCTGCTCGAACAAACAGCGCCGCAGAAATTGCTGTTCAATCTGCCGAATTTGCACGGTCTGCACTCGACTGCGGTACGGCGCCAACTCTCTGCTGGACTTCTCACGCAACCCGAGCAAATTCTCCGCAGGCGTGAATGCCTGTAACGTGGAGAACAACTGGTCTTCCAGCACCAGCAAATGCTGCTCCAACGCTTCCGTTGAGACTGCGGCCTGGCTCTCCAAAGACGCGGCAACCGCCTCCAGGCGATGAGAAATTTCCGCGTAAGTATCTGCGGCTTTTTCAGGAGTTGCACATTCCCGCACAGCCTTCGCGTTCGCCCGCACAAACGCCGCAATGCGCGAAGCCTCGAAACCACTTTCTTCGGGTGTCGATGGCTGCTTGCGAAGCGCGCCAGTTGCAGCTTCGTGCATGTCTTCAACGGCACGAAGGACTTCTTGCGCGCAATAAGCCAGCCCGTTGATTCGCCGAACACGCCCCTTCGCCTGGCGGGCTGCATATTTTTCAAACGTCGCGTCGATCCCTGCAAGAACGGCTTCGAGCGGGAATCCCGCCTCCTGCCACATGGCAATCAGGGACCAATCCAACGTCGACAGCATGAGCAGCGTTCCACGCCTCCGCTGAAAATGCTCCTCAATCTCCGTGTAGTAGTTGAAATAGTTCTGCAAGGGCGTCGATCAAGCCTTTCGCGTGCTGTTGCCTTTTCGCAACCGACCGCCGGCAACTAGATTACGCTGGTAAATAATCCGCAATCCTTCCAACGTCAGCGTGTCGTTCACCTCGGAGATGAATTTCGACTCCCCGGCAATCAATCGCGCTAGGCCGCCCGTGGCAACACATTTCGTTTCGGGCCCAAGCTCCGCGATCATCCGGGCCAGGATGCCGTCCACCAGTCCAATGTGACCGTAAAACAATCCGATCTGCAGATTATCCACCGTGTTGGTGCCAATTACCTTTGGTGGCCGTTTGATCTCCACGCGCGGTAGGCGGGCGGCCCTTGCAAACAGCGCTTCCGCTGCAACATTCACTCCGGGAGCAATGGCGCCCCCAAGAAATTCTCCCTGCTTAGAAACAACGTCGAAATTTGTCGCGGTCCCAAAATCCACCACGATGCAGGGCCCTCCGTATTGTTGAAAAGCCCCCACGCAATTGGCGACGCGATCCGCACCCACTTCGCCCGGATTGTCGGTCAAAATGGGAAGCCCGGTTTTGACTCCAGGCTCAATGAATAAGGGATTGTGGTTGAAATATCGTTCCGAAAATTGGCGCAAAATCCAATCAATGGGGGGGACCACCGACGCGATGACAATACCGCTAATTTCCTTGCTATCCACGCCTTCGGTTTGCATCAGGTTGCGAATCAAGATGCCGTATTCGTCCGCAGTCTGCGCTTGCCGCGTGCTGATCCTCCACGTCGCGCGCAATTCGCCGATGCGCTCCCCGATCACGGGATAGATTGCGATCACGGTATTTGTATTGTTGACGTTCAGCACTAAAAGCATGGTTCTTCAACCTTTCGCCAATCGATCCCGAACTCCTCCTGATAAAACCCTGCGAACCCCATCATCGGTCTGCACGCGGAGAAATCCCTTTTCATCCAGGCCTGCAGTGACGCCAGTGTACCCCCCGGCCTCATCGACAAACACATGCTTCCCCCGAATCCACGTTGACTTCGTTTCCAGGCGCCCCAGGATTCCCACGCAGGCCGCGGCAAAACTCTCCGGCTGGATCAGGGCATCGATTTCTTTCAGCAAACATTGCAACATCTCAACCAGCAGGTATTCCCGCGCAATCCCTCGATCGGTTTCGAGATGCAGCGAGGTTGCCTCTCTGCTCAGTTCGGCCGGAAACCGCCCTTGGTTCACGTTGAGGCCGATTCCGATGACGGCGTAGCGGATGCGGGAGGCTGCGGCATTCATTTCCATCAGAATCCCACCGACTTTTCGTCCCCTGAACAACAAATCGTTCGGCCAGCGAATATCTGTAACTAATCCGGTTACATTGTCGATCGCGCACTGCACGGCCAGCCCGGTCGCCAGCGAAAGCCACAGTCCATCGGCTGCCGCCAATTGCGGCCGCAGCAAAATACTGACGTAAATCCCTGTATAGGGTTCGGAGTGCCACTCGTGATTGCCGCGTCCTCTGCCGGCGGTCTGCTCCTCCGCGATATAAACGGAGCCGTGCGGTGCGCCCTTCGCGGCTTGCTGCATCGCGTGGGTGTTGGTCGATTCGATCGAATGAAACAGATGCAGCTTGCCCTGAAACATTGTCCCAGAAAGGACATCCTGCAATACGTCGAGATCGAGCCTCTCTCCCATACGATCGGTGTCTAGAAGATTTCCGCAGTGATCTTCATACTCAGATCGATGGCCATAACGGAATGGGTGAGTGCGCCAACAGAAATGTAGGTCACCCCGGTTTGTGCGTATTTCCGAACCGTTTCCAGAGTGATGCCGCCAGAGACTTCGATGGGAATGTCGGGCACATGTTTGCGGGCAACGACAACGGCCCGCGTGGTTTCCGCAGGCGTCATATTATCCAGCAGCAATGAGTCGGCACCGCCCGCGATCGCTTCATCGAGTTCGGATAGCGAGCGCACTTCAATTTGGATTTTCTGCCCAGGAGGCCGCCGTTGCATCGCCAGCGCCAGCACCTTGGCCACCCCGCCACCCAGAGAAATGTGGTTGTTCTTAATCAGCACGCCATCGGCAAGATCCATGCGATGATTCTGTCCGCCTCCACAACTTACGGCATACTTATCCAGCAGGCGTAGCCCCGGCGCCGTCTTACGAGTATCCAGAATCACCACTCCAGTGCCCGCCACCGCATCCACATACCTGCGCGTTTCGGTGGCAATGCCGCACATTCGCTGCAGCAGGTTCAGCGTCACCCGCTCGCAGGCAAGAATGGTCCGAGCGTTGCCGCGAATCACAGCGATCGCCTGCCCTTTCCGCACCCGCACGCCGTCGAACATCTCCGGGTGATGCACCACCTCAAAGCGCTGTGTCGAGGCCTGATCGAGTTTCCTGAAGATCTCCAGCACTCGCAAAATCGCTTCCGAGCCAGCCAGGATGCAATCCTGTTTGGCAACCACGACGGCCGAAGCGGACAGCTTGGGGTCGAGCGTCAGCTCCGTCGTGGCATCATGCGTCGCATGGTCTTCAATGAGCGCCTGCTCCAGAATGGCCGTGACCCGTTTTGTTTTCCAGTCCATCGCTTATCGGTTCTCCACCGCGTCGAGCGAATCTAATGCGACGCGTGTTTTTTCGATCAGTACAGTCAGCTCCTTGGTACGTGTTCGCAGACCATCGACGATTTTTGCTGGCGCTTTCGCGAGAAACCCCTCATTATGTAACTGCGACTGTTTCGATTGCATTTCTTTTTCACATTTGACCAGTTCTTTGGTCAAACGTTCTCGCTCAGCGGGAATGTCGAGTGATTTCTCGTACAAAATGGTGACATCGAAATTGATTGTGCTTCGCTTATTCGTCGGATTGGGTAAGGACTCTACGATTTGCACATCCGACACGCGTGCGAGGCGCTTGACGAACTCTTCTTGCTTCTTTAGCTCGGGACATCTGGAAATCCGAATTGGAATTGCTAACTTTTCCTCGACACCCAAGTCCTTGCGCAATGCACGGACTGTGATGATCAGTTCCTGTACTAAGAGCATATCGATCTCAGCCACGTCGTCTGTGTGTTCCTGTCCTTTCGGGCACCGCGATAGCGCAATAGACCGCAGGAACGGCTTGCCGTCGTAGAGGGCTTGCCATATTTCTTCGGTTAAAAACGGCATGAATGGCGACAACAATCGCAGCGATGCCTCAAACACTCCCAGCAGCGTAGCCAAGGCCGCCGTGGTAGCTGTCTTATTCGCAGCCTCTCCGAAATCGAGGCGAATTTTTACAGCTTCCAAATACCAGTCGCAAAATTCTCCCCAAAAAAACTGGTAGATGCGATTTGCTGCATCGTCGAAGCGAGAATCCGCCAGCGCCCGGTTCACGTCCGTCGCACATTGATTGAATCGAGAAATGATCCAGCGTTCTTCCAGCGGCGCCTGCTCATTCGACGCCAACCCTTGACCAAGTTGCTGGAGGTCAACTGCGATCCCCGCCTCTTTTGCCCGATCCATCTGCATAAAGATGAACCTTGCCGCGTTCCATATCTTGTTCGCGAATGCGCGATTGCCCTCCGTGCGCGCCTCGCTGAAAGCAATGTCCGTCCCCGGCGAGGCCATGGACATAAACACCGAGCTGGGCCGCTTCGAAGGCGGGCGCTCGCTGAGCGAGAAGCGCGGCGATAATTCCGGTTAGCACATCCCCGGCCCCCCCGGTCGCCATCCCTGG
>JAJXZK010000280.1 GCA_021780095.1 Acidobacteriota bacterium | reverse complement strand
GGCAGGCCGAGAGCCTGCGGCTGCGCAAGAAAATTTTGCAGGCCAATCGTCGACCCAAGAGGAATGCGGTGCCCACCTCGGTCTAGGCAGGCTCCGGGCGGGGCTGGGCCGGCTGCATGGAGATTGTCGTGCAGCATTCCTGCCAGGAAATCGATAAACAGTTGGCTCGTGGCGCCTCGAAACCATGGAACTGCTCTAAAATCGAGGAACGCTATGGTGCCATGGCTGAAGAAGGAGCTTCGGTATCGAGGACTCCACGGCTGGGTCAAAAGAAAATGTCGCAACAGGACTTGTTCTCACCGGAAAGCTTGAAACCCGAGGCCTCCGCATTGCCGAAGACAGCAAACTGGTCGGAATCCCCGGCTCCACTTTGGTTGCAACGGGTATCCATCGTCATCCTGGTTGTGTTTTGCTTCTATGTGGGACTGCTCGTGTTCCTGCTGCCATGGACGAAATACTGGAATGAAAATCACTATTTGTTGACCTTTTCGCCAATCGGTCGATTGATGAGTTCCGGTATCACGCGCGGCGTTGTTTCAGGACTCGGATTGCTGGATGTCTGGATCGGCATATCGGAAATCATCCATTACCGTGAGCATCGAGCGTGAGAATTCCCGCCAATGTCCGGTAGTCACTCTACATTGTTTTGCGTGAATGACTCGCCCAATCGTATCGTTCCAGCAGTGCCGCACCTTCAGCATGAGGTCGTAGATGGCCAATAGCAAGCCCGCTCTGCTTTCTTATGAAGATCCAGAGTTCGTTAATAGTCCTGACGGTCGCCTACTACGGATCATCGCGGAGTATGTAAAGCCGCTCGCGCATTTTCGCCGGGAGAGAATCCAGGATACGGTCGTTTTTTTTGGATCGGCCCGATTCAACTCTCTGGATGAAGCCTCTCGTACACTCGAGCTGTTGGATAGTTCCGGATCCGCAAAGCCGGCACCAATCGAGGAGCAGCCGGCGACGCCAGAACAGATGGCCAGCGGGCAAGCAACTCAGCTGCAACGTGACCACGCTGAGGCTGCGGTTGAGATGGCCCAATATTATGAGGATGCCAGGAAACTGGCCTATCTGCTTACGCAGTGGTCGATGACGCTGCACTATAAACGCCATCGATTTGTTGTCACCTCCGGCGGCGGCCCCGGTATTATGGAGGCGGCGAATCGCGGAGCCACCGAAGCCGGCGGCAAAACCATTGGCCTGAATATTCGGCTACCGTTTGAGCAGGCCCCCAACCCGTATATCACGCCCTCACTGAGCCTCGATTTTCATTATTTTTTCATGCGCAAGTTCTGGTTCGCGTACCTCGCGAAGGCGCTGGTCGTTTTTCCTGGTGGCTTCGGTACGTTGGATGAAATGTTCGAACTGCTGACCCTTACCCAGACCCGTAAACTGGCGAAGGAGATGACGATCGTCGTGTATGGCTCGCAGTATTGGAAAGACGTCATCAATCTGGACACTCTGGTGAAAAAGGGAGCCATCTCCCCAGCGGACGTAAAGCTGCTCAATTTTGCCGACACTCCTGAAGACGCGTTTGCAATTTTGAGGGATTCGCTGACGAGGAACCACCTGGGTGGAAAGAAGCCGGAAATTGGAACCACCGATGAGGTTCTGGACGTGGAGTCGGAGATGTCGCTACGTCCGGAAATCACGAAAACGAGGCCCTGATTGCGATGTAAGCTATATGCGAATTTAAAAGAATCCTAGAGAACACGTCCAGGATCTCTTCATTCATAATTCGCAATCATCGAAGAGACTTGAGAAGAGGAGCCATCATGGAAATTCGAGAAATGTTTCTACCAGAATTCGACCAGGAAATGAAGAAGACTCGAGCGATTCTAGAGCGAGTGCCGGAGGGGAAGTCGGACTTCAAGCCTCACGAGAAATCGATGGCGTTGGGTAAGCTGGCAGCCCACACGGTGCAGTTGCCGGAATTTGCAGTTCGGATCGTCGAGCTTCCGGAGCTGGATTTTTCGAAGTCGGATATGAAGCCGCTAGTCATGGAGTCGAGACAGCAACTTCTGAATGCTTTTGACGAGATTGCCGAGAAAGCGCGGGCCGCGATTGCCAAAGCGTCTGACGAGGAATGGCAGAAAAAATGGAAGCTCAGCTTTCAGGGGCATACCATCATTGAAGCGCCGCGATTCCTGGTCTATCGCGGTATGTTTCTTAATCACATCATCCACCATCGCGCCCAGCTGGGAGTCTATTTGCGATTGAACGATGTTCCGTTGCCAGGGACGTACGGTCCGTCGGCAGACGATTCCATGGGCTTCTAGGGAAGCTTCCGCCCTCCCTGGCATTTACAGGACGCCCGAGGTGGAGCTTGCCATCTGACGACCTGCGCCGCTTTTACTCGCGAATGCAGAGAATTTGCAGGTCGTCGGTTGGATGGATAAGCGTCGAGGTACACGCACGATTTTCAGTCGGCGAGATGACTGCCGCGCGACTCTCAAAGCACCAAATTACAGAACGCTGCGAACCTCATGGGCTTTCGGTACCAGGTCCTGGCCAGGCATGACGATCTTCGCTTGAATCTTGCGAAATCCAAACAATACCGCAACCTGCGGCGAAACATACCGTGTCACCCACATCACCAAGAGGATCAGCGGAACGTAATGGCCCCAGAGTTGAGGATGGACCGGCAGCAGCAGCCCGGGTCCAGCCATCGCAGCGTATGCAACCAGCACAAGTCCCCACGGGCTTTCGCGAGCGGCTCCAAAAACGCCATTCAAAAAAATAAAAGTGAAGAAATACAAAATTGGCATTACCACCACCACACCGGACCAGCCCAATTCGCGATATGCGTCGCCGATGGGCGCAAATGCAACGGCAGTCGTAAAGTCATCCTGGCTCGCCTCGTCTGTTTCCCGACCGTAGATATTTCCGAGAGAAAGAACTATGCGGCCAGGCCACAGAAAATGAGGAACGACCATCTCAAACCCATTGACGAGATAGGTGAGACCCGCCGGGCCGGCATGTTCGGTCACCTGAACAAGCCGATCGTCCTGGCAGATTAAGGACTCACGATCAAGGAGGCCGTGAGGATGGTCATAGCAGAGCGCAACTTGATTAATGTCTTCATTCTTCTTTAAGGAATCCGCGTACCATGCGTACATCTCCGGGATGGTAGATGGATTTTTTAGAAGGTCGATCGTCGCGCCAACGGTCCCAGTCAGGGTTGACTGGCGAGTCATGGAACGTGCATATTGCGCCCACGGAAATAGAAATCCGAGGGCGAATGCCAACCAAGCAAGAATGGCTACTACCTGCAAAGGGCGAAAGCGGTAGTCCAGCGCGGCGCAGACCAGGAAGTAGGAGAAAAAGGGTGCATACATGCCCTGCTTGGAGGCGGCGATAAAGCCAAATCCAGCTACATAGAAAATGCTGACGATGACAATCCAATTCATGCTCCGCGTGCCGCGACTAATGCAGACTTCGTAATACGTCGCAAGAATTGTTGCCATTGGGATGAAGATGTTCAGCTGGTTCAGGGCGGCCCAAATGGTCCCATTGGCGCCTGTGTTGTAGTTTGTTAAAAGGGTCTGGCTGATCAGTCCAATGACCAATAGACCGGCCGAGGTATTCTTCAGATTCTCGAGGTCTCGGGCGGTGAAGCGCACAAAATTGCGCCTGGTCGAGAACCTGCGGCTGAGACCGGCGGCCACTAATATGCCCGCCCATCCGATCGCAGTTGCCGCAATCGTGATCATGGGTTGCTCAAAATGGCGGTCCGATGGCTCCCAGGTGAAGACCTTTACGAAAATCAGAATCACAAATGTGGAGAGGGCCATGAAGAATACGAAGGCCCCGCTCGTGCTGGCCAGACCGTCCAGTAGGTTGAATGCCATTGCGCTGAAAACCATGGCCACACAGGCCAGGAACGCGAAAACAGGATCAGTGCCATCCAATAACTGCGCGAACAGCAGCAATACCGCCACAATCAACACATGGTTGATGTTGATTCGCGTTGGATAAGGTAAGCGCATGAATCAAATTTCAACGATAAGGCGGCAGGCCGAATATCGATCGTTTATCACTGAAGCGTCGCTGGAAATGACCACTGGCCCACTTCGGGGGTTGCCTGTATGTGTGAGAGCCGGGTCAGTAGCGAGTATACCAATTCGGCGCGCAAGAGATTCACACGCTCCGCTGCTGGATTCACCCTTGCACATCAACTTCGTCAGAGCGACACTAGTGTCTGGATGTCTGACCCGCGCGACTTGACTGCTCCGAAACGCAACCCATTGCCCGCCTTAACCGGCATTCGGATATTTGCCGCGTACTATGTGGTGATGTTGCACACGGGATCGGGGTATTTTGGCCGTCATGGCGCTCCGCAATTTGTTCTCCGTCTGCTGGACAAGGGTTATTTAGCGGTCAGTCTTTTTTTTATTCTCTCCGGATTCATCCTCGTCTACACGTATCAGGGAAAGAGGTCGGGACCGGAGAGCGCCATTCGATTCTGGGAGGCGCGATTCGCCAGAATCTATCCGCTCTATCTTCTGGCACTGGCCCTGATGATTCCGTTTGCCACGACGATCACGGGTGGCCAGAGACTTGCGGTCCTTGCCATGGTTCAGACGTGGATACCATGGAGACCAGAGATGGTGGGTGCCTGGAACTTTCCGGCGTGGTCCCTGTCCGTCGAGGCATTCTTCTATCTCACTTTTCCGCTGATTCTAATCGGTTTAAATCGATTGCGAGTTTCCGGCCTGAGGTGGATCGTAAGTATCCTTCTGGCAGTCATCGTGGTTGGCGATCTACCGCGACCAGTTGGAGATTGGCCGCATTCTGCGATTGCTTTCGCGCACTACGTTCCGTTGCCGGTTCTCCGGCTGCCAGAATTCATCGTCGGCATGGCCTTGGGATTAATCTTCCTGCGCATCCCAGCGCGGGGACCTAGCGGATTGGTTTCTATAAGCGCGCTGGTGGCTGCGATCATTGCCTTGTGTCTGCCTTGGGCCGCGTGGGCATCCATCGCCGTGATCCCTTTTGCCATTCTAATTATGAGCCTCGCTTATCAGAGGGGGCCGCTTGCTCGATTGCTGTCGACCAGGATTGTCATACTTCTCGGAAGTGCCAGCTACGCTGTGTACTTATTGCAGTTACCGACGCGAATTTATACCCGCCTTTTATTTTCCCAGATACTGCACGCGCCGCATAATTTGGACGCGTTTCTAAGTCCGTGTATTTTGCTCGCCTTGTCGGTACTGATTTTCTTGTTCTGGGAGGAACCTGCGCGGAAGTTTTTGCGTAAATCCCTCGGATTGCGATCGCGTTGGAAGTGGCCGTATCTACCCCCAGAACATCCATTGCCGGATAAAACCGTCATGAAATCGGCAGAGAATCGTTGATTTCAGACGTACTCAGGAGATTGGGCAGACGGCGCTGCGGGATTGCATCGGTCTTCACATCGCGGTCGAGATGATCCTCGGGCCCGCGAGGCTCAGACGACGTCCTCGGATTTGTCGGCTGCGCCGGAGCTATTTGGTTCTTCGTTCACCCGAATTCGAAGTGAGCTTAGGAAATTCAAATCCTGGGCAGTAAAGGGTCCAGAGCGGGGGGTATCCGCAGACTGCGTCTCGACTGGATCCGGCGCGGCTTCATTGAGTCCAATGGTTGCTTCCAGGACCAGCATGACCTCAAAGCCCTCCGCGCGGATGTTGCGCACAACTCCGGCAATTTGGTCGGATTCAGCTACTGTCTCGTGGATGGCTTCGCCAAGCTGCTCAATGAGATTGCGTATCTTGCGGTTCAAATTCAGCCTCCCTGCGCCGGAACGGTCGCGTTTTTCTTACCATACTTTGCTTTCGACAAGAGGGCAATGTCGTAGCGCACGGCTGCTACACTTTTTCTGTGTGGACAAGGTTCGTCTAGGTCGAAGGCTTGGGATCGGCACCCGTCTGGCAGCGAAGGCCCTGCGGGAGCAGGCGCAGACTGTCGCTTCCGCGGGAAATGCAGCCTCCGCTGCTCCCCCAGCCCAAAGACGACCTGAGCCCACGTCGCCCAAGCCAGAATCGAAGCCAAGGCCCGTGACGGCGCGCAGCGCGATTCCCAGAGGTAATCTGGTTCGCAAGGCAGCGCAAGGCGGTCGCGGGTTTGGCCGAGCTTTCTGGAAGCCTTTCTCTGCCGCTGGCCGTGCACTGTGGCATGAGGTCACAGGACTTTTCTTTGCGCTCTTTGCTCTATTTTTTGCCGAGGGCCTCTGGCGCCTGCGCAATGCCTGGAAGTCCGGACCAGAACATCGGCACTTCGAGATTGATCTGGTGATGACTGTGGTATTTCTCTATTTTTCTATCAGCGCGTTCGTCCGGGCACGTCGCACGCCGCACTAGGATTTTTTGAACGCTGCAATTCATGCAGTCGCAAGGGGTTGTTGCGCAATGCCAAGCCACTCCGCAATGAAAGATCCCGCCAGCAATTCTGTGGTTCCAGCCACCTCCAGTTTTGCCGTCGAGCCAGTGTACAGCCCATCGATGTCTCAGCCCACGAACGCAGAAGAAAATCAAGCCGCAAGCCATGCCATCGGCTTCCCCGGAGACTATCCGTTCACCCGTGGCATTCAACCCACCATGTATCGTGGTCGCCTGTGGACCATGCGTCAGTACGCAGGCATGGGCGATGCGGAGGAGAGCAA
>JAJXZK010000014.1 GCA_021780095.1 Acidobacteriota bacterium | reverse complement strand
GTTGTTGTACTGGCGCAAAGTATCGGCTGGAACACCGAAGCTATAGTTATTGAACCCCATATTCGGCACACCCTGCAGCGGTGGGTCGATTGGGCCGATACCGCCGGTGGGCCCCCAAGGGGTATTGAATCCTAAGGAAGAAAGGGTGACTCCTAATCCCCCTTGTGGAACGCCGAGGAAGTTTACGTCGCGAAGATATACGAAACGAACATCATTGACGTTGGAATTATTGACAGTGGTTGTCAGACCAAGATTTACCATCTGAGTAAGTCCACTGTTGGCGGCATTGAAGCCAGGAATGCTGACAGCATAGTATGGATTGATTGTCGAATATTTATCTGCAAAATAGTAGCCGAACATAGCCCCATAGCGAGTGTTCGCATCTACGCGAGCTCCACCTTTGTTGTCCGTTAAAGTTTGATTGTATGCAGAAGTTTGATAGAACGGCTGTCCGCTCTGTGTCGAGTTGGATTTAGGAATGTATTTCAGCATGTTCTGTGCAACCGGAGAGATGGCAGTCGCTGGAATTACAGCATTGGGGAAAACGCATGCAGTGTTGTTTGTACATCCCGCCGAATAGTAAGGCTCACCGGCCGTTACGGCGTATCCGAGCTCATTGGAAAGGATGCTTGCCCAATAGTCTCCGTTGACGCCTGTGCCGCCGTTCGCGGGATCTGTTGTCTCAAGTGCTGCCGCCTGATCCAGCAGGTTTCCCGAACGATCTGCCAACGAGGGAACGGGGAAGTTTTGCGCTGCACCGATAATTTGTTTAGTTCCCTGGTAGTCGCCAAACCAAAACATCTTGTCTTTACGGATAGGACCGCCGACGGTACCGCCAAACTGATTCTGGATAAAAACACCGCGATTCGAGGAAAAATAATTCTTTGCGTCTAGATCTGTATTGCGAAGAAAGTCGAAAACATCTCCGTGATACTGATTGGTCCCGGATTTTGTGACCACATTGATTTGGCCGCCGCTATAGTTTCCATATTCCGCGTTGAAATTGTTCGTAATGATACGGAATTGCGCAATGGAGTCGAGATTCGGAATCAGTGCCGCCCCCATGTTGACACCCTCTTCGGCGTCCGCTCCATTCACCATGAACCCATTGGATCCTGATCGGCCACCGTTGACGGATTGAGTTCCGTTCGATAAACCGCCTGAAATGCTCGATCCGCCGATGCCAGCGCTGCCCAGGCTAGTTCCGCTGTATGGAGAAACTCCAGGCTGAAGCGCCAACAGATTGACATAGGAGCGGCCGTTGAGAGGTACTGAGGTGATTTTTTTGCCTTCAATCACGTCACCCATTTGGGTACTCTGGGTTTCGACTTGCAGAACGTCGCTGCGCACCTTGATGATGTTGGAAACTTTGCCAATTTCCAATTTGATATCGATACGGAGGGCGGAGTTGGCGTTGATCTTCACGCCGCTTTCCTGGAAGTTGCGGAATCCAGGCTGACTGACACTGACATTGAAAGTGCCGACGCTCAAGGCGGGAAACGCGTAAAAGCCTTTGGCATCCGTCACGGTGTTGTGCTGGATGTTGGTAGCTACATCAGTTGCGACAACGGTCACTCCGGGAACGACGGCGCCGGTGGGGTCCGTCACAACTCCAGAGATGGAACCGGTGATACTTGACCAGGCGGCCATGGACCCCAGGAGGAAGAACGCACAGACAAGGGTCAGGACGGAGAAAAGCTTCATACAGTTCTTCACGGATCGTGTCCTCGCGGTGATGTTTTTGTCCGAATTCCGCAGCGAAACAGCGCCCTTTATGAATCTCTTACGGAGAATCGCATTGAACCATCCATGACCGATCGCTGTCAATCAAAAACGCGCTTTGCGGAGAGATTGGGGGCGGAGCGGAGCCAACGCAGCAGTCGAATTTGCGCCAAGATTGACTCTGCTTAAATAGAGGGATGAGCGATGCGGCGGGGACAGCGGCGGATGTAGTGGTGATTGGAGCGGGGCCGACGGGGCTGGCGTGCGCGATCGATGCGCAGAATGCAGGATTCGACACGCTGCTGGTCGACAAGGGCTGCCTGTGCAACTCGCTGTTTCATTACCCGTCGAACATGACCTTCTTTACGACGCCGGAGTTGCTGGAGATCGGCAACATTCCGTTTAGCAGTCCGAACCAGAAGCCGAATCGGCAGGAAGCGCTCGAATATTACCGCAAGGTGACGCAGCATTTTCGCCTGAAGCTGCACCAGTATCAGAATGTCGAGCGGGTAGAAGGCGAGACGGGCGATTTTATCGTGCACTGCACCGACACCGCCGGCCGGCCGCACCAATACAGGGCGCGGGCGCTGATCATTGCCACGGGATATTACGATCGCGCCAACTATCTGAACATTCCCGGCGAGGATTTGCCCAAGGTCTTTCACTATTATCAGGACCCGCATCCCTACTTCGATCAGGATGTGCTGGTGATCGGCGGCAAAAACTCGGCGGCGATTTCGGCGCTGGATTTATGGCGGCACGGAGCGCGGGTGACGCTGGCGCATCGTGGGACGGCGATGCATAAGCATGTGAAGTACTGGATTCTGCCGGATATTGAGAATCGCATCGCGCATGACGAAATCCACGGACATTTCGAGACGGTAGTGGAAGAAATCATGATCGACTCTGTGCGGCTGCGGACACCGGAAGGCCTGGTCACGCTGAAGAATGACTTTGTGTTTGCGATGACGGGATATCACCCTGACTTCAGATTTTTGGAGGCGCTTGGAGTTCGTCTGAGCGGGGCGGACCGCACGCCGAAGTTCAATCCGCAAACACTGGAGAGCAATGTTCCGGGGATCTACCTGGCGGGGGTGGTGGTAGCGGGAGCACGGACGAATGAAATCTTCATTGAAAATGGACGCTTCCACGGCGCGCAGATCGCGGCGGGGCTGCGCCAGAAGCTGCGTAGGGCGATAAAGAGCTTCTAACTTATTGTTGACATCGAAAGCGTGAAGGTTGGGAATCGCCATCGAAGTGCTGCTCCAATAGAATGAGTTCAACGACTTTGATGCGCCCGATTTTCCCACGCAGTATTCGATGGCAGCTGATCTGGGGCACGGCGTTCCTGCAATGCCTGCTGGTGGCTGCCGTGTTTGGATACGTCTATCACGAGCAGCGAAACACGCTGCGTCATCGCACAATAGAGCGACTCACGTACCAGGTGAATGTGCTGGCGACCAGCGCAGCTTCCGAATTGAAGGAGCAGCGGCTGGCGAGTCTGCAACTGATCCTTGACGGAATGATGGCGACACCGTCGATCCGCGCGGCGCGCATTACCGACATGTCCGGCGAGACGCTCGCCTACAGTGACGAAAATGGACAGACGACCTATCTGCCGCTGTCAGCGGCGGAACGCCAGCAATTGCATCCGTTGATGGCGGCCAGCATCTTTGACAATGGAAAGCGTGGCGTCGTTGCTGCGGAAGAGATTGAAGTGGATAATGTGCCGGTCGCGGTGGCATGGGTCTATCCCGATACCGCGGAAGACCAGGTGGACTTATCCAGCCTTCTGCGCTCCGCATTATTTTTCGCGCTGATGGCGATTGCCGCCAACGCATTATTTTCTCTTCTGTTGGCGCGATCCGTGACCCGCCCGTTGCGGGGGTTGCTGCGCGGAACCAAGCTGCTGATTCGCGATCCGGAACGCAGCGACGTATTTCCCTTGAAGACGCACTCGCTGAACGAGGCGGGCGAATTAACGCGCTCGTTTAATACGATGGTGGCGGCGCTGAAGGAACAGCGTGCAGGCCTCAATGAAACGCTGGCGCTGCTGGATTCCATGCTGGCAAATGCGCCGATCGGATTCGCGTTTTTCGATCGCAAGATGCGGTATGTGCGCATGAATCAGTTTCTGGCGGAGATGGACCAACTCTCGATCACTCATCACCTGGGACGATCGGTTCAGGATGTCTTTCCTGGCTCGGTGGGCACGCAGCTGGCGGCGGCCATCGAGCAGGTATTTGTCACGGGCGAGCCGATTCGTGAACTTGAAATTCATGGTGAACCGCCGACCGCGCCGGCGAGCCCACGCATTTGGTTGATCAGTTTATATCCGGTGCGGACCGGGGGAGATCGACTGGCAGACACCCGTGGCAACGTACCCCGAAGCCGTGGGGATTCGGCGACAGACGCGCAGCCAAATTCTTCGAGCTCACGCTGGGTGGGAGCCGTGATTGTGGACGCAACGGAGAGAAAGCTGTCAGAAGAATTGCTGCGGAGAACGGAAAAGCTGGCGGCGACCGGACAGCTGGCGGCTTCCATCGCGCACGAAATCAACAACCCGTTGGAAGCGGTGACGAACCTGCTGTACTTGCTGGATCAACAGCCACTCGATGAAGAATCGAGACACTATACCGATATGGCGCAACAGGAAATCGCGCGCGTTTCGCAGATTACGCAGCAGACGCTGCGATTCTATCGGCAGTCCTCGAGCCCGACACTCATTCAGCCGGCCGACGTGCTGGATTCTGTGCTGGACCTGCACCATGGGAGAGCCAACGCGACCAAAGTTCAGACGATTCGCCGTTATCGCGACGGGGTGGAGCTGTACGCCTTCAGCGGGGAGATGAGGCAGCTGTTTGCGAATTTTGTCGGGAATGCGCTGGACGCGATGCCGTTCGGCGGCAAGATTTATTTGTCGGTTCGGGCCTCGAAGGCATGGTACCAACCGGAAGTGCAAGGGGTGAGGATCACAATCGCCGACACCGGTTCGGGGATGACGGAGGCCGTTCGCCAGCGAATTTTTGAACCGTTCTTTACGACCAAGGAAATCACCGGCACAGGCCTAGGGTTGTGGATCAGCTCGGAGATCATCGCCAAGCACCAGGGTATGGTGCGGGTCCGCAGCCGGGCGGCAGTCGAGGTCGCGAACATGGTCGAGGCCAATGGCAGCGCAAGTCTCGATGGTGGATCCGGTCAGGCAAATTCTCCCCTGCGAAGGTGCGGCAGCGGCACGGTCTTCATGCTGTTTTTTCCCTTCACTGGACTGGCCGATACAGCCAATACCGAGGAATCCGATTAAAGTTGTTTCTTGTCGATAGCAATTCTGGAACGAAGCTAACTTCTGCTGCATCTGCAAATGAGTAGACGCTTGCAAGCACCAGAGGCTTGCAAAAACTAAACGGCGGACGCGAAGGAGGCGCAAGGTAGTGCATAATGCTTGCAAGGCCTATGCTAGAGGCCTCCGACCCAGGAAAACGCCGTGAATCTCCCCAACTCCATCACGATGAGCCGCATCTTTTGTGTACCGCTGCTCATTTGGCTGCTTTCGCGGACATTTCCCTTCCACTCGTTTTACGGCGAGGCGGAAATCCTTGGGTCAGCGCTCTTCATCCTGGCATCGATCACGGATGGCGTGGACGGCTACCTGGCAAGAAAACGCGGCCAGATCACGACCATGGGGATGTTGCTGGATCCGTTGGCGGACAAACTGCTGGTGACGGCGGCCTTTATTTCGCTGGTGGAGATGAATCCGCGAATTGTTCCGGCGTGGATCGCGGTGCTGGTGATCGGACGCGAGTTCCTGGTAAGTGGATTGCGCTCTATCGCAACCTCAGAAGGCTTTACGATTCAGGCCAGCGACCTGGGCAAGCTGAAGATGGTGACGCAGATTGTCGCAGTGGTGGCGGCGATACTGGATCACCGCTGGACGGTTTGGCATTTTGGCTGGTTCATACTGCCGGTGCATGTGATCGCCATTACAGCCGTCTACTTTATGGCGCTGGTTTCCATCATTTCCGCTACTGACTATTTTGTCGCGTTCTGGCGGAAGATTGAGCACGCGTCTGCCGCCCGGCGGCAGGAAACCTTCATTATGAGCAGGAAGAAAGACATTTCCACCGTCGACCGATTTTCCTGATTCCATTTTCAAGCCGGTTGCGTCCATAAGGTGTGGGCCGCCATTGTCGCTTTTGTCTCCTGCTTGCAGCGAAGCCCATAAAAAACCCTCGTGAGCTGTGGGGCTCACGAGGGCTTTTTGCAACATCCTTACATAAAGACTTGCGATGAATCTATGCGTGTGCCGCCTGGGCGGAGACGCGATGGGTTCCGTGGATGAAGTGATACGGCGGCCACGGGCCCGAGAGCATGATCTGGCAATCACGCATGGTCTGGCTGGCGCACGAATATTTGTTCTGATAGCGAACAACACTCTCGTGCTGAATCAGGTGGGCGATATCGAGCAACATCTTTCCGCTGTCGGTGCGACGGCAGGTGATGTCTTCCTCCAACGGAGAAAACATGCGATGGACCTGGACAAAGACAGCTTTTGCCTTGGTCTGGCGCTCCCGCTGCACCGTGGCCGTCTCGCGAAGCCGGGAAAGATATTCCTTTCCGACGCAAGGAGACGACTGATACTTGGGTGAATCGGGACCCGCATCGTCAAACACCACCTTCAAGTGCATCTCCGCTTTGCCGCGAAGACGTTCCACATTGGCGGAGAACTGGCGCTGATTGCTGCGGACCGAGCGGCGCAAGGCGTCGTCATCGGGAAATACGGTCCCAAAACGGAAAGGCAATACGGTGGAGTGCTCAAAACAATTGGCAATCACACGCGCATGATCGACGGCCGATTTTTGTTCTAAATTGTCTTCTGGATTGTGTTCACTTACGATGACTGCGAAATCACTGGCGGGGTAAAGGAAGATTTGATTTCCGAGGACACCGACCTG
>JAJXZK010000113.1 GCA_021780095.1 Acidobacteriota bacterium | reverse complement strand
GGGAAATAACACGGGTGCCGCGGTTGTCGTTTTTCCTGGCGGAGGCTATCAAATTCTGGCGATCGACCTGGAGGGAACTGAGGTCTGCGACTGGCTCAACCGAATCGGGGTGAACTGCATTCTGTTGAAGTACCGAGTGCCCAACTCCGGACCGTATCCCAAGTCCCCTGCGGCATTAGAGGATGCGCAGCGCGCGCTTGGCATGGTGCGCGAACATGCGAGGGAGTGGCATATCGATCCAAATCGGATCGGGGTACTGGGCTTTTCGGCGGGAGGACATCTGGCCGCTGCTCTGAGCACGCACTACGATAGGCGGATGTATCCTGCCGTGGATGCTGCCGATCAACTGAGTTGTCGGCCTGACTTTGCGATCATCATCTATCCGGGTTACCTGGCGCTGGCGGAAAAGAGCTTTGAGCAGAACCCGGAGATTCGGATGACGGCACAGGCGCCGCCGACCTTCCTGGTACAAGCCGAGGACGATCCGGTCCACGTAGAAAACTCAATCGTGTATTTTATGGCGCTGAAACATGCCGGGGTTCCTGCCGAGATGCATATCTATACGCAGGGCGGCCATGGATATGGATTGCGGCCAACCGCATTGCCGATTACGCACTGGCCGCAGGTGGCGGAAACTTGGCTGCATACCATTCACGTGTTGCCGGATACTGCACCGGCCGCACAATAAGGCTGCAGCCGAGACGCTCGATCAACTGACGCGGAGAACATACGGGAAGCGGCGGAGAGCGTCTGCAACGCGGATGAGCCGCTACCGCACCGAAAATGCATCACGTTCGCTTTGGATTGCCTGCAGCATGGTTTCGTCGTCGGAATATTTGAATGAGGTGAGGTTGCGCTGCCGCGCTTGCTGTTCTTCGACCCGTCCGAGGATTTCGAGATCCGCTTTGGTGACAGGATTCGCGCCTTTCGCTTGCAATGCGGCAATCAAGGCTTCCGCGGAAAGTTCGCTGGAGTCCGGCTTGTCCTGCAAATACTCGAGGACTTTTTTCGCGCCCTCTTCCCCATCGTGACGCGCAATGCCGACGAGCCCAGTGCTGGCGCGGCGCGCCCATCCCACAACAAAAATGCCGTGCAGCGATTCGTTCCGTGCCAGGTCCCAGGCTTCATAGGCCGGCTCTTTCAGAGATTCCGGACCAGGCTTGGTGGCATAGCCATCGGGGCCCATGGGCAGGCCGACGGAGGGATCATGTTTGTCGCCGATGGCAAAAATCAAGGTGTCTACATCGAGTGCGGCGGTGCGGTCGGTGGCTTTTGCCTGAGTGCTGCCGTCCATCCTGAGAGCGAGATTATTTTCGGTGACGATCAGTTTCTGGATGCGACCATCGGGACCGGCGATGATCTCTTTGGGTGAAGAAAGAAAGCGGAAGGTCAACTTGGGACGATCCTCTGCGGGAAACGTCTTGGTCAGAAATGGGAAGGTGGATTCGCCCAGCTTTTCTAGAGACAGGTCCTGATTGCAGGCCTCGCAGGTTTCGCGGATGCGATCTAGTTCGCGCAGAAAATCTTCGCGCGAAATGTACTCTTCCACGTGCTCGATTTCTTTCTTGTCGAATTTGGCTTCATACGGACCGCGACGGGCGACGATGATCACTTCTTCGGTCTGCCGGTCCGGGCAATCTCTCAGAAGCCAGCGCATGATGTCGGCAGCAACGTTGCCCATGCCGATGATGGCGACGCGTTTACCGGTGGAAAGATCTCGGGTCGAATAGGGCGGCAGTTGGTTGTAGCCGTAGACGAAATCCTTGGCGGAATACACGCCGGAAAAGTCTTCGCCGGGAAGGCCCAACGCGTTATAGCCTTGGGCGCCGCAGGCAAACACCATAGCAGCCGGATGCATGGCGCGCAGATCGGCCAGTGTCAGGTCGCCCTGCTCGCCGATCTTGACGTGTCCGAAATAATGAACGTTGGGCAGCGCGAGAACCTTGGCGAACTGCTTGCGCAAGCCGAACTTCATCTTGTCCTTCAGTGGATAGATGCCGTACTCGGCGAGGCCGCCAGGCTTGATATCCCGATTGAACAGGAAGACCTGGTTACCGGACATGGCAATTTTCTGGGCGGCAAACAATCCCGCTGGGCCAGCGCCCACAACAAACACAGTTTTCATAAGCTTCCTACTTCATAGCATAAACGGGAGGCATGTTGGCGTGGTGTGACCGGGGTCACCAAGCTAGTCAATCTCCTCTTCGCTTGAGACTTGGTGCGGGAAGGGTCCGTCTCTCACCCAGCCACCGCCGTGGCTGCGTGCATCCGGTGCGCATGGATGCATGGGTGGAGTGTGCCCGCAGTGGGACGCGGAACGCTCAAGAAATATGTGGAGTGGCGAGCGAAACTCTCCCTCGACGATCGTGTCTACAGGAATGTCGGACACTGTCACGCCAAAGCGGACAACGTTCGCAAATCAAGATGCACTCGAGCACAAGATAAACGTGAAACACCGGAGAAGAAAAAATGCGAATTCACTCGAAAGTCGCGCTCGCCCTCGTTTCCCTTGCCGTGTCGTTGCCGCTGGCCTTTGGTCAGAATGCTGCCCCGGCCTCGTCCCCCCCACCATCGCAGGCCGTTACAAACCAACAGTTTCGTCCCCAGGGCATGCACCAGATGAATCGGCCCGATCCATGGGATCGCGGAGATATGCGATGGGGCCACGGCGATTGGGGAAGAATGCATGGTCACCACGAATTCATGCTGGCACGGATGGCCAACAATCCTACATTCCGCGAGCGGATCGGCATGACGCCGGAACAGGCGCAGAAGATTCGCACGGAGACGTTCGATTTCCGCAAAGCTGAGATTCACAATCGGGCAGACTTGCAGGTTAAGAAGCTGGAGTTGAGAGAGATGCTCTCAGCCGAAACTCCGGATCGGAGTGCGATCAACAGCAAGCTGGAAGAAATCAGCGCCGCGAGACTGGTAGAGAACAGGGCGGCTGTCAATTTCCATCTGGACATGCGCGAGGCGCTGACGCCGGAGCAGAAATTGAAGCTGCAGCAAATGCGGCAGGAGCATTTCCATCATCGCTTTGGATCGGGAGGGCCTGGCGAGGGACCTGGACCGCAGTCTGGTCAATAAATAGTTCAACGGAAAAAAGAAGAGCCTGAGATCCGCAGTTGATGCGGGTCTCAAGCTTTTCTTTTGCTACCAACCGGGCGCTGCGCGATGCGCACTTGGCGAGGTTGAGTGTCGCAGACTAAACGCGCCTCCCTCAGCAACGCTGAGCTTGCCGGCGGGAAGATTCTCTGCCCTTTGAATGTGAATGGGAGCCAGCACGAGGCCGGGATGGGTTTTGAAAAACTTGTCTCCGGCGGCCGAATAGAAGACGGGCGTTCCGTGGCTCAGCGGAGTAAAGCCGCCGATCGCTGTTGCCCTGCTGTTGATATCTAGTCGTTGAATTGGATAGCGATGCTGCAGGAGGTCCTGTAGCATCCAATTTTTATCGTCGGTAAGAATCACATATTTGCCGGCACTATGCTGCAGCGATGCCAGGGTGACGATCGGCAGGCGATACAGGCTGTTTCGTCCCGCCCAAAGATTCTGCTCCGGGGAGTCGTCGCCGCGGTCGTGGCGAATCGCGGGAAAATCCACGGGAAACACGACTCGCGCAGCGAGGCCGGGTGGCGCGTAATGGCGAAACGTAAGGGCCAACAGCGGATCGGGAATAGCGATAGGACCGGTGGGAAATTCTGCGAGGGGAAAGTGGTCCACTACTCTGTAGAAGCACTGTTTCTGTTCGCTGTACCAGTACGCGATCACTGACTCGCGCACGCCAAACCATACCGTGCATAGCAGTAGCAGGCTGACGGCAGCGAAACGCAGATGGCCAAAGATGCGATAGCAGGCCATGGTGCCGGCAATGGCAAAGCCAAAGCACACGGGGATCACGAACCGCGGCGACATCATGCCGCCGCGGATCGATGCGACGATATAGCCAAGGATGGGATACGCCATCAGCGCAAAGACCGCGACGGCCTCATGCAGCGGAAGACGACTGCGCTTGAAATATGCCTGTTCTGTGGCGAGGCTTCCTATCCATCGCGGACGAATAGACGCGCGGCAGTGCGCGCAAAATCGAGAGAGCACAAGAACCACAATTGTGAAGAGGAGCAGCGCGAGAATGGGAAAAAGGATGTACTCGACCATCTCAGTATATGAGTCGCTGACCTGATCGAAGGAGACCTTATTCCAGGCATGGGGCGCAAACTCCGCGATGGCATGCTGAATCAACGGACGAAACAACAGCAGAGGGGCTCCGGCGATCGCCATGGCGGCCCATATCCGCAACTGAATCGAGCGCAGGAATGAATCTTCTCGCCAGCCCGCATGTTGCCAGCGCGCGAAGGTGAGCGCAACTTCTCCGGCGGCGATAGGAAGAAATGCCAGCACGGCAAAATAGCTGGTGGAGACTCCAGTCGCCAGTGCTGCCACCATGCCCAGCAGAGCGACCCATCGGCGGACCGAAGAGGTGGATGGATCGACAGCGCGGCCCCAGCAGTACACGGCCAACATGGCGAGACCGTAAAAGATTCCATAGGATCGGCTCTCGTAGCTGTACTGAAAGGCGGCCATGCTCATCGACATGGCGACGCCGGCGAGAGCCCAGGTTCCAGAAACCCAGCGACGCAAAAATTGAAACAGCGCCAGCATTCCAATCCAGTAGCCAACCATTGCGGGCAGACGCAGGGCAAACTCATGTTCGCCAAACAAGCGCATGCTAGCGAGGACGAGAAGATGGGTTAGCGGAGGATTGGGATCGGCGCCGTGGGCAAGCGCATTCCAGATAGCGGAAGGACTTCCCAGTCGCGCAATGTGCAACGTGATCAGCTCATCCAGCCAAAGCAACTTCACGGAAGAAAGAATGAATAGTACCGCTCCATAGAACGCGGTCAGTGCGAGGAACGCGCGGCCGGGGTAGCAGTCGATCCACGCGCTGATACGCGGTTGTCGGGAGTGTGCAGGTTCGGCGACCGGGATGGGTCGCAGAGGTGGATAAGGTCTGGCGATACTCGGGGCTGCCAAGCGGGGTCACCTGAGGGGGGAGAATACGAACACTGGCACGGAACGTATCCGTGCGCAGTTGATCGCTGTATTAAGGTCGGATGCGAACCGGATGAATGAATATGCTTGACGCGGCGGCGCAAGGATGCGCGAATTTATGGTGAGATCAAAAAACAAGCTACGCGTAAAAACTTCCCACCGTCAATTGCTAGATTCGATTAGACGGTGAGTAAATATTTCGCTGGTCTTGCGCTACGACTGCGGCGGAAAAAGAAATAGATGACGACGCTGACAACAGCGGCATAGGCGCACCACACGGAGGTAAATGCGTAGGACATGATCAGCATGACGATGATGAGGCCGACCATGTTAAGCCACCCCAGGATCACCAGATCCCTAAAGCCGGAGAAGAATAGCGCACCGCAGGTGGTGATGACATAGAGGACGGCCACAGGCTTGTTTGTCGTGAGCGGATTGTTGTACACGATGCTGTGTCCGACGGCGTAGACCTGCAGCGGATCCATCATCAATCCCCAAAGGATGTAGAGCGCCAGCCCACTGCCGAGAATGAGGAAACCCATCATGCGATTGCGGCGGTGCCGCGTGGGTTCAATCAGCAGCACACTGAGCGGCAAGAGAAACGGAAGCAGTCCTTGCGCGTATAAGACATAAGCTGCGGCAACGCCATGCAGGGCGGTCTGCGATAGTTTGCCGTTCAAGCCCAGCCAGACGAAGCCTTCGGTAAATTGATGCAGGGCAAACAGGCAAGGCAGCGAGGCAAAGAGCAACTCGCGGCGATGCTTTACTTCCACTATAGTGGCGACTCCGATCGCGCCGAGTACGGCGCTTCCGGTAAAGTTGGCAGTCGCTGAAAAACACATGAGATTTTCTCCTGAAGTGCACGGAACGCTGCCAATTGGTTTGTCCTTACTGTAGTTGAAATTGGTTCGATTCCGGCAACAAAGATGTCGCGACGCGAGCGCCAGAATTGAAACACGAGCGAATCGACGGTCCGAGGTCGCGCTCAGCCGATCCAGTGGCTTCAAGGCTCGATTGTGGATGCGGTTTATTGAACCGAAGGTGCGTCAGGCCCTGTGGGATGTGGAACACTTCGTTTGGGGCGTTGGGAACATGATGCTGGATGTCGACAGCTACAAGAGCATCAACGACAAGAATTGGCCAGCGAATGGGCTCGTCGGCAAGGCTTGCCTTCGCAGCGAGCCTGTCAAGCGATCGAGTTACTTTGTCTGTACCTGACGCGTCTGATCTTCTGCCGCTTTCAGCTGCTTGCTGGCCTCTTCCATGCTGCGCTCCATGGCTCCGCTTTCAATCTGTTTTTGCAGATCGTCCATTTTTTGTTTGAACTCCGGGCTACTAATTTTGGCCGTGGCGGCATCGATCTGTTCCTGCACCTTGGATAGGTCCAACCTTTGGATGGCGTTCTCCTGCTGCTGTTCTGCGACTTTCAGTTGCTTACTGGCTTCTTCCATGCTGCGCTGCCAATCCCGGCTTGCCATCTGCCTTTGAAGACTTTTCATTTGCTGCCTGAACTCCGGGCTATTGATCTTCGCGGTGGCGGCGTCGATCTGGCGCTGCATCTGCGCGAAATCCAAATGCTTTAAATCGGCTTGCTGCTTCGCAATCTCCGCCATTTGCTGCTTGAATTCCGGGCTGTTGAGATGTTTA
>JAJXZK010000011.1 GCA_021780095.1 Acidobacteriota bacterium | reverse complement strand
TTCTCCTTCTCGCCCTTCTTCACCACTTCAGACGGGTGCTTGATGCGCTTGGTCCAGCTCATATTGCTGACGTGAACCAGACCGTCAATTCCATCTTCAATTTCAATGAACGCGCCAAATTCTGTCAGGTTCCGGACGCGACCTTCGACCACGCTTCCAGTCGCGTAGCGCTCGGAAAGATGTTCCCACGGATTTTCGAGCAGCTGTTTCATGCCGAGCGAAATACGCCGATCTGCCGGATTTACATTCAGGATGATGGTCTCAATCTCATCGCCTGGCTTTACCAGCTTGGTCGGATGTTTCATGCGCTTTGACCATGTCATCTCGGACACATGGACCAGGCCTTCAATGCCTTGCTCCAGTTCCACAAACGCACCATAGTCAGTCACGCTCAAAATACGTCCGCGTACACGCGCGCCAATCGGATAGCGCTCCGCAACGTCCAGCCACGGATCCGGCGTCAGCTGTTTGAATCCGAGCGAAATGCGCTGCTTTTCGCGATCGAATTTCAACACCTTCACTTGAATCTCATCGCCCACGTTTACCAGGTCGCGAGGATGCGTCAGTCGCCCCCAAGACATATCGGTCACGTGCAGCAGTCCATCGATGCCGCCCAGATCGACGAACGCTCCGTACTCGGTCAGGTTTTTTACCGTCCCGGTCAGAATCGTTCCTTCTTCCAGGTGGTCCAGCGTCAGCGACCGCTTCAGCGACGCTTCGTTCTCCAGCAACTCTTTGCGAGAAACCACGACGTTGCCGCGCTTCTTGTTCAACTTGATGACGCGAACTTCAATGGTCTGGCCTATGTAGGACTCCAGGTTGCGAACCGGACGAATCTCCACTTGCGAGCCAGGCAGGAATGCCTTGATGCCGATATCCACTGTCAGGCCGCCCTTGACTCGGCTGACGACCAAACCGCTCACAGGAGCCTTGTCGTTCGCAGCTTTCTCAATTGTGTCCCACACGCGATGGCGCAGCGCCTTGTCGTAGCTCAGCAGGTAGCTGCCCGAGGGTTCCTCATGCTCGACAACCACCTCGATCGTCTGACCCGCCTGCAGTTTCGGCTGGCCCGTGTGGTCCAGCACCTGCTCGATGGGAATCAAACCCTCGGATTTCAGACCCACGTCGACCACGACATGCTTGTCGGTCAGCTTGATCACGATGCCCGTAACGACGTTGCCGTCGACGGCTTGCGCGGCCTCTTGTGCCGCCTGCTCGTGCTCAAAAGACTCCAGCAATGCACCAAAATCCATCTCTTCCTCGTGGGAAGAGAGATCTTGCGCTTCCGCAGTCTGAGGCGCAGCCGCTTGCGGCTCACTCGCCGGCGCAGAAATTGCGGCATCGCTTGTCGGCTCAGATGTCTGGGAATTGGGCTCGGCTGGTTGGGTTTCTGCCGCGGCAGAAATGTGGTGGTTATTTTCAGGCGCTTCGTTTTGCGTCTCGAGGGTTGTGACTTCGTTGGCTTCCAATGTAGTGTTCAGGGTTTTACTCGCAGTGTGTTCGGGATTGAGGACGTCGACCATAAGGCTTAGGGGGCTCCGGACTCATACGGCGCGACGGGCACGTCGTATCGGGCAACCACCCGGTTCCATGACGAAACCGAAGGTCGTCCATTCAAGCCGGCTGCGGTCGCCGCGGCGACTGGCTGTCGAAAGGGCATCTCAGCCGGACGTGAAATCCGGGGGCTTCTCTCTCTAGCTATTCGCTCGAAACGCTGTCGGTGGCACCATCACCTAAAAGTCAGAAAGCGACCCCCTGGGTGGTACCTAAAAAACAGGCATGTTCGAGATTTTGAGCCCGGGAAGAAAAGGAACCCTGGATTGGGAAACGGAGCGCGTGAGTCCTAGGCCGCCTCGCTCCCAACTAAAACTATATCAATCGGTGGAAAACAGTGTCAACGAGAACTGCACTGCATCCATGGATCTCGAAACAATATTAGCGCCATTGGGAGTGATTTTGGTCACAGACATGCCCAACGATTTCTGACTAGAAACCTTGTTAAGGGGCATCCCCGCGAAGGAGTTCTCGTCCGATGTCATCATGTCCACCAGAGTCAACGTCCCGTTTCACGAACATAATCGTCGCGGAGCTCGGCCGCATGTTGATTCTCTCAACCTGCAGGCTCTGCGGGGCATCCAAAACGTGCTCCACATTCGACGGCTCACTCGAGAACTGGGAAAAATCCCATCGCTGCAGCAGCGACAGTTAGGGCGATTTATCCCGCCCCGTCCGAAAGTTTGCCTCCGCGGTTTCCATGCTCACCGCGAACGGCGGATAATGCGGTAGTACAAGAAATGCATTGCCGCGAATCCGATTCGTGTCCGCGATCATCGGATGCAAGGATGCCTCACGTGCCGACCATGAATATCCAGGCAAAGGAAATACGTTTGGTCTCTCGTCCGCAAGGCGAGCCGACACGCGATAATTTCGCGCTTACAACCGTTGAACTGCCGGAACTGCAGCCGGGAGAGGTTCTCGTCCGGAATTCTTTTTTCTCCATCGATCCCTACATGCGCGGCCGGATGAATGAGGGCAAGTCCTACATTATGCCGTTCGCGGTCGGCAAAGCTCTGGATGGCGCCGCGGTTGGACAGGTGCTGCAATCCCGCGACGCCGCTTTCCGTCCCAGCACGTGGGTGTTGAGTTTCTGCGGCTGGCGCGATTACTACATCGGCCAGGCATCGCAGTTGCGGAAGATCGACGCAACGGTGGCGCCCCCCTCCGCCTATCTGGGCGTTCTGGGAGCCACGGGCTTAACAGCGTGGGTCGGTCTGAACGACATTGCGAAAATTAAGGAACGGGAAACGGTCTTCATCTCTGCCGCGGGTGGTGCAGTAGGCAGCGTTGCCTGCCAATTGGCGAAATTGCAGGGTTGCGCTGTCATCGCCAGTGCGGGTTCGGCGGCCAAAGTGGCGTTTCTCAAAAAGCAGCTGCACGTTGACTACGCTTTCAACTATCGCGAAACGGAATCACTGCGCCAGTTGGAAATTGCCGCTCCGGACGGACTGCACGTCTATTTTGATAACACCGCCGGTCCTCAGTTGGAGGCCGCGCTGAGTTCCATGCGCAATCACGGCCGTATTGTGATGTGCGGCGCTATCGCCGGGTATAACTCACCATCGCCGGGACCGAAAAATCTGCACCAGATTATCATTCGCCGCTTGCGGATGCAGGGTCTGCTGGTCGCCGATCATCTTCACCGCATGCCCGCATTCCAGGCGGAAATGATTCCGCTGCTGCGTGCCGGCAAAGTGCTGCACCAGGAAACTGTAATCGATGGCATAGAGAAAGCTCCCGACGCTTTCATCTCCCTGCTTGAACCTGGCGATTCTCACATTGGCAAGCTCATCATTCATCTCTGAACATCGTGGTGCATCATCGTTGAGCGGTTTCTTCCGATGCAGCCGCAGCACTGAGCCGACCGTGGGCATTGGGAATCGGCAATCCGCAGCTATACTTCCCGGTATGGATATCTTGTGGACTCCTTGGCGCTATCGCTACGTCAGTACGGTGGACACGGCCACCCGCCAGGGGGTGCCGTCGGAACTGGCCGCGTGGTCCGGAGATACCGGGTGCGTGTTTTGCAATTTGCTGGCGGCCTCCGCTCATGCCGTCGAAGCAGGGCTGCCGCCTGCGGATGCCGATCGCGCCGCCAACATCGTTGCGCGCGGCGAGCGGTGTTTTATCTGCCTGAATGCCTTCCCGTATAACTCCGGCCACGTCATGATTCTGCCCTATGCTCACACCGCAGAGCTGGGTACGCTCGAAACTGCGGAAGCCCAGGAGATGATGGCGATGTCGCAACAACTGGACCGCATCCTGAGAAAAATCTATCGCCCGGAAGGCATCAATCTCGGGATGAACCTGGGGAAGGCCGCCGGCGCCGGAGTGACTGGCCATCTCCACATGCACATGCTGCCGCGGTGGTCGGGCGACACAAATTTTATGACGGTGATTGGCGAGACTCGCGTCTTACCGGAGCCTCTCGAGATTACCTGGGAGCGCCTGCACGCGGCACTGCTGCAAGAAAAGCGCTAATGCATCACATCACTGCGGCGGGGCGGCGGGCGCGGGTTCAGCGGTCGTCGGCGCGGATTCCGTGCCCGGCGCTGCGTCTTGCTTTTGCTTGGGCGGATGGCTGGCACTGGCTTCGAAGCTCACAATCTGCCACACCCCATTATGACGGTGATACACGCGCGTGTAGCGATAGTAACCGCTGAGATTTTCTCCGTCGTGCTCGCCGGTGACGTGCGCCTTCGAAACCACCACGGCTGTACTGCCAAACACGCGAATCTTGCGGTCCCACGTATGGATCTGAGTGAACTTTGTCGTGCCTCTTTTGAAGCTGGCAATGGTTTCTGCCTTGGTCGCGAGCGTGCCATCGCCATAAATCCCCAGATAATCCTCAGAAAGCATCGTCGTCATGGTGCCCGTATTGCCGGTGAGCTCCGCCTGCTGCCACATCCGTTCCAGCTTCTCAATGATGTGGACAACCTGCCTGGGCTGCGGGTGAGGATGGGGCAGGGACGTGGAATTCGCAGCCGGAAGCCAAAGCAACAGCAGTAGAATTCCGGCACTTCCGCGGGGGAGGCTCTGCGCTTCGGAAGATCGAATCGTGGAGTGACACTGCGCTCGCATGGCTGTATCGGGATGTTAGTTCGAGCTTTCGCCGGAGTCAAAGGATAATTCGTAAAATTTCAACGATGTCCCCGCTCCGTCACTCTTCAATTTACGCCAGCGCGTTCAAATCCTCGACGCTGCGCTCCTTCATCCACTGAAAAAGTCCGCCGATCGCGTATTTGTGAAAATGCGGCGAGGCCCGATGCGCTTCCAGTGCCGCCTCGTCACGATACTGCTCGTAAATCATCACCAGGCTGGAATCGCCAGCCAGCTCATGCGGAATATAACTGACGCATCCGGGTTCCTGGCGAGAGGCCGCCGCCAGCTGTTGCACGGCATCCAGAACCTCTTTGCGATCTTCCTGGGCAAATCGCATACGCACGATAAATGAAATCATTCCAGCTTCTCCTCGGGATATGCTTCCCGTCTGTCGCGTTACGTGGGGATCGCGTCGCAGGCAAACTGGCGACAAGGCCTCTGCAGATTGCAACCTCACCGCTCGAGATTGCAACCTCTTCCAGGGTCAATCATTTTGAGCTCGCCGACATCCGATCGAGCGTGGCCTCGAACTCGGGCAGCACGATCGTCTGGTCGCGATCGGGTCCGGTCGAAATCATTCCGATCTTCGCGCCGGATTCCTCTTCCAGAAACTTCAAGTACTCTTTTGCCGCGGACGGCAGGGCATCGAAGGTGCGAACATTCTCGGTCGCCCCGTCCCAACCCCTCATCGTGGTGAGGATTGGCTCAATTGCTTCCAAGCCTCGCACATCCGCTGGAATGGTGTCGGTTATCTTTCCGTGAATTCTGTAGGCGGTACACACGGGGATTTCCTTCAGCGTGTCCAGCACGTCCAGCTTTGTGACTACCAGCCATTCCGTCCCGTTGACCTGAGTGGAGTAACGCAGCAGCGGCAGGTCGAGCCAACCGCAACGCCGCGGCCGTCCCGTCACCGCCCCATATTCCTGCCCACGGGCTCGAATCAGCTCTCCCTTTGCATCGTGAATCTCTGTAGGGAACGGTCCTTCACCCACCCGCGTCACATATGCCTTGGTCACGCCAATGACCGTGCCAATCTTGGTTGGCCCCACGCCGGTTCCCGTGGCTGCTCCGCCAGCCGTCGCCGACGAAGAGGTGACAAACGGATACGTCCCATGATCGATATCGAGCAAGGTTCCCTGCGCCCCCTCGAACATGATGCTTCCGCCCGCCCTCAGCGCATCGTTCAACATGCGGGAGGTATCGGCCACAAACGGCGCCAGCGCTTCCGCCGCACGGGCATATTCCTCGTACATCTTGTTCGGGTCCAGCGGCTCGCTGCCGAACAGCGCATGCGCAATCGTATTTTTTTCGTGGCACGCATTTTGAATGTGCGTGCGCAGCAGATCCATGTTCAGCAGGTCGACCACCCGCAGGCCGCCGCGCTTCATCTTGTCTTCGTAGGCCGGCCCGATGCCCCGGCTGGTGGTGCCAATCTTCATCCGCCCTGGAGCATTTTCTGCCGCCAGCTCAATCATACGGTGATACGGCAGAATTACGTGTGCCCGGTCCGACACAAAAAGCTGTCCCGCGACGTCCACTCCCAGCTCCTTCAACCGGGCTACCTCGATCAAAAACGCCATTGGATCCAGGACAACGCCGTTGCCGATGACGGCGCGGCAATCCGGTCGCAGTACTCCGCAAGGCACTAGCTGCAGGATGAACTTCTTGCCGTCGATAATGACAGTGTGTCCTGCATTGTGGCCGCCGGCATAGCGCGCCACCACGGAAAATCTTCCGGAAAGAACGTCGACAATCTTTCCTTTGCCTTCATCGCCCCACTGGGCGCCCAATACCACTGCTGTCTTCGCTTGCATCTCGACTCGTTTCCGCTCGTTTCCGGGGCCCCGACACGCGGACGCTTCCATGGTTCAGAAGGCGGCTGCAATTGCGTCCGGCCACGATTGGTATGGCAACAATGTTGTGCAGGAGGGTTGCTGGCGATTCGCCAGCACTTCATCTACTCAAATAAGAATCCTATACTACCGAGAGAGACGATCAAAGCACAAAGCGGACGCGCCCAATCCTTCGCGGAAGAAGAACTCTA